>DAITNL010000038.1:12195-17258 GCA_036834665.1 Candidatus Competibacteraceae bacterium | reverse complement strand
GGTTCAATCACGCCATCAATATAGAACCAGCCATCGGCTTCGCGCACAAAGCGGCTGGTTTCGCTGAGCCGGTGCGCCTGTCCACCGACCTTGTAGCGGGCGACGAAAGCGACGGTTCCGCAGCGGTCATCCGCGCCGCCCTCCGCTGTGCGCAGAATCTTCAGGCCCAGCCAGCGCACGGCATCCCCGGTGCTGTCATCCAGTCGCGCCGGCCGGGTAGACGGGTGCCAGGTACGCAGCAGGTAATCCTCATGACCCAGGACATAGGCACAGTAGCGCGAGCGCATCAGGGCCTCGGCTGTGACTGGTCGCAGGTCGCCCGCCAGACAGGGGCCACAACAGACCGCATAGCGCTGGGCCGAGCCACATGGACAGGCCAGGTCTACGTCCGGGGATGGAGAGTGGCAAAAACGCATCATGGATCACCTCGCGCGTGGCGCTGTCTGCCCATTTCGCCGGGGTCGGCAATTATCCAATTATCGCGACTAGGTCAGGTCCGTGGTGCGGCGGGCTGCCATGCGCAGACGCTCCTCGCGCTGGCGGCGGGTTTCCCGAGCCAGGCGTTCCTGGCTGCGCTGGGTTACCCGCAGACGCTCTTCACGCTGGTGGCGGGTTTCCCGGGTCTGGGACACCGCGGATTGTTCGAGTGCCAGCGGCACGCTGGCCGGGACCGCTGGCAGGGGAGCAAAGCCAAGGGTAGCGACTGTGGCGACCGTCAACAGGGTTTTCATCGGGTTTCCTGAGGCGAGGGAACAAGCTTCCAGGATAACCACGGCTGGCTG
The DNA here is from genome assembly GCA_036834665.1 of Candidatus Competibacteraceae bacterium. Taxonomy (GTDB): domain Bacteria; phylum Pseudomonadota; class Gammaproteobacteria; order Competibacterales; family Competibacteraceae; genus RXIX01. Next base: position 16,476 of record DAITNL010000038.1, on the reverse strand, counting down.
AACAGCAGCCAAATGAACAGCCGGTCGCTTACGCGGTAGCAGGCAGGTATGCTTGAAAAATTCAACCGTACCGCCGCCCTCGCATGGTGATCTCATGACCAACCCCCAGCATGTGCTCGTTATCGATCTCGAAACCCGGCCCGACGTGGCGATTCTGCCCATTGATCGCGATCCGGCGACGCTGCCCAAGCCAATCCAGAACGAAATCATCACCCTGGGATTTTTGCTGGCGCGGATCGAACGCGAGGGTGAATACGAGCGCTACCGGGTGCGCAAACTGGGCGCGGCCAGCATCACTCACTATAGCGAGCGCGAGTTGCTCGCGCGGTTCTGGCAGATGATCGACAAGCAGCAGCCGCGACTGGTGACCTGGAACGGGCGCGGTTTCGATGCCGCCGTGCTCAAGCAGCGCTCCCTGATCCATGGCCTGAGCGCGCACAGTTGGCACCGCACCAATCCACGCTACGGCTATGACTACCGCTTTGAATCGAATTGGCATTGCGATCTGATGGACGTGCTCGGCGATTTTGGCGCCTCGCCCAGGCTGGGTCTGGATGAAACCGCGCGCGCCCTGGGCCTGCCGGGCAAGTGGAACGGTCAGGGTGCGACGGTAGCCGAGCAGGCCGAGGCCGGGGATTTCGCCGCCATCGATCGCTATTGCGAAGGCGACGTGCTCAATACCTATGTGCTTTATCTGCGCTGGGCCTATTTCAGTACCCGCAGCAGCGCACGCAGCCATAATGCCAGCGTGCAAAATCTGCTCGATTATCTGGCCGCCGGTCGTGACAGCCATCCGCACTGGGGCGAGTTTGCCGAGCGCTGGCAGGCCAGCGACCGGCCCTGCCCGCTGTTCGTGTCCGAACCGGAACTGGAACCCGGACCGCAAGCCCCGGATGTGCACTTGCGCAGTGAGGACGTGGTCTAAACCAGGGCTGCGCAGCCGCGAAAGCGTCGCCAGTTGCGCAGCCTCATATTATGATTCGCCCTTTCCGTTGTTGCCGAGCGCTGGAATCCACCCATGTCCGACATTGAAGGCCTGACCCTGCTGGGTCACTCCCAGACCGAGTATCCGCGTGAATACGCCCCACAGGTCCTGGAACGTTTTGCCAATCTTTACCCGCAGTACCCTTATGAAGTGGAACTGGACTGTCCCGAGTTCACCTGCCTGTGCCCGGTGACCGGCCAGCCTGATCTGGCCCGCATCCTGATCCGCTATTGCCCGCGCGGCTGGCTGGTGGAGTCGAAGTCGCTCAAGCTGTACCTGTTCAGCTTCCGCAACCAGGGCTCGTTCAGCGAGAACAGTATCAATCGCATTGCCCGCGATTTGTTCGATCTGCTGCAGCCAGAATGGCTGGAAGTGCGCGGCGATTTTGCCCCGCGCGGTGGCATCGCCATCAAGCCCAGCGTACGGCTGGCCAGCGGGCAGGCTGCGTTGCCATGAGCCGTGCCCTGGTCGTCCTGTCCGGCGGGCAGGATTCCACCACCTGTCTGTATTGGGCGTTGCACCGGTTCGGCGCCGGTCAGGTCGAGGCGCTGAGTTTCGATTATGGCCAGCGTCACCGCATCGAGCTGGACTGCGCCCGGACCATCGCCGCGCGCGCGGCGGTGCCACACGCGGTGTTACCGATCAACACCTTTGCGGCGCTCGGCGGCAATGCCCTGACCGATCCCGGGATCGCGGTGCAAGGTGTGGCGGAGAACTCCACCGCGCTGCCCAATACCTTTGTCCCCGGCCGCAATCTGATTTTCCTGACCTTCGCCGCCGCTTATGCCTATCCGCGTGGCATTCGCCATCTGGTCACCGGTGTCGCCCAGACCGATTACAGCGGTTATCCCGATTGCCGGCAGGGCACCATCAGCGCGCTGGAACAGGCGATCAGCCTGGGCATGGACTGCGACTTTACCCTGCACACCCCGCTGATGCACCAATCCAAGGCCGACACGGTGCGCATGGCGCGTGAACTGGGTGCCCTGGAGGCGCTGGCCGACAGTCACACCTGCTATCACGGCCAGCGCCCGCCCTGTGGCAGTTGCCCGGCCTGCGTGCTGCGTGCCCGGGGCTTTGCCGAAGCCGGGATTGCGGATCCCCTGCTGGAGCGGTTCCGCACCGATCTGCCATGAACGAGCGTGTCTATACCAGCGCCGCCGCATCCTTCGAGGCCGCCCGGCACATTCCCGGCCTGCCCGAAGGGCATCGCGCCGGTCGTCTGCACGGGCATGGCTTTCAGGTTCGGGTGCGTGCTCTGCTGCCGCCGGATTGGGCGCCGTTTCCGGGTGCCGAGAGCGATGCCTTGAGTGAACGGCTGCGCGCGGTGGTAGCGCCGCTGGATTATGCCCTGCTCAACGAGCATCTGCCGGTACCGACCGATGCCGAACTGGCACGCTGGCTGTGGGAGCGGCTCGAACTGCCTGGTCTGGAACGCATCAGCCTGCGCAGTGCTCCCGGACAGGGGGTGACCCTGGATGCAACTTGCCGCGTCGGTTGCTGGCGGCGCTTTCGCTTCGAGGCTGCACACCAGTTGCCGAATGTGCCGGCGGGGCATCCCTGCGGGCGGATGCACGGGCATGGTTTCGAGGTGATCCTGCATGCCGGTGCGGGTACAGAGCCGGAACTGGATGGTGAACGCCTGGAGTCGGCCTGGGCGCCGCTGCAGGCTGAAGTGCACCATGCCTGCCTGAACACCCTGCCCGGCTTGGAGAATCCGACCAGCGAACGGCTGGCGGCCTGGATCTGGCAGCGCCTGCACAGGACGCTGCCGGCGCTGTCCTGGGTGACCGTCTACGAGACCGCCAGCGCTGGCTGTCATTATCAAGGCACACAGTACCGCATCTGGAAGGAACGGCTGTTCGACAGCGCCCTGAGCCTGCGCCGCGCCCCGGCGGATGATAGCCGGCATCGTCTGCATGGCCACAGCTACCGGATTCGCCTGCATCTGCGTGCGCCGCTGGATGCGGTCATGGGCTGGACGGTCGATTATGGTGAGGTGAAAGCACGCTTCGAGCCGGTTTACCGCGCGTTGGACCATCGGCGGCTCGATGCCCTGGCCGGGCTGGACGATGCCGATCCGGCCAGCCTGCTGCGCTGGATGCGTACCGTTCTGGCCGGGCGGCTGCCGGCACTGGAGCGCATCGACCTGGAACAGACACCAGGTTGTGGAGCGGTGCTGTACTGGGGCGCGGCCGATCCGTTGCCACCGGACTGAGCGCGGACACAGCATGAGCTACGCAGTCAAGGAACTGTTTTACACCCTGCAGGGCGAAGGCGCGCAGGCCGGGCGACCGGCGGTGTTCTGCCGTTTTGCCGGCTGCAATCTGTGGAGCGGCCGCGAAATCGACCGGGCTACAGCAGTCTGCCGGTTCTGCGATACCGATTTCATCGGTACCGATGGGCCCGGTGGTGGCAGGTTCGCCACCGCGGCGCAGCTTGCCCAGGCGATTGCCTGTCACTGGCCCGCCACAACCCGGCCCGGCGCGCAACCCTATGTGGTCTGCACCGGCGGTGAGCCGCTGTTGCAACTGGATGCACCGCTGATTGAAGCGCTGCACATGGCCGGCTTCGCAGTGGCGGTGGAAACCAACGGTACTTTACCGGCCCCGCCCGGTCTCGACTGGATTTGCGTCAGTCCCAAGGCGGGTGCGCCCCTGCGCCTGATCCGGGGCGATGAACTGAAGCTGGTTTATCCGCAGATCGAACCCGAAGCCCAGCCTGAGCGCTTCATCGATCTCGATTTCCGCTATTTCTTCCTGCAACCGCTGGACGGTTCCGAACGGGAAGTCCACACCCAGGCCGCCGTGGCCTATTGTCTGGCTCATCCGCAATGGCGGCTGAGCCTGCAAACCCACAAGCTGCTCGGCATTCCCTGAGCGGCGCGGCCGCGTTTCGCGCTGGCGGGTTTCTATACTGTCGAGACAGCGGCGGTTCCCGGCGCGGGCCATGGCCGGGAGCGGCGGCATCAGCCACTCCAGTGAGGAAGCAAACACCATGCATATCGGCGATTACCTGGGCCGGCGGGCGCTCTACAGTCCGGACGCGCTCGCCATCGTGGATACCGGTCAAACTCCGGAACTGCGCCTGAGCTATGCGCAGATGGATGAGCGCGCCAACCGGCTGGCCAATGCTCTGGCTGAGCTGGCCGGCATTGGTCATGGCGACCGGGTGGCGATCCTGGCCCAGGACGGGGTGGAGCATCTTGATCTGCTGTTCGCCTGCGGCAAACTCGGCGCGATTCATACCGCCCTGAACTGGCGGTTGCACTGGCGCGAGCTGCAGCAGATCCTGGC
>DAITNL010000038.1:11290-12185 GCA_036834665.1 Candidatus Competibacteraceae bacterium | reverse complement strand
GGGTCACCCCGACCGTGCTGCTCTACGACGACGCCTTTCGCGACAGCGTCGCCGAGCTGGCGCGGGTGGAAACGCCGCTACGACATTGGATTCACCTCAACGGTCCGGGCATTGTCGGCAGTCGGCACTATGCCGATTTGCTGGATGCCGCGCCGACCACGCCCCGCTATTGCGAAACCCTGGTCGAGGAGGATATCGCCGCCATTGTCTTCACCGGTGGCACGACCGGCCTGCCCAAGGGCGCGCAGATCAGCCATCGCCAGATCGCCTGGAATGCGCTGAACACGATGATTCACGACCTGCAGCGCGGCGATATTTACGTCAACGTGTTTCCACTGTTCCACGTTGGCGGCCTGTTCGTGTACACCCTGCCGCAGGTGATTCTGGGTGGCGTCACGGTGCTGCTCAAACGTTTTGATGCGGATCGGGTGTTGCGCCTGATCGAGCGTGAACGGGCTACGGTGTTCGCGGCAGTGCCAGCGATGTACCAGATGCTGACCCAGACGGCGGCCTGGAGCGAGGTCGATCTGGGTTCACTGCGTTTTTGCACCAGCGGTGGCGCGCCCCTGCCGGTGCCGCTGATCGAGCAGTACACCGCCGAGAAGGGGATCCGCTTCAAGCAGGGTTTCGGCATGACCGAGTTTGGTCCTGGTCTGTTCGCGCTGGCTCCCGAAGACGCGATTCGCAAGGCGGGCAGCATTGGCCGACCCAACTTCTATATCGATGCCCGTGTCGTCGATGCCGACAACCGGCCACTCGGACCCGGCGCAGTCGGCGAACTGGTGCTGAAAGGTCCTAGTATCGCGTCGGGTTATTTCAACAACGCCGCGGCCTGGGCGGACGTGATCGACGCTGCCGGCTGGTTCCACACCGGCGATCTGGCCCGCTACGATGC
>DAITNL010000038.1:1197-11280 GCA_036834665.1 Candidatus Competibacteraceae bacterium | reverse complement strand
CGATGCTGAGGGCTATTTCTACATCGTTGACCGGCTCAAGGACATGTTCATCTCCGGCGGCGAGAACGTCTATCCGGCCGAAATCGAAGCGGCGCTGTACCGACACCCGGCGGTGTTTCAGTGCGCGGTGGTCGGCGTGCCCGATGCGAAGTGGGGCGAGGTCGGCAAGGCCTTCGTGATCTGCAAGCCAGAGCAGAACGTCAGTGCCGGGGAATTATTGGCGCATCTTGGCGAACACCTGGCCCGCTACAAGATACCGCACACGGTCGAATTCGTGACGGCTCTGCCAATTTCGGCGGCGGGCAAGATGCTGCGGCGGGAACTGCGCGAGCGCGAGCACTAGCGGCAGGCGCTGCCTGCATGGGGCAGCGTATCGGGGAAAATCTGGCCACCGGTGGTGTAGACCTGTTCCGGCTCCAGCGCGCCGGTGGTTTCGAAGCTGACTTCGATCATGAACGCTGTCCAACCGCGCGCTGGCGCTTGCAGCCGCGCCGCATAAAGGCCGTTGGCGCGGGCCTGCAGGGTTTGGCTGGTCCAGGCCGGGCCGAGCGTTTCCAAGCGAAAATCGCGTGCATCCGGATTACTGGCCTGCCACAGCCGTACTGATTTAGGGGGCTGCGAGGTGCGCACCCACAGGGCGCCGCGCCGGGTCAGCTTCCATTCGATGCCTGGGCTGGTCTTGTTATCGAGAATGTCATCGATCCATGGCAGGGCCTTGATGACCGTATCATCGCTCTGCTTGTGATCGGTGTTGGGGGTGTAGCGCAGCCACTTCGGACCGGGCAGATCGGCGTAATAGAGCTGCGAGGAATCGGTGACGAAGAACTGGTCGCCGGTGGCGTTGAGCAGCAGTTTGGGCAGGGTGTAGCGTTCGCGATAGGCGTAGGGATCGACCACCTGCAGCAGCGCCTGGCCCTGTGGGGTTTGCAGTCGGCAGGGCAGATCGAAGGCTACGTAATCACTCAGCGCCGGCGCATAGAAGCCATAGGCCTCCCAGTGGTGGATGAACTGCTGGCCCAGGTTGGGCATATCGATCGAGGCGGGCACGATGGCCTTGACCCGGGGATCGACCGCTGCAGTCAGCCAGGTGGTCCAGCCGCGCTTGGAGCCGCCCAGCACCAGGAAATCGCGGATGATTTTCCCCTTGCTGGCGGCGAAGCTCTGCACCGTGTCCATGGCGCGCACCGCCGCCTTGGTCATTGCCAGATGCACCGCCCATTCAGGGTCGCCGGTGTCCAGGGCCTTGTCCAGGCTGTAGGCAAGAATTGCGTCTTCCTTGCGCGCATGGCCGGGTTCATCGGCGAAATACAGCGGTTGATTGGGGATCTGCCGCACCACCGCCAGCACCGCGCCGGTGGCGACCGCCGCCGCACCTACTGCCGAATCCACTTCATCGAGCAGCGTGCCGTCATTATCGCCGCCATCGATCAGCAGCACCGCCGTATCACTGCTGTCCAGCCCCAGTTGCGGCATGACGATCAGGACTTCGTGTTCCCAGATCGGCCGGTCGACCTCGGCGGCGGTGCGCCACTGCTGGGACGTCATCTTGAGAAAGTAGGCGTTGTAGCCGAATTCGCGCTGGCTGCGGTATTCGCTGAAGCTGTAATGCGAATCAGGCCGGGCAACGTAGCGATCGAGTGCGGTTTCCGTTGCCTGCGCCGCCGATGAACAGGAAAAAACTGAGCGTGCGCACGCGCATGCAGGACAGGACTCCACATCGAGATCAGCCAGGACCGCGCCCGCTGATTCAGCACGGTATGCTGGCCGGGGTCAGGTCGGCGCCGCGACCCGACGACGGTCGAGACTCAGGCTGCTTCGCGCAGCGCGGGATGGGTGGCGTTAAAGTGGTCGAGCACCTGCTGCCAGTGCACCGCTTCCTGCGGGTGGCCATGCTGGCGGGCTTCTTCGGCATCTTCGCGGAGCATTTGCCGGATTCGCCCCACGCCCGCTTGCGGCTCATGCACCAGACAGCAGCCCAGTTCAGCGGCGATGATTTCCGGTACATGCTCATGCTGGGCGATGGCCTCGATTTCCTCTTCGTCCAGGTCGGTCAGACCGACGCAGTCTTCATAAGTCAACATGATACACCTCCAGTCCTCTGCACATGCCCGGCCGGCCGCCAGGACTGACGACCTGCAAGACCAGGGCGCGGCATAGCGTACTTGATCCCGCGCATCCGTGACCCCGGGCACCGGTTCCAAGTGCGCTTTCTCTATAAAACCTAGCACAGAAAAAGCGTTTCACAATATGTACTTTCCCGGATTGAGCTGCTGGCATGGTGGGTATGCAGTAGCTTTTGCGCTGCAAGGCTAGCACACTAGCCGACGTTCATTTATCGCCCGGCGCGGGATTCGTCGCGTCTGGAAGTCTGCCGGAGATACCCATGTCACGCCCACCCCTGCCTGTCATCGTTGCCGTACTGCTGGGTACGATGAGCATGGGCCTGGCCGCGCCACCGCCGGTCGCAGGTAAGAAGCTGCCCCGCGTTCTCGATTTAAATAGCATGAGCTGTGGGGAATTCCTGCAGAATCTCGAAAAACGTTCGGTCAAGGAAGCCGGCGTGCTGCTGACCTGGCTCGATGGCTATCGCAGCGGCTTTTCTGGTGCCCGGCGCATGGATCTGAACGCTATGGAGAAATTCAGCACCGATCTGATGGCGCGCTGCCACAGCAAGCCCAGCATTCCGGTTCTGGACGCTATTGAAGAAGCCAATTTGCCCGAGTAAGCCCACGATGACCCACGATACCTGCCTGCTGTCACAAAAAACCATTCCCGTCGCTGACCGGCTGATTTTCGCACTCGATGTACCCGGCCCCGGCGCGGCGCGCGCTTTGGTCGAGACCCTGGGTGATGCAGTGACCTTTTACAAAATCGGCCTGGAACTGTTCATGGCCGGCGGCTATTTCGAGCTGCTGGACTGGCTGCGTGCCCGTGACAAGAAGGTATTCGTTGATCTGAAGTTCTTCGATGTGCCGGAAACCGTGCGCGCTGCCGTGCGCCAGCTTGCGCCCCACGGCGCCAGTGTGGCCACCGTGCATGGCAACGATGCCATTCTACGCGCGGCGGTGGAAGCCGCCGGAGAACAGGGTGGCGATCTGGGTATTCTGGCGGTGACAGCCCTGACCAGCCTGGATCAGGCCGATCTGAACGATCTCGGTTTCGCCTGTGATCCGAAAACGCTGGTGCTGTCGCGGGCGCGGCGCGCGCTGGAAATCGGTTGTCGCGGCGTGATTTCCTCGGGTCTGGAAGCGGCCGAACTGCGCCGAAATCTCGGCGATAAGCTGCTGGTGATCACACCCGGGATTCGCCCGGTGCTCAACCGTCCAGCCGATGACCAGAAGCGCACACTGGATGTCGAGGATGCCTTCCTGAGTGGCGCGGATCATATCGTGATCGGTCGGCCCATTCGTCAGGCACCCGATCCGCATGCGGCGGCCGCCGCGATCCAGGAGCGCATCGCGCGCCTGTTCGCCACCACGGGAGTGGTATGAACGCAGCCGCGCCGTGCTCAGACGTAATGTTCATCTCGGGAAGGTGAATGCGGATGGGGTTCATACTGAAATGCCTGGCCAGCATTCTGCTGCTGATCCTAGCGGGCGCCGTGCATGCCCAGTCCACGCCAGCGCCGATTCTGATCGGCATCGATGCCGAATTTGGCGTTACCGGCAGCACCTCGGCGCAGGCGATCCGTCTGGGCGCCCAGATTGCCATCGATGAGCTGAACGCCAGCGGTGGCCTGCTCGGCGGCCGGCCGCTGATGCTGGTCGAGAAGGACAATCGCTCGGTACCGGCGCGCTCGATTCGCAACCTGCGCGAGTTTGCCGCCGATCCGCGTGTGGTTGCCGTCCTGACCGGCAAGTTCAGTCCGGTCGTCGTCGAGGCGCTGCCGGTGATTCACGAACTCAAGCTGCCGCTGCTCGATCCTTGGGCGGCGGCCGACCCGATCACCGATCACCCGTACAAGCCCAGCTATGTATTCCGCCTGTCTCTGCGTGACAGTTGGGCGCTGCAGGTCATGATTAGCGCCGCTGAGCGGGCTGGCCGGCAGCGGATCGGGTTGCTGCTGCCCAATACCGAGTGGGGGCGCAGCAGCCAACGCGCCGCGCAGGCCGTGGTGCAGGCCCGCTCTGCTCTGCAACTGGCCGGTGTGCAGTGGTACAACTGGGGCGAGGCGTCCATGCTGGAGAAGTACCAGGTGCTGCGCGCGGCCGGTGCCGACGCCATCATTCTGGTAGCCAATGATCGTGAGGGTGCGTTACTGGTGCGTGAGGTCGCGGCACTGCCGGTGGAACAGCGACTGCCGATCTTCAGCCACTGGGGTATTACCGGCGGCACCTTCTTTGAAAACACCGGCGCGGCAGTGCTGGCGGCAGTCGATTTCAGCGTCGTACAAACCTATTCCTTCCTGGATGCGCGCGACCCGGTGGCGATGCATGTCATCGCCGCCATCCGGCAGCGTGGCATCGACGCTCCGCGGCGCATCGAAGCACCGGTGGGCGTAGCCCAGGCCTATGATCTGGTGTGGATTCTGGCCCGGGCCATTGACCGCGCCGGCTCGATCGAGCGCGCCGCAGTGCGTGATGCCCTGGAGCAGGTGAGCGACTACCGTGGCCTGATCAAATATTATGCCCGCCCCTTTGCGCCGGATCGTCATGAGGCGCTGGTGCTGGAGGATGTGTTCATGGCGCGCTATGCCGCAGATGGCGCCATCGAGCGCATCGGTACTGCACCTCGCTGACATGACACTACTGGAACGCGGACAGCGCTGGATGAGCGTGACCCTGGAGCGGCGCATCGCGCTGTACTCCGTGGCAGCGATTGTGGGCATCTGTCTGCTGTTTGGTGCGGTGTCGTTTGTCGCCAGCCTGCTGATCATCCAATATCACCAGCGCGAAAACCTGCACAATCGTCTCGTCCAGGTCGCGATGCGCCTGGAAAATGCGCAACAGTCCCTGTCGCGAGAGATGGAAAACCTGGCCGCGAATCCGATCGTGCCGACGGCGCTGCTGGATTCCAGTGGCCGTGATGTGTATCTGCAGCCGTTTTTTGCCAGTCACCATTTTTCGGTACCCGAGGCTCAGGGGCCGGTGCTGTGTGATTTCGAGGGTAAGCCACTGGCCGGGCAGACCTATGATGCACTGGGCTGTTTCCCTGGATCGTCACCGGCGCTGGCGGTGCTTGAGAACGAACAGCCCCAGGTGATCCTGGATCTGGATCTCGACCCAGGCCTGTCGTCCCTGCGGGCGCTGCTGTTTCAGCCGGTGCGCTATCCGGGCACCAATCGCGTCGAGGGTTATCTGGTAGCGGCGCTCGATTTGCGCGCCCTGCTGGATGATCCCAGCCTGAGCGCGCCCAAAAGTACGCTGCTGCTGCACCGGGTCGATGGCCGGCTGCTCTATGCCCAACAGGACGGGCACCCTGCCACAACGACGCCGGGGCCGTCGGACCTGACCCGGTTTCTGTTTGCGCAATCGCCGTTTCAGCATCTCAAACTGCAAGTGACTTTGCACACGCTGTTTGATCCGCTGGCAGGATCGGCCTATTTGCTGACCGGATACGGCCTCGGTACCCTGGCACTGATTCTCCTGGCCTTGCTGGTGTCGCGGCGGCTGGCGCGTCATCTGGCGGCGCCGCTGATTGCCTTGAACGAGGCCGCGCGCCGCATCGCCACTGAGGGGCCGGAAGGAGAACGGGTGCAGGTGAATCGCCTGGACGAGATTGGCCAACTGGCTGCCTCCTTCAATCATATGGCGGTCGTCCTGCATCGCGAGCAACGTCAGCTTGAACATCTGGCCTACCATGATGCCTTGACCGGCTTGCCCAACCGCCTGTTGCTGTTTGATCGCATGCGCCAGGCGATTACGCGATCGGACCGTGAACGGCACAGGACCGCAGTTTGCTATCTGGATCTGGATGGATTCAAGCCGGTCAACGATTGTCATGGTCACAAGAATGGCGACCGGCTGCTGATCGAATTGGCGCGGCGCCTGGAATCTGCGGTGCGTGCCCCGGACACGGTGTGTCGTCTGGGAGGCGATGAGTTTGTGCTGCTGCTGGCCGGGTTGGGATCGCGGCTGGAGTGCACGCGCATTCTGGAACGGGTCAGCCGAATCCTGTCCCAGCCCCATGCGCTGGATAATACTCAGACGGTCGCGGTGTCATCGAGTATCGGCGTCGCCCTGTATCCCGATGATGGCCATGATCCCGACACCCTGTTGCGGCACGCCGATCAGGCCATGTACCGGGCCAAACAGAACGGGCGCGGCAAGGTTCAGTTTTTTAGCGCGCCTGCTGACAGCTAGCGATACTGGCGCAGATACCACCACTCGAAGAAACGCTTGGCCTGATGACCAAGCCGCATGGGTGGCAGGGTGAGCAACCGCTCCGGCGTGCGCCAGATCAGCATGCCGCGATCAAGCATATCGACAATGCAGATCAGTTCGGTCTTAAAGGTCGCGTTCGGGGTCTGGCCGGCCAGTTCCGCCAGCAGGTTGGCAGCGGCGGCGCGGGCCTGCAGATCGGCGATATGCGCCTGTTTGGGCATCCACTCCGGTCCGGGAAAGCTGCCGGAATCGCCGGCCACATAGACGCGCTCCCAGCCCGGTACACGGCATTGCGCATCAGCGCGGATCATGCCACCGGGCGATTGCGGCAGCTCGCTCTGCGCCAGCCAGGCCGGACCGGTCATTCCGGGCATGAACAGGATCAGATCGGCGGCGAACGCCCCGCCTTCGGTGACCACCTGATCAGTCGTAAAACGCACCAGTTTGTGGCCCAAGCGGGTTTCGATGCCCTGCTCGGCCATCATCCGCAACAGGCGCGCCACTGCTGGCGGTCCCATGCGCTGGCCGGGCTGTTCGGCGGGGCTGAAGAACACCAGCTTGAAGCGTTCACGGCGACCCTGCTGGCGCAGCAGGCGGTCGATGCCAAACAGGAACTCGAACATCGGTCCGCCGCGCACCGCAGCCGGTTCATTCGGGTTGCCGGCGAAACCGATAGCGAGGGTGCCGCCTTCCAGAGCCTGCAGACGGTCGCGGATTGCCTCGGCGCTGGCCAGACCCTCACAGGGAATCAGCGCATGCTCGATGCCGGGCAGGCGTTTCAGGAAACGGCCACCGCTGGCGATGATCAGGCCATCGTTGTCGATCATGCCGGTGTCGGTCAGCACCTGACGGCCACCATTGGCCAGCCCGGTCACCGTGCCCGGATGCCAATGCACGCGCTGCCGCGCCAGGAAGGGTCGCAGGTCGATCTGCAAATCCGCGCCGCGCCGCAGGCCGCTGGGAATCCAGATCAGACTGGGATAAAACAGGAATTCGGCATGTGGCGCGACCAGGGTGATCTCGGCAGTCGGCGCCTGGGCGCGAATACGCTGCAAAGCAGTCAGTGCGGCAAAGCCGGCGCCCAGAATGGTGATGCGGTGCATGGCAAGCCTCGGCAAGTGGGGATGATTTGGTCAGCGCTGATTATCTCACCGGCGTGCGCTAGCGGGCATGATGAATCGCAGTCCGGGCCGCTTTACAATGACCGATCACGGTGCTTAGGCCGGTCATGTGGGTTAGTCAAGCAATGAGCAATAGTGATGGGCCGATAGGCGTGTTCGACTCCGGCGTGGGCGGATTGTCGGTACTGCGGCGGATTCGCACTGATCTGCCCCACGAGGAATTACTGTACGTGGCCGATTCGGGCCATGCGCCCTACGGTAACAAGCCGACTGAATTCGTGGTGCGACGCTCGCTGGCCATCACAGCTTTCCTGCTGGAACAGGGCGCAAAGGCCGTGGTCGTGGCCTGCAACACGGCGACGGCGGCAGCGATTGCCCGGTTGCGCGCGCAGTTTGCTGTGCCGATCATCGGTATTGAACCTGCGGTCAAGCCGGCGGTGGCGGTGACCCGCTCGGGCGTGGTCGGTATCCTGGCGACTGGTAACACCGTGCGCAGTGACAAATTCGCTGCCCTGCTTGACCAGCATGTTCACCGGGCGCGGGTGCTGGTGCAGCCCTGTCCGGGTCTGGCCGACTGCGTCGAGCATGGCGACCTGGACGGTCCACGCCCGCGTGCGCTACTGGATCGCTATCTGGCTCCGCTGCTGGCCGAGGGCGCTGATACCCTGGTGCTGGGCTGCACGCACTATCCGTTTCTGATCCCGCTGATCGAGCAGCTGGCCGGGCCACAAGTCAGCGTGCTTGATCCGAGTCCGGCGGTGGCGCGCCAGTTGCGGCGGCGGCTGGAATTAGCTGGACGGCTGACGGCTTCGCAAGCTAAGGGCGGCGAGCGCTATTTCACTAGCGGTGCGGTGGAACCGGCAGCGCGTCTAGCAAGCCGATTGCTGATGTGGCCAGTGCGGTTTGAGGTGCTGCCCGAGCAGGTTCAGCAGGAAGGCCCTATGCCTGTGATTGAAGAATCACCGGTCTTGGATATGGAAACTGGCAGAGTGGTTGTCAAGAGCCTCACTCGCTGAATATGAACTTGTTCAGTTGATATCAATCAGCTCGCGCGCTTTAGCGCCGGCGTTGAAGTCGTGAAAGAGTATTACCGGTATGCGCAGGAATGCCTATAAAAACTGCTAGCGAATTTTGAATCAGGTTTTTTGCCGGTTTTTCGAGGCTATTTTGCTGTTGATCCCAATTATCACATAAATCATGTACGCGGATATGCCCATGAAAAATTGGCGCTTTTTAAAGAGTTCCTTGGCGAAATCATAATATTCCCAGCGAAGAGAAATAAAATCATTTTTCAATAATTTTAATCGAAAGTACCTGATGATCAGGAATAATCGGTCTTTATTGAAAACGAGATCCTTGTTGTTTGAACTGAGTCCGGTAGCTGAGAATATCGAGATAGTCATGGGCATATAATATAAATTAAAATTCGCTGCAGCGCGCAAAGCAAAATCCCAATCTGCGCATGTACGGTAGCGGGTGTTGAAATTGCCGAGACGGGAAAAAATATCGCGCCGATAGAAAATGGCCTGCTGGCAGATATTCTTCTGCAAAATCTTCTCAACAGTAAATTCGCCGTCGTATATTTGACCCTCGTACAACAGACTTGAATTTCCACGAACCAGTACATTTCCATAGGCAAATGGTTCAGTTGTTTTTTTAAGGTATTCCGCTGTAGTTTCCAGTGTGTTGTCTGTCGCCAATTGATCGTCGCTGCCGAGAATGAATATCCATTCTCCGGATGCTATTTCTATCGCCTTGTTGACGGCATCGTAGACTCCTGAATCAGACTTTGAGGAAATTGTGACCTGCGGTATTTTTGTAATAAAAGACTCGGCTATTTTTATGGTTGTGTCTGTTGATGCACCATCAGAAATGATGACCTCAAAATCCCGCATTGATTGTGAAGAAACACTTATTAATGTGTCACTAAGGGTTTTTTCTGAATTAAATGTCGGGATAATGATAGAAAAAAATGGAGTCATGAATTTTCCTCTTCGTAAGTTGGCATGTTGCCACTCCATCATTCCGAATAGCCATTGCGCAGCATATCGCCTAATCCGCCCTGATTTTCAACCTGCTGATAACCCAGTTGTCGTAGAGTCTGCTCGGCAATGCCGGCGCGGCGGCCACTGCGGCAATAAAGCACGATGTGCGCAGCGTGATCCGGCGCCAAGGCAGCGATGCGCATGGCGATTTCATCGAAGGGAATATTCACCGCCTCGCGCACATGGCCCTGCTGGTACTCGTCGGTGGTGCGTACATCGATGATCAGCGGCTGACCGGGCACGGGCGGACCACCATGCTCGGCCAGCGCCGGCAACGGTGCCAGCAGCGCCATGCAGAAGTACCAAAAACCTGTTTTCCTGCTCATGCTCATGCTGTGCCTGCCCAAATGCTGTGAATGCTGGTGGTCGTCCGTAAAGTCATAGCAGCTTTTTAATCGACTGCGTCATTTCAGGCGCGTGGACCGGATGCCGCGCGCCCGGGTTGGCGATCAGCCCCTTGCCGCTCATGCAGCGGGGATTTCAACCGCCAGATACAGTGACCCCTGCGCGCGCTTGACCAGCAGCGGCACCCGCGTGCCACGTGGCAATTCCCGCACCAGTTGTTGCAGGTGGGCGACGTCGCGGATCGGCTGA
>DAITNL010000038.1:0-1187 GCA_036834665.1 Candidatus Competibacteraceae bacterium | reverse complement strand
CGGTTTGACGCCTGCTTTGGCGGCCGGCCCTGGTGCAAGCTGCTCAACCCGTACGCCACCGGATGATTCGGGATGATCGGGACTGGCGGGCACGTCGGTGACGGCGACGTTCAGGCGTGGCGCATTATCGGCGGGCGGTTCATTCAGCGCCAAGGTGGGCGTTTTCCGATCCGACAGGGTGCCGAGGGTGACTTCCAGCGTTTGTTCGCGGCCATCGCGGATGATGGTCAGATCCTTCCGCGCGCCGGGCCGACTGGATCCGACCAGTGGCGGCAGTTCGGTGCTGTCGCCGATCACGCGGCCCGCGTAGCCGACAATGATGTCGCCCGCCTGCAGTCCGGCCTTGGCGGCGGGACCTTGCGCACTGACCTCTGCCACCAGAGCGCCGCGCGGCTGCTCCAGATTGAACGACCGCGCCAGATCCGCGGTAACTTCCTGCAGGCCGATGCCCAGCCAGCCTCGGGTGACATGCCCGTCAGCCTTGAGTTGCGTGATTACGTCCATGGCCACGTCCGCCGGAATGGCGAACGACAGGCCCATGTAGCCACCGCTGCGGCTGAAAATCTGCGAGTTGATTCCCACTACCCGACCGCTGAGGTCGAACAGTGGTCCACCGGAATTACCCGGATTGATCGGTACGTCGGTCTGGATAAATGGCACATAGGTATCGTTGGGCAGGGCGCGACCCAGGGCGCTGACAATACCCTTGGTCGCGGTGCGTTCCAGGCCAAACGGCGCGCCGATGGCGAAGACCCACTGGCCAACCTTGAGGTTGCGGGCGTCGCCGAGGGTGACCGTGGGCAGATCGTGAGCGTCAATCTTGAGCAGGGCGATATCGGATTGCGGATCGCTGCCGACCACTGTGGCGGCAAATTCGCGCCGGTCGCTGAGCCGCACGCGAATCTGTTCGGCACCGTCGATCACGTGGTGATTGGTGACGATATAGCCGCTGGTATCAATGATAAACCCGGAACCCATGCCTTGGGCAGGTATGCTCTGGCCGCCCGGTCCACCCGGTGGCATCGGGAATTGCCTGAAGAAGGGCGGCAACGGCGGGCTGCTATCATCGTCCAGTTCGGCAAAGCCGCGCGGGACCGTCGCCACCGATTTTTTGCTGGTGACGGTTACATTCACTACGGCGGCGGCATTCTGTTCGACCAGGGCGCTGAAATCGGGCACGGTCATGT
>DAITNL010000037.1:0-21589 GCA_036834665.1 Candidatus Competibacteraceae bacterium | reverse complement strand
CTGGCGGCGTTACCGGGCCGCTGGTACTGGCCACCAGCCACCATATCGGCCTGCATCGCCTGCCGCCGGTGCTGCGCGGTTTCAGCGCCCGCTATCCGCAGGTGCGACTGGATATGCGCTTTATGGATTCGGAGGTTGCCTGCGCGGCGGTGCTGCGCGGCGAGGTGGAACTGGCGGTGATCACCCTGCCGCCGAGCGTCGCGCCACCGCTGCAGGCTCTGCCGCTGTGGCCGGATCCGCTGGTCGCGGTCGCGGCACGTGCGCACCCGCTGGCGCAAGGCCCGGAACCTGCCGCAGCAGCGCTGGGCGAGCACCCGGCGATCCTGCCCGGCGAGGCAACCTTCACCCGCTTGATCATCGAGGAGGGACTGGCGCGGCTGGGCGTGGCGCCACCGGTCGCCTTCGCCACCAACTATCTGGAAACCATCAAGATGATGGTGGTGGTCGGGCTGGGCTGGAGCGTGCTGCCGCGCACCATGCTGGATAGTGAACTGGTGGAGCTGGCGGTCGCCGGGCTGCGCCTGCAACGCCTGCTCGGGGTGGTGTGCCACACTGGCCGCACCCTGTCCAATGCCGCCCGGGCCATGGTTGCAACCCTGGGCGATTGATTCATGCGTCCATTTAATAACAGGTGCAGCATTGAAAATTCTCGGTATCAGCGGCTGGAGCGGCTGCGGCAAAACCACCCTGATCGTTGCCCTGCTGCCGCGGCTGCGGGCGCGCGGACTGCGCGTGTCAACGATCAAGCACAGCCATCACGACATCGCCGTGCACAGTCCGGGCAAGGACAGCGACCGGCATCGCCAGGCCGGCGCCGAAGAAGTGCTGCTGGTCAGTGGCCAACGCTGGCTGCTGTGGCACGAACTGCGCGATGCCGCGGAACCGGGTCTGCCGGAACTGCTCGGCCACCTGCAGCCGGTTGATCTGGTGCTGGTGGAAGGCTGGAAAAGCGGCGCCTATCCGAAACTGGAAATCTGGCGTCCCATCCGGCCGGAGCAGCAACCGCGCTTTCCGTGGGATCCGCACGTCATTGCCGTCGCCGGCGATCCGCCACCCGATCCCGCTGCGCAGGGCCGCCCGGACCTGCCGGCACTGTCTCTGGCCGATCCCGACCGGATCAGCGACTTTATTGCCGCCTTCGCCCGCGCCTAACCACCGGTCTGATTCATGTACCGCAGAATGACCGCTTGACCGTCGAGCTGAAAATCATGGCCCTGCGGTTTCAACTGCAGGGCGGTGATAATGCTCTGCCTCAAGCGCTCGGCATTGCCTGGATGGGCGCGCAGTACATGACGCAAATCCACCGAATGCTCCTGACCCAGACAGAGCAACAGCCGACCCTCTGCCGATACCCGGACCCGATTGCAGTCAGCACAGAAATTATGGCTATGCGGGGAAATAAAGCCGACGCGGGTCTTCGTACCGGGAATACGGTAATAGCGCGCTGGACCGCCACTGCTTTCCGGGGTCGCCACCAAATTAAAAGTCTGGGCCAGATCCGCGCGAATGGCATCACTCGGATAATAAAACCGGGCACGGTCATGGTCACCCATCACACCCAGCGGCATTTCCTCGATATAACTGATATCCAGATCATTCTCGACCGCAAAGCGTGCCAAGGCGGTGACTTCATCATGATTGCAGTCTTTCAGAATCACCGCATTCAGCTTGACACGCGTAAAGCCAGCCGCCCGCGCGGCGTGAATCCCGCGCAACACGGTTTCCAGTGTGCCGACGCGGGTCATGCGCCGAAAGCGTGCCGGGTCCAGACTATCCAGACTGATATTAACCCGCGCCACACCCGCTGCCTTTAAATCACTGGCCAGCCGTTCCAATTGTGAACCGTTAGTCGTCATCACCAGTTCAGCCAGACCGTGTTCCCGCAGGCGACCCAGTTCACGAAACAGCCACAGCACATTACGCCGTACCAGAGGTTCACCACCGGTCAGGCGAATCTTACGCACGCCCAGATCAACAAAAGTCCGACCCAGTATCGCCAATTCTTCCAGCGTCAGTATCCGGGCATGGGGCATAAAGGTCATGCGCTCCGCCATGCAATATACACAGCGCAGATCACAGCGATCGGTCACCGAGAAACGCACATAAGTGACCTGGCGACCGAAACGGTCTATTAGCGGCGTCACGGGCGACGGCGTGCTCGGCATCATGGATGGATTATCCCTGAATCAAGTGATCAAACGCCTGTAAAAGCGGAGTGTTCAACGCTGGCGCACGATTTGATAGGGCCGGGCCGGATAGGTGACGGGCGCGCTCCAGATATGCACCAAGCGGCTAAAGGGAAATACCAGGAAAATGGTCATACCCAGCACCATATGCAGCTTGAATAGAAAGCCAATATCACCCACCGCAGCAACGGCTTCCACTGGATCAAACGTCACTACATTACGCGCCCAAGTCATCAAATTCAGCATGTTATGACCATCCAGATGCATCAGAGAAAGCGGCACGGTCAACAGGCCCAGAATCAATTGCACATAAAGCAGCAACAGAATCACAATATCCATCCGGCTGCTGGTCGCCCTGATCCGGGGCTCGGTCAGACGCCGCCGTACCAGCATCGTCAATCCGGCAAAACAGATCAGGCCAAAAATACTTCCGGCCACCACAGCCAATAACTGCTTGGCACTGGCTGAAATTCCCAGAGCATGCAGAATTTCCGGCGGGGTCAGCATGCCGAAGAAATGTCCTAGAAACAGCAAAATGATGCCAACATGGAATAGATTGCTGGCTAGCCGCATATCCTTTTTATGTAAAATCTGGCTCGAATGCGCTTTCCAGGTGAACTGATCACGCTCAAACCGAGCCAAGCTACCCAGCAGAAAAACCGTAGCGGCCACATAAGGATAAACGCCAAATAGCAAGACATCCAGATAATTCATGATCGTAGCCTCTAAAGCTGAAAAACAGAAAAACACCACACGTCCACTCTATATGCGCACTGACTGCGCACTGACACGATATCTTGCACTCGCTAGCGGCAATGGGTGGACGTAGGCGATGATCCTGATGTGGCCTGTGAACGCCACTGCAAGGGTTGCGCTACATCCGGTCCCAAATTTCTACCGGTGCAACCATCCTGACTGGCTAGAAAAGTCACCGCCTCCTCTTCCCATATCTTGTCCATATTCACCACGCTTGGATCCGGTCCCTCCTGAGCAACCTGCTGACGAATATCGCTTATATCAGCCGGTTCACCGACCAAGGTCGATAAGGCATCAAAGATCACATGATAATCGCTGCCACGTTCCGCTAAACGCGCGCCTAATAGCGCAATCACATGCACAGCATCACCAAGCATATTCAAGGCTTCCGCTAATGGACGCTGTGCCAGATATTCCAAAAACAGTGGTAAATAATCTGGCAGTTCTCGGGCGCTCAAGGAAAAGCCATGCTGTTGATAAATATGCAGCAGATCAACCATGGCCTGACCGCGATCCCGTGACTCTCCATGAATATGCTCGAACAGATGCAGAGATAACGCCCGACCACGATCAAACAGACGAACATAGCGTTCCTGTAAGTCCATCAAATCAGTTTGCGCCATCTTCCTCATCAAGTCCTGAACTGCCCATCGCTGTCGTTCAGGCAGCAGATTCTCCCGCTCCAGAACCTCAGCCATTTCATCCAGAGCCATTTGCATATCCGACTGCGGATAGCACAACATCGCCGAAAGGATCTTGAGTGTTTTCATCACTTTACCTTATAAATCTTTAAGTGGAATGAGGCGGCATCGAGCGTGCAATATCGATTATGCATACAACCTCGATTCACCTCATGTGTATCCACTCACTTTTGCAACTAACAAAAGTGTGCGCTACTCACTCCCATGTTCAGGATTTATTTGGTGGTTCAACCCGAATAGGATCAGCATGACGAACGGTAATTTTCTTGCTGCCAAACAGGGTGGTCTTATCGGTGCCTGGCGAACAGCCGTTACCAAAGCTGAAACCACAGCCACCACGCTCACTGAAAGCATCATAGGTAGCACTGGCATATTCACGATGCGAGGTTGGAATCACAAAACGATCCTCGTAATTGGCGATCGCCAGATAACGATACATCGACTCTACCTGATCGATCCGCAAATTCACCGATTGCAATAACTCCTCGTGAATTTCGCCATCGACAGTCTTGCTACGCATATAGGCACGCATCGCCAGCATCCGCTCCAAGGCCAGCCGGACCGGTTTTTCATCGCCTGCAGTTAACAGGTTAGCCAGATAACGCAGCGGAATCCGCAATGAACCCACATCGGGAATAATGCCATTCATGCCAATCTGACCGGCTTCGGCGCGAGCCTGAATCGGCGACAGGGCCGGCACATACCACACCATAGGCAGAGTTCGATATTCAGGATGCAGCGGGAACGCAATCTTCCAATCAATCGCCATCCTGTAAACCGGAGAATCTTGGGCTGCCTGCAACCATGCCTCTGGAATACCGGCTTCGCGTGCTTCCGCCTGCACAGTCGGACTAAATGGATCGAGGAATAAATCAAGTTGCGCCTGATAAAGGCTCTGCTCATCGGCGACACTGGCAGCCCGCTCAATCCGGTCAGCGTCATACAGCAGCACACCAAGATAGCGGATACGGCCGACACAGGTTTCCGAACAAACCGTCGGCTGACCGGATTCAATACGCGGATAACAGAAAATACATTTTTCTGACTTTCCGGTATTCCAATTATAGTAAATCTTCTTATAAGGACAGCCGGAAACACACATCCGCCAGCCCCGGCACTTGTCCTGATCAATCAGCACAATGCCATCTTCCTCGCGCTTATAGATCGCGCCCGATGGACAGGATGCGACACAGGCTGGATTCAGACAATGCTCGCATAAGCGAGGCAAATACATCATAAAGGTATTCTCAAACTCGCCGTAAATCTCCTTCTGCACACTCTCGAAGTTATAATCCCGAGAGCGCTTGGCGAATTCCGTTCCGAGAATTTCCTCCCAATTCGGCCCACCATTTATTTTCTGCATCCGCTCGCCGCTGATGGCGGAACGGGGTCGGGCAACCGGCATCGCCCTGGATTCCGGCGCATTTTGCAAATGCGCATAATCGTAATCCCAGGGTTCATAATAATCATCAATTGCCGGCATATCAGGATTAGCAAAAATATTGGATAGAATCCGCCACTTGCCACCCTGCTTGAGCTCGATTTTTCCATCCTTGCCGCGTTTCCAGCCGCCATTCCAGCGCTTCTGGTTTTCCCACTCATGGGGATAACCCACGCCGGGCTTAGTTTCGACATTATTAAACCAGGCGTATTCCATGCCATCACGGGAAGTCCAGACATTCTTGCAGGTCACTGAACAAGTATGGCAACCAATGCATTTGTCCAGATTCAACACCATAGCAATTTGCGCGCGTACTTTCATCTCATGATTCCTTCTGGTTCACCACCTAGGATACGAAAGGCGCCATGAACCCCCCCTGCGCCTTTCGTGCCTTTTGCGGTTAACAATTTTTCTCAATGATTCGCCATCTCGGTTGCGGCTGTCTGCTCATCATCCAGCCAGTCAATCCGGGCCATCTTGCGCACGATGATGAACTCATCGCGATTCGCGCCGACGGTGCCGTAATAATTGAAACCGTAACTCTGTTGGGCATAGCTGCCGATCATATGCGTGGGCTTTAATATCGTTCGGGTCACCGAATTATGAATGCCGCCACGGGTACCCGTGATTTCCGAACCCGGTGTATTGATGATCTTTTCCTGAGCGTGATACATCATCGACATACCCTCGGGCACACGCTGACTGACAACCGCTCGAGCGGCAATAGCACCATTCAGATTATAAGCCTCAATCCAGTCGTTATCTTCAATGCCTGCTTTTTGCGCATCCTTTTCCGATATCCAGATAATCGGTCCGCCGCGCGATAACGTCAGCATCAACAGATTATCGGTGTAGGTGCTGTGAATACCCCATTTTTGATGCGGCGTAATGAAGTTCAGCACGATCTCCTGATGACCATTAGGTTTTTTGCCCATAATGGGCGCTACGGTCTTCATATCCACCGGTGGCCGATAGGCGCACAGTGCCTCACCAAAACCGAGCATCCACAGATGATCCTGATAAAACTGCTGGCGACCCGTCACGGTACGCCACGGAATCAATTCGTGGACATTGGTATAGCCGGCATTGTAGCTGACCTTTTCATCCTCTAATCCCGACCAGGTTGGCGAGGAAATAATCTTGCGTGGCTGCGCCTGAATATCGCGGAAGCGAATCTTTTCATGCTCCTTAGGCAGAGCCAGATGGGTATGGTCGCGACCGGTGATCCGGCTCAATGCTGCCCAAGCTTTCACCGCAACATGACCATTGGTTTCCGGAGCCAACATCATGACCATTTCAGCGGCGTCAATATCGGTTTCAATGCACGGAAGGCCCTGAGAAATACCCGCCTCACGCACGGTACCATTCAATGATCCGAGTGCCGAAACCTCGTGTTCAGTGTTCCAGCTAATACCCTTACCACCATTGCCAATTTTTTCCAGCAATGGACCAACTGAGGTGAACTTTTTATAGGTATTTGGGTAGTCACGCTCAACCATGACCAGATTAGGCGCAGTCTTGCCTGGAATCAATTCGCATTCGCCTTTTTTCCAATCCCTGACATTAGGCATGGCCAGCTCAGATGGCGTGTCATGCAAGGTTGGCAAGGCAATAATATCCTGCTCGATTCCTAGATGACCAATACAAACTTCCGAGAATGTTCGGGCAATTCCCTTGAAAATATCCCAGTCAGTACGTGCTTCCCATGCCGGATCCACTGCTGCTGAAAGTGGATGAATAAACGGATGCATATCACTGGTATTGAGATCATTCTTCTCATACCAGGTCGCGGTTGGCAGCACGATATCCGAATACATGCAGGTAGTGGACATGCGGAAATCCAGCGTCACCAGCAAATCGAGCTTGCCTTCGGCGCCAGGTCGCCATTTGACTTCGAGCGGTTTTTCACCACCATCCTCACCGAGATCCTTACCCTGCACACCATGGGTGGTACCGAGTAGATATTTCAGGAAATATTCATGCCCCTTTCCGGAAGAACCCAGCAAATTGGAACGCCATACAAATAGATTGCGCGGGAAATTGACTGGGTTGTCAGGATCGGCAAAAGAAAAGTCGATATTGCCAGCCTTGAGATTGTCCACCAGATAGGCTGCGGGAGACTGTCCAACCGCTTCAGCAGCCTTCGCGACACGCAGTGGATTGATATCAAAATGCGGTGCAGTCGGTAGCCAGCCCATGCGCGCGGCGCGCACGTTATAATCAATCTGTGTACCCTGCCATTGCTGAGGATCGACCAGTGGCGACAGAATCTCAGTCATCGATAGCTTTTCATGGCGCCATTGACTGCTGTGGATATACCAAAATGAAGTGGAATTCATATGCCGGGGCGGCCGATGCCAATCGAGCGCAAAGGCCAATGCAGTCCAGCCGGTTTGCGGACGCAGCTTCTCCTGACCAACATAATGGGACCAGCCACCGCCACTCTGGCCAACACAGCCGCACATCATCAGCATGTTAATAACCCCCCGGTAATTCATATCCATGTGATACCAGTGGTTCATGGCCGCACCGATGATGACCATGGATTTGCCATGCGTCTTATCCGCATTCTCGGCAAACTGACGGGCTACGGTGATAATTTGCGCACGCGGCACTCCGGTAATTTTCTCCTGCCAAGCCGGCGTATAAGGCACATCGTCATCATAGGTCAGGGCGACATTATCGCCACCCAAACCACGATCCAGGCCATATTGGGCCAAGGTCAGATCGTAGACTGTCGCTACCAAGGCTTCAGTATTATTGGCCAGTCGAACCTTTTTCACCGGCACCTGGCGTATCTGAATTGGATCATGGTGCGTGCAGGCAAAATACGGATGCTGAGTTGCACCAAAATAGGGGAATGCGACCGGGACAACGGTATCGCGAATTTCCGCCACGGACAGCCTGAGTTGAGTTTCAGCGCCGGTTAATGCTTCCTTCGCCTCCAGATTCCACTTGCCAACCATGCCCTCCTTCTCACCCCAGCGAAAGCCGATCGAGCCGTTAGGTACGATCAGATGACCGCTCTTTTCATCAAAAGCCAGGGTTTTCCATTCTGGGTTATTGATCTGACCAGCATTATCGGCTAGATCGGAAGCACGCAGGAAACGGCTATTGACATAAGCGCCATCCTTGCCCGGCTCCAGCAGTACCAGTGTTGGAAAATCGGTCTTGGTACGGACATAATCCGTGAAATAATCGGACCGACCATCCAGATAAAATTCGCGCAAAATGACATGACCCATGGCCATCGCCACCGCTGCATCAGTGCCCTGCTTGGGATGTAGCCAGATATCAGCGAATTTTGAGGCTTCCGAATAATCTGGGCAAATGACTACAGTCTTGGTACCGCGATAGCGCACCTCGGTCATGAAATGTGCGTCCGGGGTGCGCGTCTGTGGCACATTCGAACCCCACATCATCAGGAAAGTGGAGTTATACCAGTCAGCTGATTCCGGCACATCGGTCTGTTCACCCCAAACCATTGGGGACGCAGGCGGCAAATCGCAATACCAGTCATAAAAAGAACCGCAGGCACCGCCAATCAGGGACAGATAGCGTGAACCGGCGGCATAGGAAACCATCGACATGGCTGGAATCGGTGAGAACCCGTAAATGCGATCCGGACCATATTTTTTGGCGGTGTAGACATTGGCGGCGGCAATTAATGGATTCACTTCCTGCCAGGTCGCGCGCACGAAACCGCCCAGACCACGCTTGCTCTTGTATTCCGCTGCTTTAACCGGATCCTCTACAATCGAGGCCCAAGCGGTCACTGGATCCTGATGCTCGGCCAGTGCCGCGCGCCACAACTTCATTAGACGGCCGCGCACCATTGGATATTTGACGCGATTGGCACTGTATAGATACCAACTATAGGAAGCGCCGCGCGGGCAGCCGCGTGGTTCATGATTCGGCAATTCATCACGGGTACGCGGATAGTCGGTCTGCTGGGTTTCCCAAGTAACCAGGCCATTTTTGACATAAATCTTCCAACTGCAGGAACCCGTGCAATTAACTCCGTGGGTGGAACGCACGATCTTGTCATGCTGCCAGCGGGCGCGATAAGCGTCCTCCCAGCCACGATCCTCATTGGTGACCATACCATGATCGCCCGAAAATGTATCAGTAACTTTCTTGAAAAAATTCAGCCGGTCCAGGAAATGACTCATGATAATTGACCTCGTTTCAGAGACTCCCACGCGCCGGTGGGAAAATGCATCAGGTTTATCAGATCAACCCTCACCACTCTCTCCCATAAAAGGGAAGAAATAATCAGCACGGTTTCTCCGCCCCTTTCCGGGCGTAGTACCACCAGTTAATGGCAATGTTGAAGATATAGAACAGCGCCAGTCCATACAGGAAAGCGTTGGGTGATCCGGTTGCTGCGAATGACCATCCAATCAGCATGCCGAAAATGAACGGGCCAAATGATGCCATTGCTGCGGTCCAGCCAATGATTCCGCCAGCCTGACGCGGCTCGAAGATCATCGGCATTTGCTTGAAGGTGCTGGCGTTGCCAACACCGCTAAAAAAGAACACGCCCAGCATCAAGCTAACAAATAACGGAAATTGCTCCATTGAAGTCGGATGGGTGTAGAAAGTGACCGCGATCGCGCAGATCAGAAGGCCAATACCCGACCAATGCGTAACGATGGCGCCGCCAAACTTGTCGGAAATCGGCCCAGCCACTACCCGTGCAGCGGCACCGACCAAGGGACCAAGAAAGGCATAGGCCAGTGGATCAGGACCGTCCGGCAATCCGGTATAAAGCTGTTTAATCAGCAGCGGAAACGTAGCTGCGAATCCGGAAAATGAACCGAAGGTCATAATATAGAGCGAGGTCATCCAGAAACCGTGCCGATTGCTGAAATGAAAGATATCGAGCTGCTCGCGAAAATTGGCGCGCACTGGCACCGATTTCAGCATTGCCCAGGCAGCAATCGCGAATACCATGATGAAGGGTATGTAAATCAGCGCAGCATTCTGCAGCCAGATCGGCCTGATAAGTGCGCCGGGCGCTGTAGGGACAAAGACCTGTGGTTCACCAGCCAGCGTACCAAACAGAGCAAAGCCGATAATCCATGGCGTCACGAACTGCACCACGCTCACGCCAAAGTTGCCGATGCCAGCCTGAATCGCTAGCGCGGTGCCTTGCAGGCGCTTGGGAAAAAACAGGCTGGTTGAGGGCATGAAAGAGGAGAAATTACCGCCACCGAGGCCCGCCAGAAAAGACAGCGTCAGCAATACCCAATAGGGCATCGAAGGATCCTGCACGGCGTAAAACCAACCCAGCGCTGGTATCAGTAAGGACAGGGTCGAGAATGTAACAACGTGGCGGGTACCATACAGCGGTATCAGAAAAGTGTGCAGGGTGCGCAGCAGACCAGCGGCCAAACCGGGCATGGCAGTCAGCCAGAACAGTTCGGTGGCGCTCAGTTTGAAGCCGACATTCGGCAGACGCACCACTAGGGCACTGACCAAAAACCAGACGATGAAAGCCATCATCAGGTTCAGGGTGGTGATGATCAGGGTTTTCCAGGCCATTGATTTCCCAGTAGACTCCCAAAAACCCGGATCTTCCGGAGTCCATGAGCTCAGCCAAGTGCGGGGATTATGTTCGATCATTCGGGGCAGGCTCCAGAAAAGATGGCGATAGGCGATGAGTGATCGGTGAATAGTGGGGGCATTAGATGAACAGGTCGCGATGTGTCAATACTCACAACCTGCCCATCCCGTGCTATATGTCTAATGCTACCGGTTACTCATTGCTAAAAAAATCAGGGTTATTGGTATTCAGTTACCGGTTCATACTGTGGATTACCTCTTTTGAGGTACTAGGAAAGATACCGCAACAATTTGATTATGATGACTTTTATGAGATAGACAGATCAGAAAGGCCCTTGCGTTCTGGCCGGCATGACTCCATGGGAGTAACCCGAAAAACCGGGTGCTGAGCAGGCGTCAGGATGAAAATGGACGGAGGTGAAAACAGCCAGACGGCATCAGCCTTATGACTGATGGTCGCTAATCATCACCAGTACTGGCATGCCCAGCGTGATGAATACTTGTCAGATGCACATCAAAATGCACACGGAGACGAAAAATGCCAATTAACCCGCACTCTCTTGCTGAAGCGGTACGCGCTGCCTGCATTGAAAGCGCGCGCGCGGCCTATGAAACAGGTGGCATTCTTGGGTTATGCGCTGAAGGTCGTTGGGAATATGCAATTTCCGCAATGCAACAACTGGATATAGCCGCTCTCATCCGAGCTGATTCGCCAGACGCCGATCATTCAACACTACCAACACCGTCGACATGTCTTGATGGCCAGAATACCGCCACCCATCGCTAATAGTATTTGCTGGCCAAGTTGCGGCATACCGCGTTATCAGTCAATTACCCCGACGTGAGCGTACCGTCCCTGCCTGTTTCGGGACGGTAAGTCTACTCATCGGCATTGGAGGTCTGCATCGAGACTGTGGCTGTTAACCAGACTGTCCATCAACACGCGGCTGTGTCAGCATTGACCAGTGGACGATAACAAAAATAAAAAATGCCGCGATCCACAGCAGTTGTGCTGTCAGAACCCAAACTGCGTAATAATGGGCTGCGATCAGTGGCAATACGACACGGATAATTGCAGCAGCGATGATGATTGCCAATAGCAATGTTACTGATCTGGATGGATTGTGCACACTTCTGCCAGTGTGACCTAAAGTAACGCGCGCCATCATGCTCAGGGTGACAATACCAATGCCGCCGATGCTGAAGGCATGAATGGCAATCATGTTGGGCAGGTTAAAAGTCGCACTGAATGCACTGAGCAAAAAACCCAGATTTATAAAACCAAACGCAACGAATAAGCTCCATAGCAATGGTTTTCTCCAGATTCCCTGCGTGTGCCACCGGACCATCCGAACTGAATTGGCAATTGCCAAACCCAATGCGGTCAATGCAATCAATCCCCGCTGTTGCAGACCCACTTCAGCTATTAAAAATACCAGATACAGCCCGATGATGAGCTGATCCAGCCAGGCAACATTCACCAATTTCACCGGATAACCCACACCGGCCTCAATAAAAAATGGAATCACGCGCCGGCCTATCAGCAGGATCAGACCAACAATTAAAAACAGGCCGCCATAGATTCCCAGCCGGACGCCCTCATCAAACACACCGCGAGCACCGAGATAGAAACAGCCATTAGCCAACAGCAACAACACTAACACCATGACAATACCCGATTGCCGCCACTGTCTGGCTTTGGCAATCGGATATACCACTGCACCAATCAAACCCAGCATAAACAGCAGATCACAAACTGCTGCTACCATAATCAGATTAGTACCAAACAGCCCAATGATTCTCGGTAGCGCCCATAAGATAAACAGCCCCAACAACTGGAAACCGTAGGGTGTCTGCACACCGGTCCAGTTACGAACTGCAGTCAACAGGAATCCGCTGATTACTGCCATGGCAAACCCATAGATCATGGCATGCGCATGCCATTGAAACAATGAAACTCCAACCAGCGGCAGTGGCCTCTGGAACGAATAGATCGCCATCCAGAATGCCATTGAGATTACGGCAAAAATCGCCGCGCCCAAGAAGAAGGGCCGAAATCCAAGATTCAAAAAAGCAGCTTCAGGTGCTACCAGTTTTTTTATCATCAATCACTCATTCTTTCGGAGTAGATTATTACAGTTTTACTCGCACTTTCCCAAACAAAAGACCCGGATGGATCTGCAGCAATCCGGGCAGCGGTAAGTCAGTGATCTGCGCCATACATGCAGATACACAGCCTTACCGCTAGCGAGTCGGACACTGTTTCAGCAGGGCAACGCCGCACCTTTGCGGGCATAGCCGTGCCAAGTCAAGCCCAGGCAGACCAAGTAGAACAGGCTGAAGAACAACAGTGCACCGCCGGGGCCGCCGCTCAGATCAAACGAGGCGCCATAGGCGATGGGGATAAAGAAACCGCCAAAGGCTGCAACCGCTGAACTGAAGCCCAGGGTTGCCGCGGCTTCGGTAGCAGCGATGCGGCGCGCCTGCTCCAGAGCGGCTGCGTCCTGCCCGGCCACCTGCTGTTCGCGCAGGGTGCGGAACAGGATGGGAATCATGCGGAAGGTGGAGCCGTTACCGATTCCGGCGGCTAGAAACAGGATCAGGAACATCAGCATGAAACCGGCCACACTGCCGCCACCACTCGCGCCGGGCAGGAATGGGATTGCCAGCAGCGTCGCGCCAGCCATGACCAGAAAACTCCAGACGCTGATCATGGCGCCACCGCGCTGATCGGCCAGCCAGCCGCCAACCGGGCGTACCAGCGCCGCCAGCAGTGGCCCGACAAATGCGAACTGGACTGCATCGACGCCCGGAAACAGGGTATTGACCAGCATCGGAAACCCGGCAGCCAGACCGATGAATGAACCGAAGGTGCCGGTGTACAGCACGCTCATCCGCCATTGCTGCGGATGCTTCATGATCGCCACCTGCTCGGCGAAACCGGCCTTGACCGTAGCGATGTTGTCCATGCCAAACCAAGCAGCCAATGCTGCGAGGAGGATGAACGGCACCCAGATGAAACCGGCGTTCTGCAGCCAGATCAGCGTAGTGCCGCCGTTCGCCTCGCGCAGGGTCTGCGCTTCGCCGCCCAGAATCAGCAACGCGCCACTGTAAATGGCAAGAGGAACAATGAACTGTGCCAGTCCGACGCCGAGATTGCCGATGCCGGCGTTCAGGCCCAGCGCGGTGCCCTGCAGGCGCTGCGGATAGAAGAAACTGATATTGGCCATGCTGGAGGAGAAATTGCCCGCTCCCAGTCCGCACAACAGGGCAATGACCACGAACACCGCATAGTGGGTATTCGGGTCCTGCACCGCTACACCGATCCACAAGGTCGGCAGCAGCAGCAGCGCGGTGCTAAACACCGTCCAGTTGCGCCCGCCGAAGATCGGCACCACAAAGGCATACAGCACCCGGAAGAAGGCTCCGGACAGGCCCGGCAAAGCCGCCAGCCAGAACAACTGATTCGAAGTGAATTGGAAACCGACCTGCGGCAGCCTGACCACAATCACGCTCCACACCACCCAGACCGCGAAGGCCAGCAGCAGCGCCGGCATCGAGAGCCACAGGTTGCGATTGGCAATGGCGCGCCCGGTCTGCTCCCAGAAGCTCTCGTCATCGGGCCGCCAGTCGACCAGCAGATGCCGACGCGGCCGCGCATGTTCGATCAGCTCGGCCTGTTCCAGCTCGGCACGCGCCTCGGCATGGCGACCCAGAATAGCCTCGCGCTCGTTCTTCTCGGCCACCCAGGTCCAGAGCATGGTGACCACCACCAGCAGGAACATGAGCATGAAGCAACTGCTGCGCACCCCGACGGCATCTGCGGCGACCCCGAACATGATCGGCAGCACAAAACCGCCCAGGCCGCCAATCAGGCCGACGATGCCACCGACCACGCCCATCTGGTTTGGATAATGATCGGCCAGACTGCGGTAGACGCTGGCCTTGCCAAAGCCCTGCGCCAGACCGACCAGGAAGACCAGCACCGTGAACAGCACGATGCCGGTGGCCAGATTGAGCGACACTTCACCCTTGATGCCGTGGATGATCAGCGTGGTCGGCGGATAGCTGAGCAGGAACAGGCACAGCAGGCTGATCCACAGCACCCACCAGGTGACGGTATTGCCACCCCACTTGTCGGAAGCCCAGCCGCCCAGCGCGCGAATCGCACCCGAAGGCAAATCGAAGAAGATGGTCAAAAAGGCGGCGGTAGCCAGCGGCAGACCGTATTCGCCGACGTAATACTTGGGCAGCCACAGCGCCAGCGCCACGAAACCGCCAAAGACGAAGGAATAGGCCAGGCCGAAGCGCCAGACCCGTGCATCCAGCAACGGCAAGAGCTGCTGACCAAGGCTTGGCCGGACGCGATTCTGATCCGCGCCCTTTTCATGCAGCGGGTCAGTATAGGTGAACAGCCAAAACAGCAGCGCCATCACCACCAGCGCCACTGCGTAGACCTTGGGCACCATTTGCCAGGCACCAAACGAGGCAATGATCAGCGGCGCGATAAATTTGGTCAGCGATGATCCAGCGTTGCCCGCGCCGAAAATACCCATTGCCGTCCCCTGCCGCTCTTTGCTGAACCAGGCCGAAGTATAGGCAATACCCACCGCGAATGAACCGCCGGCCAGACCTACAAACAATCCCAGTACCAGATATTGCCAATATTCAGTGGCGTAGGACAGCAGCCAGGTCGGAATCGCCACCAGCAGCATTTGTATGAAAAAGATGATCCGCCCGCCATAGCGATCCGTGAGAATGCCCAGGGGCAGACGCACCAGAGAGCCGGTCAGAATAGGCGTTGCGACCAACAGGCCAAATTCGGTTTCATTGAGATTCAGTTCGGCCTTGATCTTGATGCCAATCACAGAAAACATCACCCATACGGCGAAATTAACCGCGAAAGCCATGGTGTTCAGGGTCAAGACGGAAATCTGTTTTTTTTGCAGCGTCGTAGCCATGCGAACTCCGTTTTTCATACCCGGGGTCCGATGCTACAACCGCTTATAACCTGTAAAAATCAGGCTTATTGGCAGGGCTGACGCGATTCAGCATGTGGATTACCTCTTTCGAGGTAGGCGCGCTGTGCGCTTAATAAACTGTTTCTGGTGGGATTTAATTCCATGGCTCCATGATGGGCCGGTCTGTAATCATGCTGGAATAATCCCGTAGGAGTAACTCGAAAAACCGGAGATGTTATGGACGATTCAACAATAGCGACCGGCTGGCCCGACCCTGCAACATCGGACATGGCCGCCATCACCGGTGTCCTGTTGGCCGGTGGGCGCGCTGAGCGCATGGGTGGGCAGGATAAGGGCCTGCTGCCATTGGCCGGCGCGCCGCTGATTGTCCAAGGTCTGCGCCGCCTGCGGCCCCAGGTTGCGGAACTGCTGATCAGCGCCAATCGCCATCCGGATCGCTATGGCGCGTTGGGCTATCGGGTGATCAGCGATCCACCCGACTGCCGCTTTCGCGGACCGCTGGCCGGGATTCTGGCTGCCATGGACGCTGCCAGGACACCGTGGATCCTGACCGCGCCCTGCGATTCACCCTTCCTGCCGCCCGACTATGCAGCGCGCATGTGGGCGGCGCGGAACCGGTTTGGCGCGACGCTCAGCGTTGCCCGGAACGCGGCCGGCTGGCAGCCGGTCTTTGCTCTGCTGCCGGTCACCCTGTACGAGGATTTACGATCCTGGCTGGCGCAGGGCCATGGTGGCGTCGGACGCTGGCTCCAGCATTATCAGCCGGCGCCGGTGGATTTTGCCGACTGGCCAGCGCTGTTTTGCAACGTCAACACGCCAGCGGAACTGGCCCGGCTGGAAGCGGCATTCCCGCAGCCACCTGAGCCCCTGCTCAGCGATGAGCGCCCTCGCCGAGATGGGTGACTGCCCAGACCGCTGCCTCTACCCGCGAGCCCAGGTTCAGCTTGTGCAGCAGGTGCTTGACATGCACCTTGACGGTGCCCTCGGCAATTTTCAATTGCCGGGCAATCAACTTGTTGCTGTAGCCGGCGGCGATCAGCTCCAGCGTCTCCCGCTCACGCTCGGTCAGGTGGATGCTCTCGAACGGCTTGGGCTGGATCTCATGGCGCAGGGCATTGGCCAGGATGACCGCCACCCGCTCGCCCAGCGCAATGCGGCCCTGCGCAGCAGTTTTCAGGCAATACAGCACATCTTCAGGCTCCATATCCTTGAGCAGATAGCCATCCGCCCCCAGGCGCAGCGCCGCGACCACGTCCTCCTCGCTATCGGAAACGGTGAGAATGAGCACCCGGCTATCCGGGTCGATCGCCTTGAGCGCCTTCAGGGTTTCCAGGCCGTTCAGACCGTGCATGTTCAAATCCAGCAGGATCAGGTCGGGGCGCAGTTGCCGCGCCAGCGCCAAACCCTGCTGACCATTGCCCGCCTCGCCAACCAGCCGCAGCGCACTTTCCATGGCCACCAGTTGCACAATCCCCCGGCGCATCAAGGGATGATCGTCAATGATCAGAAGGGTTTGCACATCCTCGGGCATGGGGCACACCTCGATAGGCATTCAGGGGGAAATCTGTGCCCGGGCGGCGGGCCGAAAGCGCAGATGCACGTTAACGCCGCAACCGGGCCGCGAGTGCAAACGCAGCGTTCCGCCCAGATAAGCGGCCCGCTCGCGCATGATGCTCAGGCCAAAGTGATGGGTCTTTTGCGCATCATCCGGCAGGCCGATGCCGTCATCGTCGATCTCCACCATCACCTCGCCATCCTCTAAAGAGCGTAGCTGAACGCGCGCCTGTGTGGCCCGCGCATGCTTGACCACGTTATTCAAAGCCTCGCGAATGATCTGCAGCAGGTGAATCTGCTCGTTGGGATTGAGCACGCTGGTCCAGCCAGTATGATCGAATTGAATCGGCAGGCCACCGCCACGCTGGCTGAGCTCCTGCGCCACGTCCCGCAGGCTGTCCTCCAGACGTGGATGCTGCATTTTCAGGCGAAACGTGGTGATCAGTTCGCGCAGTTGCCGATAGGCATCGTTCAGGCCCTGGCGCAGTTCGGCGATGATCTCCTGCGTTTCCGCACTCATGGCCGCGCCGCTGGCCGAGGTTTGCAGGCGGCTGACCTGGATTTTCAGATAGGACAGGGCCTGCGCCAGGGAGTCGTGCAGATCACGGGCCATGGCATTGCGCTCTTCCAGCAGCGCCAGGCGCTGGACCTGTTCAGCCTGCTCATTGACATACAGCGCAGCGGCAAGATTGCGCGCAACCGCTTCCAGCAGCGGCAGTTGCCAGGCGCTGGTGTTCAGATCGGCATTGCGGACGATCAGCACCCCGAATTGCCGATCCTGATCGCGGACCGGGATGCAGAAAGTCTGCCGGCTGCTCTCCAGCGCGTGGGTGAAGCCTTCGCCTAGGCAAGGCTGACAGCGCGGGTATTCACAAAAGGACGCCACCGGCGCCGGCGCCGTGCCGGCGGTGAACACTCGTGTCGCCTGGGTAGTGGCGGGATCGATCAGGCACAGCCGCACCGAGGCTAGACCGGTCATCTTTTCCACCTCGCTCAGAATCACCTGATAGGTGGCATCGCGCAGCCGGGATTCGCTGAGCTGGCGGGTGGTGTGATACAGCAGTTCCAGCGAGCGGTTGCTGATGCGCAGCGCCTGGGTTTGCTGTTCGACCCGCGCTTCCAGATCCGCGTACAGAGTTGAGAGATCCGCCGCCATCAGATTAAACGCCTGACCGAGCATGCCCAGTTCATCGTGCCCGACGTGGCGAATGCGCACCGATAGATCGCCGTGACGGGCGCGGCGCGCCAGTTCGACCAGATCGCGCAGCGGTATCACCACCCGGCTGTGCAATTCATGCATGGCGACAAACGCCAGCACCAGGGTCAGAAACAGGGCGATACCCTGCACCAGCCGCAGCAGGCGAATCTTGGCCTCGCTGTCCTGCTCCAGCACCTTGACGAAGGCATCCAGCCGGGCGACGAAGGCATCGATTTCGTGCAGATAGCCTGGGGATGGCGCAGCCTGCAGGGTGGGCCGCAGCTTTTCGCGCCAGGCGCTTTCGATGCTCCTGAGCATCTGATGCCGGGAATCGCCGGTTGCCGTAGAAATCGCGCCGGTGCCCCAGAGCTGTTCCAGGCGGTGTTCAAACGCCTGGATTTCACCGGTGACGACCGCGGCAGCGGCAGGATCGGCGTGATGGGCCGGATCCTGCAGACGAGTGGCAATACGATAGGACTGCATGCGCAGCGAGCCAGCCAGATTGATGGCGGTCGCGTCGCCCTTGCTGGATTCGGCAATGAACATCGCGCTGAGCATGCTCAGCAGGGCCAGCAGAACGATGCCGCCAATCGCCAGGCCGCTACGCAAAATAATGGAATCGTTATTTTCCATTGGCGTTCCTCCAGGCTAAGGCGGCCATCCGCGCGCGACATGCCCCGACCCAAATACAAAGGGCCATCCCGAAGATGGCCCTTACACGTCATACGTTTTGAGTGCGGGAAGCGCTTACTGCAGCGCTTACTTAGGTGCGGCCTCAGCAGCCGGAGCCGGCGCAGCGGCATCGGTCTTGATGCCGGTTTCAGCCAGCATGTAGACGACAGCGTCGCGGATATTGGTCTCGGTCAGCGCCGGGTTGCCGCCCTTGGCCGGCATGGCGCGAATACCGTTGACCGCATGACTTACCAGCGTATCCAGGCCCTGGGCAAAACGCGGCTCCCACAGATCCTTGGCACCGACCTTGGGCGCGCCACTGGCGCCCGTGGCATGGCAGGCCATGCAAACCTTGTTATAGACCTCCGGCCCGGTCAGAACCACTGCAACCGGCGGCGCCGCGTTGGGATCAGTGAGCACAATCCGCGCTACAGGCTTGATGCGGTCAATCGCCGCCGCCTGCTTGCGCGAACCATCGTCAGAAGGAATGGCCATGATAATGCCGATGAGGGCGGCCACAAAAAACACCACGGTCGCCAGCAAGGCCAGCGCCGAAATCAGGGTGACGGACGTGACGGTACTGGATTTTTCTACTTGCGCATTCACACTCTCACCTCACTGAACGCATTTTTTCGACTCGCGCGTCCCCAAGCATCTGGCTGCGCACAGGATCCGCTTGCTGACCCCGAACAGACGGGGCCGCGGGCGTGTGCGTGGTCATGGTCAATGGGGCGAGCGGGAACGTTTTGATTTGGATCTTGCTCTTTTGATACGTGTTGGGGCAACGCTAACCGTCTTGATTATATCGTTGTTTACGCTGGCCTGAAAACCAGCTAGCACGACCGGGGCGCGCAGCGGCAGGATCATGATCCAGTGCTGGACGCACCAGTACCATTAGGTTATCCTAATGCTCCTCTTCATGGCGCCCGTAGCTCAGTTGGATAGAGCGTTGGCCTCCGGAGCCAAAGGTCGTGAGTTCGAGTCTCGCCGGGCGCGCCAATTCTGCATAGTACATCCCGCTGCTTATCTTGATACGGTCAGTGTTCCCCAGCAGGGCGTGACCCGTAAACGGCATCACCGCAACAGCGTCGCCAATTGCAATCCAGCAGCGCACCAATGCGCAGAGCATAAGCTGCGCTCATTGCCCGCACCGATGTGCATACCCTGCCGATAACCGCTGTTCATGCCCAGAGAACGACGGGACGCGCCCGCAGCGTCCTCTGGGTGAAACCCTGACTAGGCCGCCGGCGCTGCTGTATTCCGCGCGTTCTTGAGCCGCTCCAGACGCAGCCAGGCCTCCAGAGTACAGGCCACCGACCAGGCCTGCGCCGGTGTCCCGCGCGGCTGATGGGGTGGTGCACCATCAAAGATTTCACTCACCATGCCCAGCCCGGCATCACTCAGGTGATCGCGGATCGGCTCCAGCCAGGACTGCGCTAGGGCCGCATCACCATGCACCTGATAATCGGCCAACGCGTAATGCCCCAGCAGCCAGGCCCACACCGTGCCCTGGTGATAGGCACCATCGCGCTCCTGCAGATTGCCGAGGTAATAGGGACGAAACTCGCCGTGACGCGGCGCCAGCGTGCGCAGGCCGTGAGAGGTCAGCAATTCGCGGCCACAGACCCGCACCACGGCCTTGCGCGCCGCCAGATCAAGCGGACTGTGATGCAGACTGACTGCCAGCACCTGGTTGAGACGTATCCGTGCATCATCGCCCTCGGGACCGTCGAGCACATCGAACAGGCCCTCGCCATCGGGACGCACGAAGCGGCGAAAACCGCAGCGCACCTCGGCGGCCAGATCAGCATAGAACATCGGCGATTGGCCCAGACGGCGCGCAAAGCTGGCCACGCTCAGCAGCGCGTTGTACCAGAGTGCGTTGATTTCCACCGGCTTGCCGATACGCGGCGTCACCACCCAGTCGCCAAGTTTCGCATCCATCCAGGTCAACTGCAGGCCCGGCTCGCCGGCGCGCAGCAGACTGTCATTCTCGTCAACGCCAATCCCATAGCGGGTGCCGGAAATATGCCAGGCAATGATCTCCTGCAGCACCGGGAACACCTCGGTCAGGGTCTCGGTATCATCGCTGGCCTCTACATAGGCGCGCCAGGCCTCGATGTACCACAGCGCAGCATCGGCGGTGTTGTAGGCCAGCGGCTCGCCAGCGGCGGAGAATAGATTGGGCAGCATGCCCTGATCGGCAAAGCGGGCAAAGGTGCGCAGGATGCGCCGCGCGATATCGTAGCGGCCCGTGGCCAGCGTCAGCCCCGGCAAGGCGATCATGGTGTCGCGGCCCCAGTCGCCAAACCAGGGATAGCCGGCAAGCACCGATTCGCCATCGGGCAGATCCGGCAAGGGCCGGGAGAACAGGAAACTATCGGCGGCCAGCAGTAATTGCTGAATCCATGCGGGCAGTGATGCTGCAGCCGGCTGCACGGTAGCCGCCTGCCGCAGCAGATTCACATCCCGGGCCTGGAAACGCTCCAGGGCCGCATCCAGATCCGGCACGCATTCGGCATGCAGGCTGC
>DAITNL010000036.1:3545-21656 GCA_036834665.1 Candidatus Competibacteraceae bacterium | reverse complement strand
GGAAGACACTGAAGACACAACGCCCCGGGGTGCTGATCGGCGTGGGCGGCTGCGTGGCCAGTCAGGAAGGTGAGGCGCTGCGGGCCCGTGCGCCCCATGTGGATCTGGTGTTCGGCCCGCAAACCCTGCACCGCCTGCCGGACATGCTGGCCGCAGTCTGGAACGAACACCGGCCAGTGGTGGATATTTCCTTCCCGGAAATCGAGAAGTTCGATCGCCTGCCGGAACCGCGCGCCGAGGGCCCGACCGCCTTCGTCTCGGTCATGGAAGGCTGCAGCAAATACTGCACCTTCTGCGTAGTGCCCTATACCCGCGGCGAGGAAGTCAGCCGGCCATTGGCCGATGTGCTCGCCGAAGTGAGCGCACTGGCCGCGCAGGGCGTGCGCGAAGTGACCCTGCTCGGCCAGAACGTCAATGCCTATCGCGGCGAGATGGAGGATGGCGACAGTGCCGATCTGGCCCTGCTGATCGAATGCGTCGCCGCCGTGCCCGGCATTGATCGCATCCGCTACACCACCTCGCATCCGGTGGAATTTTCCGACCGGCTGATCGAGAGCTACGCGCGCGTGCCGCAACTGGTCAGTCACCTGCACCTGCCGGTGCAAAGCGGCTCCGACCGCATCCTGACGCTGATGAAGCGCGGCCATAGCGCACTGGAATACCAGGCCAAAATCCGCAAGCTGCGCGCGGTCCGTCCCGATATCAGCCTGTCTTCGGATTTCATCGTTGGCTTTCCCGGTGAAAGCGATGCCGATTTCGCCGCGACTCTGGCGCTGATCGACGCCATCGGCTTCGACCACAGCTTCAGCTTCATCTACAGTCCGCGGCCTGGCACGCCCGCAGCCAGCATGCCCGACAGCACGCCGATGGACGTGAAGAAAGCGCGGCTGGCGGAACTGCAGGCGCGCATCGCAGCCAGCGCCCAGGCCATCAGCGCGGCCATGGTCGGCACGGTGCAGCGGGTTCTGGTCGATCGGCCGGCGCGCAAGGATGAGCGGCAACTGTCTGGCCGCACCGAGAACAACCGCGTGGTGAATTTCGATGGCCCGGCGCGCCTGATCGGCCATTTCGCCGAGGTCACCATTACCGAGGCGCTGCCCAACTCCCTGCGCGGGCGCCTGCGTACCTCCCTTGACCCATCCCCTACCCTGCCGCCGCCTTGAACCTAACTCTCACTGCTCCGCATTTCCAGGATCTGCTGCTCGAACCCGCCGATAATGCCCGGCTGGCCAATCTGTGCGGACACCTGGATGAACATCTGCGCCAAGTCGAACGCCGCCTGGGCGTAGAAATCAACAACCGTGGCCACCAGTTCCGGGTGATCGGCGAAGCGCACGCCGTCACGGTGGCCATCGCCGTGCTGGAAGCGCTGTACCGCAGCACCGAAGAGGAAACCCTGCTGCCGGCGCAGGTGCATCTGTTTCTGCAGGAAGCGGGCGCCGATGCCCTGCTCAGCGATCCCGATCCCGACGGCGACGAGATCCTGATCCGCACCCGGCGCGGCCCGATTCGCGGCCGTGGCCCCAATCAGCAGCGCTATCTGTGGAACATCAAGCACCACGACATCAATTTCGGCGTCGGTCCGGCCGGCACCGGCAAGACCTATCTGGCGGTGGCCTGTGCGGTCGATGCCCTGGAGAGCAACACCGTGCGCCGGCTGGTGCTGGTGCGGCCGGCAGTGGAAGCCGGTGAGCGCCTGGGTTTTCTGCCCGGCGATCTGGCACAGAAAATCGACCCCTATCTGCGCCCGCTCTACGATGCCCTGTATGAGATGTTCGGCTTCGAGCGGGTCGCCAAGCTGATCGAGCGCAATATCATCGAAGTCGCGCCGCTGGCCTACATGCGCGGCCGTACCCTGAACGACGCCTTCATCATCCTCGACGAAGCGCAGAACACCACGGTGGAACAGATGAAAATGTTCCTCACCCGTATCGGCTTTGGCTCGACGGCCGTGGTCACTGGTGATATCACCCAGGTCGACCTGCCGCGCCATGTGCCCTCGGGCCTGCGTCAGGTGCTGCAGGTCCTCAAGGATGTGGAAGGCATCAGCATGACCACGTTCAATGCCCGCGACGTGGTGCGCCATCCCCTGGTGCAACGGATCGTCGCCGCCTATGCCCGTTACGAACAGGATAATCCCGCCCCATGAGCCTGGAACTGGATCTGCAAATCGCCCTGGATATGCCCGGGCTGCCCGATGCAAGCGAACTGCGCCGCTGGGCCGAGGCCGCATTGAGCGGCGCCCATCATGCCGGCGATGCGGAAGTGACATTGCGCATCGTCAACGAGGTCGAAAGCACCGCGCTCAACGAAGCCTACCGCCACAAGCAGGGGCCGACCAACGTGCTGTCCTTTCCCTTCGAGGCGCCGCCCGGGGTCGAAAGCACGCTGCTTGGCGATATCGTGATCTGCGCCCCGGTGGTGCTGCGCGAAGCCATCAGCCAGGAAAAGCCAGCGCAGGCGCACTGGGCGCATCTGGTGATCCATGGTGTTCTACACCTGCTGGGCTATGATCATCACGATGAAACTGCGGCTGAAGCCATGGAATCCCTGGAGATCCACATCCTGGCTGGCCTCGGCTATTCTGATCCCTATGGAGACACCCAAGACCGACCATGAACGACGAACGATCCGAACCTGGCCATAAATCCTGGCTGGAACGTTTAAGTCTGGCCCTGATGGGCGAGCCGAAGGACCGTGACGAGCTGATGGAGATGCTGCGCGACGCGCAGCAGCGGGAATTACTGGACACCGACGCCCTGGCCATGATGGAGGGCGTCATGAAAGTCTCGGAGCTGCAGGTCCGGGATGTGATGGTGCCACGGGCGCAGATGGTGATTCTGGAACAGGACTGGAGCCTGGAGCGCCTGATTGCCGCGATCGTCGAATCCGGTCATTCGCGCCTGCCGGTGATCGACGAGAGCAAGGACCATGTGATCGGCATTCTGATCGTCAAGGATCTGCTCGCCCATGCCTTCGACCAGCGCGAGGAGTTCAGCCTGCGCGCCCTGCTGCGCCCGGCCAAATTCATTCCTGAAAGCAAGCGTCTGAACATCCTGCTCAAGGAATTCCGCAGCACGCATCTGCACATGGCGATCGTGGTCGATGAGTACGGCGGCGTGGCCGGCCTGATCACCATCGAGGACGTCCTGGAAGAGATCGTCGGCGACATCGACGACGAACACGATACCGATGATGAAGGCGCCTTCATCCGCGCCCAGGGTGATGCCTTCGTGATCAAGGCGCTGACCCCGGTCGAGGAGTTCAACGAGTACTTCCAGGCCAGCCTGAGCGACGAGCGCGCCGATACCCTGGGCGGGCTGGTGATGATGGAACTGGGCCGCCTGCCCAAGGGTGGTGAGGGCATTGATCTGGGCCGCTTCCATTTCCAGGTGCTGCGTGCCGATAACCGGCGCATTCACCTGCTGGAAATGACCCTGCAGGATCAGCCGGAAACCCCGGCCACCCCCCACGAAGCAGAGAGCTGATCAAGCTGCCGCGGTCCGCATGGTGAGCGGACCGCGGCATCAGCGCAACATGCGCTGCCTCTGCCATTCACCTCAAGATCACCGCGCCCGGCTATCATGGCAGGTCAGTCCACCGCTGAGGGCGCCTGCCTGCCATGCCTGCATTCAAGACCCGCCATCCCCGGCTTACCGAGCTGTTGATCCTGGCCAGCGGCGCACTGCTGCCATTGGCCTTCGCGCCCTTTGGGCTGTGGCCACTGGCGATTCTGCTGCCTGCAGTGCTGCTGTGGAGCTGGGATCATGCCACGCCGCAGCAGGCCGCCGCGCGCGGTGCCCTGTTTGGCGTCGGTCTGTTCGGTCTGGGCATCTACTGGATCTACATCAGCCTGCACGATTACGGCAATGCGCCAGCACCCTTCGCGGCCCTGGCGACCTTTGCCGTAGTGCTGCTGATGGCCCTGTACCCGGCCATTAGCGGCTGGCTGCTGGTGCGCTGGGGACCGCCGCCCGGACCGCTGCGCTGGCTGCTGGCGTTTCCGGCGCTGTGGACCCTGATCGACTGGGTACGCAGTTGGCTGTTCACCGGCTTTCCCTGGCTGGCACTGGGCTACAGCCAGACCGATACGCCACTGGGTCAGCTCGCGCCTTATGGCGGCGTGTTCAGCCTGGGCTGGGCGGTGCTGCTCAGCGCTGGGCTGCTCTGGACCCTGATCAACAGCGCGACCTGGCCGGCACGGCTGCGTTGGGGCAGTCTGCTGGCAGCGCTGTGGCTGGGTGCCTGGGCTCTAGGCCAGATCGATTGGGTACAAGCCGCCGGGGCACCGCTGCGGGTCACCCTGGTGCAGGGCAACATCGCCCAGGAACAGAAATGGCGCCCCGAAACCCTCGATGCCACGCTGGAGCGCTATGTCCAACTCAGCCTGCCCGAGCATGGCCAGAGCGATGTCATCATCTGGCCGGAAACCGCCATTCCGGTCTTCTACGACGATGTAAAGCCCTTCATCACTGCCTTGGGCCAACGCGCCCGCGAGGATGGCGTCGATTACATCAGCGGCATCCCAACCGGCTCCTGGGAAACCGGCGTTTTTCACAACAGCGTAGTCAGCATCGGCGCCACGCTGGGCGTTTATCACAAGCATCGGCTGCTGGTGTTCGGCGAATATCTGCCACTGCGCGGATTTTTCCAGTTCTTCCGCGACTGGGTGACCATTCCGATGGCCGATTTCACCGCTGGCGCCATTGAACAGCCGCTGTTGCGCGCCGGTGGCCAGCCAGCCGGCGTGTCGATCTGTTTCGAAGCAGTATTCGGCAGCGAAATCCGCCGGGCATTGCCCGAAGCCACCTGGTTGATCAATGTCAGCAACGATGCCTGGTTCAAGGATTCCAGCGCCCCGCACCAGCATCTGCAAATCGTGCGCATGCGCGCCATGGAAATGGGCCGTGCCCTGGCGCGCGCGACCAATACCGGCCTGTCCGCGCTGATCGATGCGCGCGGCCGCGTCCAGATTCAGGGGCCGTCCTTCGTGGCCACGACCGTGCGCGGCAGCATCCAGCCTCTGCGCGGCCTGACGCCCTATGCGCGCTTCGGGGATGCGCCGGTGCTGATCCTGATGCTATGTTTACTGGGTGTGGTTTTTTTCCTGCAACCGCGCCGCTGCCCGAACCCCGATGCTTAAAAAACTGCCCTGGATCGCGCGCCACGCCCGCGCGTCGCTGCACACACCTGCCGGACGCTGGACCACCGGCGGCGCCGGCATTCTGCTGCTTCTGCTGGCCGCCTGCGCCACCGCGCCACCGCGCAATGTCAACGACGCCTGCGCCCTGTTCAGTGAATACGACGACTGGTATCCCGATGCCAGAGCCGCCAGCCGGCGCTGGAACGTGCCCGTGCCGGTGCTGCTGGCGATCATGCACCAGGAATCGGCCTTCCGCGCCGACGCCCAGCCGCCGCGCACCTGGTATCTGGGCTTCATCCCCGGGCCACGGCCCTCCTCGGCCTACGGCTACAGCCAGGCGCTGGATGGCACCTGGGCGCGCTACACCGCCGCCACCGGTCGCAGCGGCGCCGATCGCGACGATTTCGCCGCCGCCATGGATTTCATCGGCTGGTACGTGGATGAAACCGCGCGCCGCAATCGCATTGCCCGCAATGACGCCTATAATCAGTATCTGGCCTATCATGAAGGTCAGGAAGGTTTCGCTCAGGGCAGTTATCGCAGCAAGCCGTGGCTGATGGAACGGGCGCGGCGGGTCCGCCAGCAGGCGGATCGTTATCGTGACCAGTTGCGTCGTTGCGAATCGCGTCTGACAGCGGCGAACTGAAGCGCGCCTGTAAAGCGCGCATAAAAAAACCGCCAGCAGATCCGGCTGGCGGTTAAGGTACAGGATTGAGCTTAAAACACGCTTCGCTGCAGAAACCAGCTCAAGCGGGTTGTAGATTACGGGCCAGCGGCCGGCGGGTAAATCCGGACAATCGACAATCTGGTCAGGGTTTTTACCTAGCTGTTGCAGCAGGCTGATTTATGGCTCATCGCTGAGCCGCAGGAAAGCAGCTCCGCCACAGGCTACGCAGGCACCAATTGTCGCCGGCACATAAAAAGACACCCGCTCGCCGCAACGCTCGCACTGCAGGGTGCCCGGGCCGGTGATTTCACCGCGCCGATAATGTTCCGCAACCGACTCGGCCGGCGGCGTCTCAAAGGCCAGCAGTTCCAGGCGTGACTGATCCACGCCGCGGCGGAAAAAGTCCAGCAACCGATCCTCGATCAGTTCCAGATCAAAGCGCAGCCAGGCACGCAAATCGCGGCCGGTGGTGGTCAGGTACTGACCGGCATCCTCCAGATCACGCCGCAGATAGCCGCCAATCAGCTGCGCTTCCTCGCGGGTGATCTCGCCGAGTTCCACCGCCTTTTCCGCTGCGTGCTCAATGCTGGCGCTCAAGGTCGGAAAAGCCGCCTTTTCCGCCTGCTCCAGTTCCTCGATACGGGCCTTGACCCGCTCCATCATCCGCTGATACGCCTGGACCTGCCTGGCACCACCGGCTTTATCGCTCATCGTGGGTTCTCCATCGT
The DNA here is from genome assembly GCA_036834665.1 of Candidatus Competibacteraceae bacterium. Classification (GTDB taxonomy): domain Bacteria; phylum Pseudomonadota; class Gammaproteobacteria; order Competibacterales; family Competibacteraceae; genus RXIX01. The sequence goes on along the minus strand of DAITNL010000036.1, from coordinate 15,118 downwards.
TCTGCATCGCTATTCACGGGCGCGGTTCCAAATGCCGCACCGTGCACACCTGGGCCGTATTACTGCAATTACTGCAAGTCTAGTCGCGGTAGCGCCGCTGCGGTGAGAATATCCCGGAAGCGCTGGGCTGGAGTATGCTTTTATAGCACCCTGAACCGGCCGCGCTGCCGTACTGCCGGGTGTCCCGTAACCCGCCTCGCCACCGTGGCCGATCACCCGTGAAAGCCCGCGATATTCCTAACCTGATTACTGGCCTGCGCATCCTGCTGGTCGCACCGTTTCTATGGCTGCTGCTGCGGGAAGAGTATGGTGCGGCCCTGGTTCTGTTCGTCATCGCCGGCGTCTCCGATGCCCTCGATGGCTTTCTGGCCAAGTCATGCGGCTGGACCAGCGAGCTGGGCGGCATTCTCGACCCGATCGCTGACAAGCTGCTGCTGATGGGCGCGATGCTGGCCCTGGGCTGGCTGCACGAGCTGCCGCGCTGGCTGGTGGCCCTGGTGATCCTGCGCGATGTCCTGATTCTCGGCGGCGCGCTGGGCTATCACCTGCTGGTCGAGCGCTTCCAGGCCGCACCGCTGCTGATCAGCAAGCTCAATACCCTGCTGCAATTGATTCTGGTCAGTGCAGTGATCATCCATTACGGCCTGCTGCCACTGCCGGCCACGCTGATCGACGCGCTGATCGGCCTGACCGCGCTGACCACCGTCTGGAGTGGTGCGGCCTATGCCTGGTGCTGGGGCCAGCGGGCCTGGCGCCAAATCCATCCGCCCGTGCCTTCGCGAGACACCGATGAACGATGAGCTGCCACTGTCCCTGGATAAGCCTGCCACACCCGTCGCGCAGTTCCACGCCTTGCCACCGGCGCGCCTGCGCTTCTGGCTGCTGGTCGCAGCCATCAGTACTGGCCTGCTCTACCTGCTGGCGCCGGTGCTGACGCCGTTCCTGTTTGCCGCGTTGCTGGCCTATCTGGGTGACCCGCTGATCGACCGCCTGGAAGTGCGGGGCTTTTCGCGCACCGGCGCGGTGGTCACCGTGTTTGGTGCCATTCTGCTTGGCCTGCTGCTGCTGGTGCTGCTGCTGATTCCGGCCCTCGCCTACCAGTTCAAGAGCCTGCTGCACCGGCTGCCGCACTATCTGGAATGGTTCAACGCCAGCATCCTGCCCTGGCTGCACGATACCCTGGGCGTTGACCCAGAGGTGTTCGAACTGGCCAGCCTGCGCGATAAGCTCCTCGAATACGCCCGGGAAATTGGCGATCTGGCCGGTGGCCTGCTCAAGTCCTTCCAGGCCTCATCGACGGCGATCATCGAATGGCTGGCCAATCTGGTCCTGGTGCCGGTGGCGACCTTCTACCTGCTGCGCGATTGGGATCTGCTGGTGGCGCGGGTGCGCGATCTGCTGCCACGGCATATCGAACCGACGGTCAGCGCTCTGGCGCGCGAGTCCGATACGGTGATCGGCGCCTTCCTACGCGGCCAACTGATTGTCATGGGCGCGCTGGGCATTCTCTACTCAGCAGGGCTGGCGGCGATCGGGCTGCAATCCTCACTGCTGATCGGCATGCTCGCCGGTCTGGTCAGCTTTGTCCCCTATCTGGGCCTGATCACCGGCATCCTGGTGGCCAGCATTGCCGCACTGCTGCAGTTCCAGAGCATCCTGAGCCTGATCCCGGTACTGATCGTATTCAGCGTCGGCCAGATGATCAGCGATTTCCTGCTCACGCCGCGCCTGGTCGGTGACCGCATCGGCCTGCATCCGGTAGCCGTGCTGTTCGCAATGCTGGCCGGCGGCCACCTGTTCGGCTTCTTTGGCATCCTGCTGGCCCTGCCGGTCGCAGCGGTGATCGCGGTGCTGCTGCGCCACGGCCACGCCGAATATCTGAAGAGCAACTTCTACAGTCACTGAGCGGCAGCAGGATCGCCCGGGTCGCCGTGGTACAACTCAGCGGCGCTCAACACCCGCAGACCGGCTGCCGTCACCAGACGCGCAGCGGTCGGCTGATCCGCCACGGCCATGCACCAGACCGCCCAGCAGCCCGGCTCACTGACAAAGCCATAGGCATCCACCACATTGATCTGATGGCGGGCGAGCACTTCCAGCAGGACATGCAGGCCGCCCGGCCGGTCTGCAATCGCCACCGCCAGCACCGGTTGCAGAGCTGCCGCAAAGCCCTGCTCCATCAGCACCCGCTGCGCCTGCTGCGGATCGCTGACCAGCAGCTTGGCCACCCCGTAATCGCGGTGATCAGCGATGGTCATAGCCCGGATGTCGATGCCGGCATCGCGCAGGATGGCGGTGACCGCGTTCAGCCGCCCCGGCCGGTTATCGATGAATACGCTCAGTTGTTGCGCCATGCCCTTATCCTCCGCGATTTAAAACGCCGGCCGCAGATCGATCACCCGGCGCGCCTTGCCCTCGGACACCGGCAGACTGCCCGGCTCGTGCAGTTCAACCGTCGGCTTGACCAGGATCGCCGCGCGCAATTGCTCGGCGATGCGTTCGCGCAGGTCATCGAGGGTGCGTGGGTCGCCGGTGAACAGTTTGGCGTAAATTTCGGTCTTGACCGCCAGGCGATCCAATGCGCCGCGCTTGTCGATCTGGATCAGGTAATTGGTACCCACCTCGGGCGTCTTCATCAGCACATCCTCAATCTGCGAGGGGAAGACGTTCACGCCGTTGATGATCAGCATGTCGTCACTGCGCCCGGTCAGGCGCGCCAAGCGGCGATGACTGCGCCCGCAGGGACAATGGCCGCTGACCAGATGGGATAAATCGCGGGTGCGATAACGCAGCAGCGGCGTGGCCTGACGCTGCAGCGTGGTCAGGACAATCTCGCCGGTTTCACCTTCGGCACAGGGCTGCAGGCTGCGCGGGTCGATCACTTCCAGCACATAGGCGTCCTCCCACAGGTGCAGACCGGTCTTGTACTGGCACTCAAACGCCACGCCGGGACCGTTCATCTCGCTCAGGCCATAGGAGTTATAAGCGTCGATGCCGAACAACTGCTCGATCTTGCGGCGGGTCTCCTCGGAATGCGGTTCGGCGCCGATAAACGCCTTGCGCAGCGCGAGCTGTTCACGGTCAACACCTTCGCTGGCCAATGCCGCATGCAGATGCAGCAGGTAACTGGGCGTTGCGTGCAGCACGGTAGTCTGGAAATTCTTCATCAACTGGACCTGGCGACTGGTATTGCCGGAGCTGGCCGGAATCACCAGCATGCCGACCCGTTCGGCGCCATAGTGCAAACCCAGCCCGCCGGTGAACAGACCGTAATGGGTCATGTTCTGAAACACGTCGCGGGGGCCGGCGCCGGTCGCGACGATGCAGCGCGCCACCAGCTCGGTCCAGCCATCGAGATCGTGGCGGCTGTGATAAATCACCGTTGGCATGCCCGTTGTGCCGCTGGAAGTGTGCAGGCGCACCACCTGTTCGCGATCCACCGCCAGCAGCCCATCCGGATAGGCGGCGCGCAGATCGTCCTTGGTGGTATAGGGAATGTGGCGCAGATCACGCAGCGCGCTGATGTCCTCGGGATGGCGCACACCGGCTTCAGCCAGGCGCCGGCGGTAAAAGGGCGTGCACAGCGCCCAGGCTACGGTCTGGCGCAAGCCCGCCAGTTGCACGCGCTCCAGCGCTTCCCGCGACATGAACTCCACTGCCGGATTCCAGACCGGTACCTTCATCAGTCTTCTCCGCGCGAAACCCTATCCCCAAGGCCAGGGCAGCGCTCATCGTCTGTATCGTTGCTCGTTTTGATGTTGGCGCGGACCGGATCCGCCAGGACAGGCACCTGCCATGCACCCGGTCAACCCGCGCACCTGCGGGCAAAATGGTACCATCGCCGCCCTGTTCCCGTTCACTGCCGCGCGTCTGGAGATCGCATGCTTCGCCTGTCCCCCGCCCTGCTGCTGGTCGTCCTGCTGCACATCGGTGCCTGTGCCGCTGACGATTTCACCGTCACGCCGCTCAACCTGCATGAGCAGATCAAAACCGGCGCCAGCCATGCCGGTGTGCGCCTGCTGGGCACACTGCGTCTCAATCACGCCACGATCAACGGTCAGACCCTGTGCGGTCTGTCGGGACTGGCCTGGGACGAGAGCGCCGGGCTGCTCTATGCCCTGTCCGACCGGGGCGTGCTGTTCCACCTGCGCCCCGGCTTCGATGCCGACGGCATACTGAACAGCCTGCAGGCGGTGGCCGCCTATCCACTGCGTGATGAAGTCGATAAACCCCTGCGCCCCCCGCTGAACGACTCCGAAGCGCTGGGCCTGGAACGGCGCGACGGTCAGCCCGCGACCCTGCTGGTGTCATTTGAAGTCCGCCCGCGCGTGGTGCGTTATGACCGCAGCGGTCACTGGCTTGGCGAGCAGGATCTGCCCATGGCGCTACGCGATCTGCGCCAGTATCGTGACGCCAACCAGGCTCTGGAAGCGCTGGCCATCGACCCGCGCTGGGGCTTCATTACCGGCACCGAGGCGCCGCGCCGCGACGATCCGCCCGGCCAGGTACGCATTTTCACCCGGGACGGACTCTCCTGGCGTTATCCGCTCGGCAATGCACCCAACAGCGCCCTGGTGGATATGGTGGTGCTGAACGATGGCCGCCTGTTGACCCTGGAACGCGCCTTCACCGCGCCGCTGCGCCCGCTGATCATCAGCCTGCGCCGCAGCCCGCTGCCTGCGCCCAGCACCGCCGGCACGCCGCTCACGCCGCAGGATGTCGCCGTATTCGACAGCAGTCAGGGCTGGCTGCTGGACAATTTCGAGGGCCTGAGCCACTACCGCGAACAGCGCTTTTTCATGGTCAGCGACGACAACTGCAACAGCTGGCAAAACACACTGCTGGTCCAGTTCGAGCTGCTGCCGGCAGCACCGCGCTAAGGCACGCCATCGAACAGAAACCGATGTTATGACACGGAGTTGCTGCATGCTGCGGCGCAGAATCGGTTGACAAGGTCCATGGCAAGCTTCAATATGCTGCGCTTAAATTCAAAGGGGTTTTCCAGTCTGGCTGGATTACCTTGCAAAAACCCGAAGTTGGCATCGCTACCCGCGCGGTCATGCATCGTCCCCAGCGATGCCGGGTGTCTCTCCGAAACAGACCATCCCCACAACACAAATTAATTCTTGAGATTATCCGGAGGTTAACTCGATGGAAGACGTGGTTATCGTCGCCGCCGCCAGGACCGCAATCGGCAACTTCATGGGTTCGCTGTCAACCATTCCGGCTAACGTTCTCGGCGCCAAGGTCATTCAGAGCCTGCTGCAGAAAACCGGCGTCAAGCCCGAGCAAATCGATGAAGTCATTCTGGGTCAGGTGCTGACCGCCGGCACGGGCCAGAATCCTGCCCGCACCGCTGCGCTGAATGCCGGTCTGCCCATCGAAGTGCCCTGCCTGAACATCAACAAGGTCTGCGGCAGCGGCCTGAAGGCGGTGCATCTCGCCTATCAGTCGATCCGCGACGGGGATAACCGCATCGTCATCGCCGGCGGTCAGGAAAGCATGAGCCTGTCGCCGCATCTGCTGATGGGTTCGCGCCGCGGCACCACCATGGGCGATGCCAAGCTGGTCGACTCGATGATCAATGATGGTCTGCTGTGCGCCATCAATCATTACCACATGGGCATCACCACCGAGAACATCGCTGCGCAGTGGAACATCTCCCGTGAAGAGCAGGACGCTTTCTCTGCCGCATCCCAGGGCAAGGCCCTAGCCGCCATCCAGGCCGGCAATTTCAAGGACGAAATCGTCCCGATCGAGATTCCGCAGCGCAAGGGCCCCCCGGTCGCTTTCGACACTGATGAATTCCCCCGTGCCGGCACCACTGCCGAGGGTCTGGCCAAGCTGCGCCCGGCCTTCAAGCAGGATGGCAGCGTGACCGCCGGCAACGCCTCCGGCATCAATGATGGTGCCGCGATGGTGATGGTCATGGCGGCGAGTACCGCTCGCGAACTCGGCCTGAAGCCGATTGCGCGTATCGCCGCCTACGCCAAGGCCGGCGTCGACCCGAAAATCATGGGCACCGGCCCGATCCCCGCCTCACGCGCCTGCCTGAAGAAAGCCGGCTGGAGCGTGGAACAGCTCGATCTGATCGAATCCAACGAGGCCTTTGCTGCACAGGCGATCGCGGTCAACCGTGAAATGGGCTGGGATACCAGCAAGGTCAACGTCAATGGCGGCGCCATTGCTCTGGGTCACCCGATCGGGGCCTCGGGCTGCCGCATCCTGGTGAGTCTGCTGCACGAAATGGTCCGTCGCGACGCCAAGAAGGGTCTGGCGACCCTGTGCATCGGTGGTGGTCAGGGCGTTGCCCTGGCTGTCGAGCGTGATTGATCCATAACCATAAACCTAGGAGGGTTTGCAATGTCCCGAGTTGCCGTTGTAACGGGTGGTATTGGTGGTCTGGGCACGGCGATGTGCAAGGCGCTGATCGAGCAGGGCCGCAAGGCTGTGGCTGTTGACTACAATGGCCTGAGCGCTGAGGCTGTAGACAAGTGGAAAGCAGCCCGCGCCGCCGAGGGTCTGGATATCCCCGTTTATCTGGCTGACGTGACCAGCTTTGAATCCTGCGCCGACGTGTGCAAGAAGATCGAAGCGGAAGTCGGCCCGATTGAAATTCTGGTCAACAACGCCGGCATCACCCGTGATGCCATGTTCCACAAGATGAGCCCCGAGCAGTGGGACGCGGTCATCAAGACCAACCTGTACAGTCTGTTCAACATGACCAAGCAGGTCTATGAAGGCATGACTGCGCGCGGTTGGGGCCGGATCGTCAACATCGCCTCGGTCAACGGCCTCAAGGGCCAGGCTGGTCAGAGCAACTATTCCGCGACCAAGGCCGCCGTCTATGGCTTCTGCAAGGCGCTGGCACAGGAATGCGTCAAGAAGGGCGTGACGGTCAACTCGATCTCGCCGGGCTACATCGGCACCGAGATGGTGCGGGCGATCCGTCCGGACGTGCTCGAAAAGGTCGTCGCCGGCATCCCGGCCGCCCGCTTGGGCGAGCCCTCTGAAATCGCGCGCACGGTCGCCTTCCTGGCGGCTGAAGATGCGGGCTATATCACCGGTGAAGACATCACTGTCAACGGCGGTCTTTACTACCACTAAGCCCTAAAGCGCGCGGCGTCGCCGATCGGTGGCGCCGCGCCTTTATTTGCAGCCTGCCATGAGCGAACCGCGCATCATCAAGAAATACCCCAATCGCCGGCTTTACGATACGGCTATCAGCAGTTACATCACCCTCGAAGACGTCAAGCATCTGGTGCTCGACCGCGCCGATTTTCATGTCATCGACGCCCGCACCAATACCGACATTACCCGGGGCATCCTGCTGCAGATCATCAGCGAGCAGGAAGAACAGGGCAACCCGATCTTCACCACGGAAGTGCTAGCGCACATCATTCGTTTCTATGGCGATACCCTGCAGGGCATGATGGGTAACTATCTGGAAAAGAGCCTGCAGGCTTTCGTTGACCAGCAACACCTGTTCCGCGAGCAGATGCGCACGCTCATCGGCAAGAACCCGCTGGCGATGATGACCGAGCTGGTGGAGCACAACCTGTCGCTGTGGAAGAGCGTCAACGAGCATTTCCAGAAGCCCTACAACCCGGCCGATCCGGTCAGCGGCCTGTCGCTGCTGTCGCAGAGCCTGGCGCAGGTGACCAGTCCGATTGAGTCTACAGCGGCTGCCAAAAATCCGGAAAAGAGCCCGGATCCGGAACCGGCACCCGCAGCCAGCAAACCAAGCACAGCGGAACGGGAACGCAAGCCACGCAAACCGCGCGAATCCTAGGTCCGTGGCCCACACGGGCTAATCGCGCTAGCGCGTCAGCAGCCAGCCGGCGATAGCCGGTGGCACCTCGCGCTGGGCACGGGCGCTGACGTACAGGCCAATGTGCCCGCCCTGAAAGGACAGCTCCGTGTAATCGCGGCTGCCGCAACAGCCGGCGAGCGCTTTTGATGCCGCGGGCGGCACCAGGTGATCCTGGCTGGCGTAGACGTTCAGCACCGGCATGGTCACCGCGGCCAGCTCCACCCGCCGCTCGCCCAGCATCACTTCCCCCTTGATCAGACCGTTGCGCTGGAAAAACTCCTTGGCAAACTGGCGAAAGGCCGCGCCGGCCTGATCGGGGCTGTCGAAAATCCATTTTTCCATGCGCAGGAAATTCTTCAGCGCTGCGGCATCGTCGAGGATATCGACCAGATCGACGTACTTCTGCCCGGCGAGGCGGAATGGACTCAGCGACAGGAAGGTAAAATTCAGCAGCGCACCCGGCACATTACCCAGGGTATCGACCAGCCGGTCCACATCGACATAGCGGATCAGGTGACTGAGCACATTGTCCGGGGTATGAAAATCCACCGGCGTGACCATGGTCACCAGATTGCGGATCCGGTCGGGAAAGTGCGCGGCGAAACACAGGCTCAGCGCGCCGCCCTGACAGACGCCAAGCAGATTGATCGCTGCCACGTCGCAGCGGGCGCGCAAGACATCGACGCAGTCGCCGATATAACGGTGGACATAGTCGGTCAGGCTCAGATCGCGATCACCGGCATCCGGATAGCCCCAGTCGATCAGGTAGACATCCAGGCCAGCATCCAGCAGGCCGCGAATCAGCGAACGGTCTTCCTGCAGGTCCATCATGTACGGTCGATTCACCAGCGCGTAGACGATCAGCAGCGGCACCGGATGCGGCGTGGCCACCCGTGGCCGATAGCGGTACAGCACCAGCTTGTCCTGCTGGTAGATCGGATCGCGCGGCGAGACGCCAGTTTCCACCTCACCCACACCGGCCAGGGTCTGGGCGCCGTGCTCCAGCCGCTCGCGAAAGGCCTGCAGCTCGGCAGCGATCTGTTCAGCGCTTAAGCCGATCATGACGCTTCTCCCGGACGCGGGCAGCAGGCCAGCAGGGCGTTGAGCAGATGACCGATGTGGCGCGCGTAGTGCTCGCCGCGCAGCATGCGGCCATAGGTTTCCTCATTGCACGCCACCCACAGGTTATACAACTCGCGCAGGCCGCTGACGGTTTCGCCGGCTGCCTGCCGCTGTTCAAGGCGCTGCTGCATGATATCCAGCGCCTCGCGGGCCGCCTCCTGCAGCATGCCCAGATAGTCATCCTGTACCTGCAGATAGTGCGGCCAGCCGGCACGGGTCGTGACCCCCTCCAGCAAGGGCACGGCAGCGCCCAGCGCGGACAGGGTCTGCTGCCAGGTTGCAAAGGTCGCCGCCCACAGCTGCGCCAGTTGCGGATCGTTCTCGGCACCGGGCACTGTCGCATCGGCAATAGACGGGTCCAGCGCGGCGCGGAACTGGGCAAAGTGCTGCTGCAGCAGCGCACCCCAATCGGCGCTGTCGGTGGCGTTTTCGCCCAGGCGGACGGCGCACTGGCGCAGCCGTTCACCAAAATCCAGATAGCTGCGGGCCTGGTCGAGCAGCAGGCCCAACTCGAGAACGTGGCCATCGGCCGTCGTAGCAGAATCAGACATGGCAGGCGCGTAGGTTCCGGTTAATCGACGATGATTCAAGTATAGCCATTCGCCGCACGCGCGCCGGGGACCTTCAGGGCGTGTCCCGGTCGATGCCCGGCAGCTTGCGGGCGATGGCCTCAGCCTTGAACTTCTTGAGGCGGGCGCGCAATTGCGCTTCCTGATTGGGCGACAGGTCGGACTGGCGCAGACCGATCTCCAGTTGCTCGATGGCAGCGCGCAGATCGCCGTTCAGGTAATGATATTCAGCCAGCGTGGTACGGGTCGCGGCCTGATCGCCGGCGCGTTGCGCGGCCTGGGCATAGGTGGCATACAGAGTGGGATCGTTTGGATAGCGGCGCAGGTGCGGCTGCAACAGACGCATCGCCTGACGGCCATCACCCTGGCTGGCCAGGGCCCGGCCGTAGTACATGGCCAGGACGAAGTCATCCGGATACAGGCGGCGAGTGTCCTCGAACAGGCGCCAGGCTGCGGCGCGATCGCCACGCGCTAGAGCAATTTCGGCCGCTTCCAGGCGAAACGCCAGCCGATCCGGCTGCTCGCGCAGCAGGCGCTCGACCTGCTGGTAGGATTCGTCATAGCGGCCGGCCTGCTTGAGCGCCAAGGCATAGGCGTAGCGGGTAGCGGCCTCCTCGGCGGGTGTGGCCTTGGCGAGACGGATTTCCAGCTCGCGAATCAGGCTGCGGGTATCGCTGGTGGACAGCACCAGGGCGCGGGCCTTGGCCAGCAGGTAGGCCTGGCGGTCGTGCGGCACCGTGCGGCGCACGGGCACCGATGGCAGGCGATCCTGGGTGTCGGCGGCACGATTTTCCGGGCGTGGGTGAGTCAACAGCATTTCCGGTACCTGGGTACGATCCTCGCCACTCGATAGGCGTTCCAGCTTGGTGAAAAAGTCACTCATGCCGCGCGGATCGAAACCGGCCTGGGCCAGCACCTGCACGCCGATACGATCGGCTTCCTGTTCGTTAGCGCGGGTAAAGCTGATCTGACGCTGGGCGTTGGCGGCTATCGAACCAACCATGGCCGCCTGCCCCGCCTGACCGCCGGCACTGGCGGCCAGCGCTGCCGAGGCCAGCATCGCCGCCGCCATCGGCAGGGCCATGCGCCGGTTGTCAGCGATGGCGCGCACGATGTGGTGCTGGGCGACGTGGGCGATTTCGTGCGCGACCACCCCGGCCAATTCGTCCTCGCGTTCCGTGGTCAGCAGCAGGCCCGTATTAATGCCGATGAAGTTGTACGGCAGAGCAAAGGCGTTGATGCTGGAATCACGAACCATGAAGAAGGTAAAGGGCACACCGTTCTGGTCGGCATAGGTGGCCAGGCTTTGCCCGACCGAGTTGATGTACTGGGTGAGCTGCACATCGTCGAGCACGCGGTCACGATCGCGCAGGTAGCGCATGATCTCCAGGCCCAGTTGCTGCTCTTCATCGGGACTGAAATAGACCTGGGAAGGATCACCGATATCCGGCAGCAGCAGCGGCGTCTGTGCGCATGCTGGCGCGGCGGGCGTCAGGCTCAGCAGCACACTCAGGCTCAGGACGGTAACAAGCGGACGGTGGGGCATGGCGGTTCCATGAGCGAACGGAGACTGGCCTTGAGACTCGATAGTCGCAGGCGCAGTTCCGGGATTTGCGGGTTTGCACCAGCCACTGCAGCATGCTGAAATGCAGCACTTGAACCTGACCTGAATGGGCTGCCACAGGGGAATCCATCCATGACCGCCATTGCCGTTGATGCCGAACTTGACGCCGCCGGGCTGCGCTGTCCGCTGCCCATTCTCAAGACTCGCAAGGCGCTGGCCCGTCTGCAGGGCGGCCAGGTGCTGCAGGTGATCGCCACCGATCCGGATTCGGTGCGTGATTTCGAGAGCTTCAGCCAGCAGCTCGGCCATGAACTGCTGGAAGCCCGGCAGGAAGCGGATCGGTTCCATTTTCTGCTGCGCAAGCGTGCCGATTGAAATTCACTCCCCCGCCACTGTCATCTGCTCCAGCAGCAGCGAGCCGCAGCGAATCCCGCCCCGCACATCGACATCGCTGCCCACTGCGACCAGATTTCTGAACATGTCGTTAAGGTTGCCGGCGATGGTG
>DAITNL010000036.1:0-3535 GCA_036834665.1 Candidatus Competibacteraceae bacterium | reverse complement strand
GTTCAGGCTCGAAAGTGGCGCTCAGCTGCCCGCAATTTTCATGCGGTTGATGAGGATGGAGCCCACGGTTTTGGCACCGTAGTTGTAGGCATCGGCCCCCACCGCCTCGATGCCTTTGAGCATGTCTTTCAGGTTGCCCGCGATGGTGATCTCGTGCACCGGGTATTGCACCTGGCCGTTTTCCACCCAGAACCCGGCAGCGCCGCGTGAATAATCGCCAGTCAGCAGATTGACGCCGTGCCCGAGCAGGGTCGTCACCCACAAGCCGGTATCCAGTTGCCGCAGCAGCGCCGCCTGATCCAGCGCACCCGGCTCGACGATCAGGTTATGGGTGCCGCCGGCATTGCCGGTGGTCTCCATGCCCAGCCGGCGCGCCGAATAACTGTCCAGCACATAGCCCTGCAGTACGCCATCGCGGACCAGATCGCGGTCAGCCGTGCGCACGCCCTCGGCGTCGAACGGCGCACTGGCCAGGGCGCCAGGCAGATGCGGTCGCTCGCGGATGGTCACGAAATCCGGGAATACCGGCGTGCCCAGCCGATCCAGCAGGAACGAGGCCTTGCGATACAGCGCGCCACCGCGAATCGCGGCGATGCAATGACCGATCAGGCCGCGCGCCAGCTCCGCATCGAACAGGACCGGAACCTGGCGGGTGCTCAGGCGGCGACTGCCCAGGCGGCGCAGGGCCCGTTGCGCGGCCTTCTGGCCGACCGCGTACGCTGTTTCCAGGCCGCTGCTGGCCCGGGCCACGCTGTGCCAGTGCGCGCGCTGCATGCCGCTCCCGTCCTGGGCGATCACCGCGCAGCTCAGGCCGTGGCGGCTGGTCGGATAGCCGCCGCAAAAGCCGTGCGAGTTGCCATAGATCGCCAGGCTGGACTGGGTGGACACGCTGCCGCCCTCGGAATTGCTGATGCGCGGATCCACGGCCAGTGCCGCTGCTTCGCAGTCACGGGCCCGTTCGATGGCCGCCTCGGCGCTCAGCGACCAGGGATGGTAGAGATCGAGATCCGGAATATCGCGCGCCAGCCGTGCCGGATCGGCCAGTCCGGCATAGGGATCGGCGGCGGTATGACGGGCAATGGCGATGGCGCTGTGCACGGTGGCGCGGATCGCCGCAGGCCGCCAGTCGGCGGTGCTGGCCGAGCCGCGACTTTGGCCGCTGTAGACCGTGACCGCCAGACCGCGCTGGCGGTGATGCTCCAGGGTTTCCACTTCGCCCAGGCGCACCGTGACCGACAGGGCGCTGGAGAAGCCGACCGCGGCTTCGGCGGCAGTGGCGCCCTGGGCGCGCGCTTCGGCGAGGATATCGGCGACCAGGGTTTGCAGCTGGCTGCACTCGGGCAGCGGCACAGTGGCGTGGTCAATGGCTTCGGACATGGAGAATGGCACCGGTTGGGGGGATCGAAAGGGCGCGCGGCTTCAGGCCTGCGTGCCGCCGACGGTCAGCGTGTCGATTTTCAGGGTCGGCTGGCCAACACCGACCGGGACGCTCTGGCCGTCCTTACCGCAGGTGCCGACGCCAGGGTCGAGCTGCAGATCGTTACCGACCATCGAGACCCGGGTCAGTACGTCCGGGCCGTTACCGATCAGGGTCGCGCCCTTGACCGGCCGGGTAACCTGGCCCTTTTCGATCAGATAGGCCTCGCTGGCCGAGAACACGAACTTGCCCGAGGTGATATCGACCTGACCGCCGCCGAAGTTGACCGCATACAGCCCGCGCTCCACCGAGGCGATGATCTCCGCGGGATCATGCGCGCCCGGCAGCAGATAGGTATTGGTCATGCGCGGCAGCGGCAGGTGGGCGTAGGACTGGCGGCGACCGTTGCCGGTTGGCGCGTTGTTCATCAGGCGGGCGTTGAGTTTGTCCTGCAGATAGCCCTTGAGCACGCCGCGCTCGATCAGCGTGGTGCACTGGGTGGGCGTGCCTTCGTCGTCAATGTTCAGCGAACCGCGCCGTTCGGCCAGGGTGCCGTCATCGACCACCGTGCACAGCGGCGAGGCCACCCGTTCGCCGATGCGACCGCTGAAGGCCGAGGTGCCCTTGCGGTTGAAGTCGCCTTCCAGACCGTGGCCGATGGCCTCGTGCAGCAGGATGCCCGGCCAGCCCGGCCCAAGCACCACGGTCATGGCGCCGGCCGGCGCGGGCGTGGCATCGAGATTGACCTGCGCCAGCCGCACCGCCTCGCGGGCATAGCCGAGGGCGCGTTCCTGATCGAGGAACCAGCCATAGCCGACCCGCGCGCCGCCACCGCAACTGCCCTGCTCGCGGCGGCCGCTACCCTCGATCAGCACGGTCACGTTCAGGCGCACCAGCGGTCGCACATCGCCGGCCAGGGTGCCGTCACTGCCCGCGATCAGGATGATGTCCTGGGTGGCGGCGAGGCTGACCATGACCTGGCTGACCCGGGGATCGAGGCGGCGCGCTTCGGCATCGAGCGTTTCCAGCAGATGCACCTTGGCAGCGGCATCGAGGGTGTCGAGCGGGTCGAGTGCCTGGTACAGCGGCGCCCGGGCCACGCTGCGCCAAACCTGGAGCTGGCCGGCGCCGCCGTGCTGGGCGATGGCGCGGGCGGCGGTGGCGGCTTCGAGCAGGGCCGGCATCAGGATCTCATCGGAATAGGCGAAACCGGTTTTCTCGCCGCTGACCGCGCGCACTCCAACGCCCTGCTGGATGGCATGGCTGGCGCTTTTCACCTGCCCATCCTCCAGCGACCAGGATTCGGCGCGGCGCTGCTGGAAATACAGATCGCCGCTGTCGATGGTGTGACCGAGCAGGCAGGACAGGGTGCGCTGCAGATGGTCCTCATCGAGGCCGGCGGGCGCGAGCAACTGCTGGCGAGCAAGCGTGAGCGTGTCAGTAGTCATGGCGGTCTCGCTGGGGTGATGTGATATTCGGTTTTTCGGCATGGGCGCCGTGTTCACCAGGCCTCATGCAGCAATGGTGCCTGGAGAGCTGGCTGGCGCACACACTCAATGATGCCGGCCGTGATGGCTGATCGCGGGACCGGGTCGTCGCGCAATGCACGATCAGGACCGCGCCAGCGCACTGTCCGCAACCCGATGCTCCAGCGCTGGAAAACGCTGCCGGACGTCCTGCAAGAACGCCCGATCCATCTTCGCCACGGCAATACCCGGCCCCCAGGCCAGCCGATCCAGCACCAGTCCCCACGGATCGATCAGCAGACTATCCCCAAAGGTCTCGCGGCCATTATCATGCCGCCCGCCCTGCCCCGCCGCGATCACATAGCACTGATTCTCAATCGCCCGCGCCCGCAACAGCGTCTCCCAGTGCGCCGCACCGGTCGCAGCAGTAAACGCTGCCGGCAGCGCCAGAATCTCCATGCCCTGATCGACCATGGCTCGAAACTGCTCCGGAAAGCGCAGGTCATAGCACACCGCCAGCCCCAGCCGGCCCAGCGGCGTCTCCGCCACCACAATACGATCGCCCGGCGCGATGGTTGCCGATTCGGCATAACGCTCGGCGCTGCCGACCACCTGCACATCGAACAGATGCACCTTGTCATAGCGGGCCACC
>DAITNL010000035.1:0-22070 GCA_036834665.1 Candidatus Competibacteraceae bacterium | reverse complement strand
CGGGAACGGGAGCCGGAGCTGGTGTGGTTTCGGGAACGGGAACGGGAGCCGGAGCAGTTTCGGTAGCGGCAGTTGTCGCGTTGCCAGGCGGCATTGGGGACACTGTGGGTGCTGCTGGCTGCGTGACCGGCGGCAGTAGTACTACGTTGATGTGGTGCAGCAGGGGCAGACGCAAGGTCGGCCATTTCACCAGCCCGCTCAGCAGGAACGCATGCAGACCCAGGGCCAGTGCCAGTGCCAGCGCCAGCCGGCGGACCGGGTATGGATCGCATGGCGCGTACGGGGTGGCGGACCAGGGGTTCATGCGTCAGGGCCACGGCTGGACGGGCAGTCAGGAGCGCAGGCGGCGCTCGATGGCGTTCATCAGGTCGCCGCCGATATCCAGGCCGAATTGGGCATCCAGTTCCCGGGCGCAGGTCGGACTGGTCACATTGATCTCGGTCAGATAGTCGCCGATCACGTCCAGACCGACGAACAGCAGATCCATTTCCCGTAGGCGCGGCGCCACCTGCGCGCAGATCCAGCGATCGCGCTCGCTCAGCGGCACGCCCTCGCCACGCCCACCTGCCGCCAGATTGGCCCGCGTTTCGCCCGCCTGCGGAATCCGCGCCAACGCATACGGCACCGGCTCGCCATCAATCAGCAGAATGCGCTTATCGCCGGCTACCACCTCCGGCAGATAGCGCTGGGCCATGCTCAGTCGCTTGCCATGCGCAGTGAGGGTTTCCAGGATCACGTTGATATTGGGATCGTCCTGGCGCAGCCGGAACACCGATGCTCCGCCCATGCCATCGAGCGGCTTGACCACGATATCGCCCTGTTCGCCAAGAAAGGCCTTGAGCCGCACCGGTTCGCGGCTGATCAGGGCTGGTGGACAGCACTGGGGGAATTGCAGGGCAAACACCTTTTCATTGGCATCGCGCAGGCTGCGCGGCTTGTTCACCACCCACGCGCCGGCCCGCTCGGCCAGTTCCAGCAGATAGGTGCTGTAGATATATTCCATGTCGAACGGCGGATCCTTG
This sequence comes from Candidatus Competibacteraceae bacterium, assembly GCA_036834665.1. Classification (GTDB taxonomy): domain Bacteria; phylum Pseudomonadota; class Gammaproteobacteria; order Competibacterales; family Competibacteraceae; genus RXIX01. The sequence continues at coordinate 21,048 of DAITNL010000035.1, read as the reverse complement.
CGCATCAGGATCACATCCAGTTCTGCCAGCCGCAGCTCACGCTCACCGTGGAAGCTGAACCAGCCGCTCTTGTCATCGCGCACGTGCAACAGCCGACCGCGACCCAGCGCCGTATCGCCGCGCGCGTAAAGATCGGCCTGTTCGAAATAATACAGCTCCCAGCCGCGCGCCTGAGCGGCCAGCAGCATGGCGAATGTGGTGTCCTTCTTAATGGTAATGGTGGCGATGGGATCCATTACCACGCCGAGCTTGATGGTCATCGAGGGGCCTATCGGTCAGGTTGTGGGGACAAACAGCATGGGCCGGCGCTGCGGGATGGGCTTCGGGTACGCAGGATCAATATGCGCCGACGCCATCATGGTATCGTGCCAGCGAGTATGATAAAAATGTGTGCAAAAAAACCAATGCCTTGACCCGACCCGCGTATCGGCCGGGCGCAAGGGACTGGGTATCCAGGCGCGATGAATCCTGGCCCCGCCTCTCTACGTTCGAGTTTCGCTCCAGAGGACAGTCATGTGGCAGATGCGGACCTAACCCCTCCTGCGGCGCCTCCGCCGCTGCATCCTTTCGATGTCCTGCTGCAGCTGGATAAGCGTGTGCGCGAGCGGGCGCCGGTGGTGGCCGTCAACGCACAGCTCTCGGAAATTCGTGGGCGACTGGCCCTGCGGCTGGGCCCATGGAACCTGCTGTTCTCCATGGATGATGTCGCCGAGATCATTCCAGTGCCGCGATTTACCCGGGTGCCTGGGGTCAAGCGCTGGCTGCTGGGCATCGCCAATTTGCGCGGCCGGGTCATCTCGATCTCCGACCTGCGGGATTTCCTGAGCGGTCGCATGACGGTGGCGGCATCCGGCAGCCAGGTGGTGGTGGTGCGTTCCGGGGCCTGGGATTACGGCCTGCTGGTCGATGAGGTCATCGGCATGCGTCACTTTGGGCCGCAGCAGCGTCTGGCCACGCTTGACGCTGTTGATCCGATTTTGCGTTCGTATGTGTCTGATGCGTTTTTCAATGACAACCAATACTGGCTGGGGTTCAATACTGCGCAATTGCTGGCGGATTCCCGATTTCTGAATGCGGCCAGTTAGAGGAATTCAACTGTTGCTCCGCTGCGGATACGGGTTGGAGCGGTCGGGCAGGGTATTCAACGAGAAATAGAAATGCGTGACTCGCGAGACAAATCGGCGTTGAAGGGCTATTCCGTGACCTACCTGGCCCTGCTGGGCGGGCTGGTGTTGTTTATCGTGTTGATGGGGTTGATTTTCGTTCTGCTGGCACGGAACAGCGAACAGAACGAGAACTACTTTAAGCTGGCCAACGAACAGCGGGTGCTGGCTCGGGCGGTGGTGGTTGACGTGCTGGAAGCAGCCCGGGGCAAGGAGATCGCCTTCACCCGGCTCAAGAGCAGCCGCGATCGCTTTGAACAGATCATCGGCATCGAGAAGAACGGTGATCCGGGAATGGGGCTGCCGCCGACACCCGAGGAAGCGCAGCCGGTCCTGAATACCCTGGAAAACCGCTGGGCTGTGGTCCGTACCGAGATCGACACGGTGCTGGCCGGTCGTGATCCAGTGGTGGCGGTAAGCAATCTGGTGCCGCTGCTGGAAGGCTCCCTGACCCAGATGATCACCTTGTCCGACGAGATCGCCAAGAGTCTGTCCAATAATCGCGGCGATCCGCGTCAGGTTTACCTGGCGACCAACCAGTTGCTGCTCGGGCAGCGCATCGAAAGCGACCTGAAGCGCCTGCTGACCGAGAGTGGCGTCAGTGCCGCCGCTGCCGCTGATCGCTTTGGCCGCAATGTCGGGCTGTTCGGCCGGGTGCTCAAGGGCATGCGCGAAGGCGATCAGCGGCTGGGCGTCGAGCGGGTGGTGCTGTCGGACAGCGCCGGCAAGCTCGCTGATCTGGCCGAATCGTTCCGGGCGCTGGAGACGCAAGCGGCGCGCATCGTCGACACTGCTTCAGAACTGATGAAAGTGCAAAATGCCGCCCAGGGTGTGGTCGATAAGGGCGATGCCCTTCTTGACGATGCCACGCGCATGCTCGAAGAGTACATGGAGGTCGGGCGCGATTTCCGCATGCTCGGCATCCCGCTCAGCTATCCGGTAGCCTATTTCCTGGGTGTGATCGTACTGGGTCTGCTGCTGGTGTTGCTCTATGTGCAGGGCCGCGAGAGCCAGCAGCAGCTGGTTGAAAGCGAGCGGCGCAAGCAGGATACCGAGGAGCAGAATCGCCGCAATCAGGATGCGATCCTGCGCCTGCTCGATGAGCTGGGTAACCTCGCCGAGGGCGACCTGACCGTGCAGGCCAGCGTGACCGAGGACATCACCGGCGCCATCGCCGACTCGGTCAACTACGCCATCGAAGCGCTGCGCGACCTGGTGTCGACGATCAACAACACCTCGGAGCTGGTCGCGTCCGCCGTGCAGGAGACCAGCGCCATCGCTGACCGTCTGGCCAAGTCCAGCGAGATTCAGTCGCGGCAGATCGAAAACGCCAGCGCCACCGTGATGCAGATGGCCCAGTCCATGGATGACGTGTCATCCAAGACCGCCGCCTCCGCTGAAGTGGCCGAGAAATCGGTCGGCATTGCCCACGAGGGTGGCGACCGGGTGCGGCGCACCATCCACGGCATGAACACCATCCGCGAGCATATCCAGGACACCTCCAAGCGTATCAAGCGCCTGGGCGAATCCTCGCAGGAAATCGGTGACATCGTGGCGCTGATCAACGACATCGCCGATCAGACCAACATCCTGGCGCTGAACGCCGCGATTCAGGCCTCGGCCGCTGGCGATGCCGGGCGTGGTTTTGCCGTGGTTGCCGACGAAGTGCAGCGCCTGGCTGAGCGTTCCAGTAACGCCACCAAGCGCATCGAAACCCTGGTCAAGACCATTCAGGCTGATACTAACGAGGCGGTGATCTCGATGGAAAAGAGCACCGCCGAAGTGGTCAGCGGTGCCGGTCTGGCTGAAAAGGCGGGCGAGGCGCTGGAGGAAATCGAAAAGGTGTCCGCCAATCTGGCCGAATTGATCGACGAGATTTCCAAGTCCGCCGGTCAGGTGTCGGAGATGGCGTCGCGGGTGTCCGGGGCGATGATCTCCATCAACGAGATCACCGGCCAGACTGCCGAGAGCAGCGTAGCGACCGCATCGGCCATCGGCAAGCTCAACCAGTTGGCGCAGGAGTTGCGCCAGTCGGTGGCCGGTTTCCGGCTGCCGGATTGAGGCAGCGATCCTGGAACCATGAGCCGGGAGGTGGGCGAATGTTGCACCGATCGATCGCTTCCCGGCCACGGCGGTCTGCTGGGCGGGATTCCCGCGCGGAGGTAGGGTGATGATTGCAGGTCGTGTCACCGATAACTCACTGGGTGCCATCAAGGACGATCTGCTGCTTGCGCTGCAGCGGATTGAACTGGACCTGGAGGCGTATCGCGAGGATCCCGCCGAGACGGCGCCGCTGGAGGCGATACTCGACGCCATCGATCAGATTCGCGGGCCGCTGGCCCTGCTCGATCACCGCGAGGCGGTCGCTCTGCTTGAGGCCATGCGCGCCCTGACCGTGGACTGGATTGCTCGCCCCAGCGCTGCGCAGCCGGATCTGCTGGCGCAGGCCACGGAGCGGCTTGATGCCTATCTGAGCGGCGCCCTGTCGCCGGGGCAGCGCCGCACCGAGGTTGAACTGTCCAAGCTGATTGAAGCCCTGCGGCAGGCACATTCCCAGCACAGCTCAGTGACGACCGGGGCGCGGTCCAATGGCGGCGGTGCCCTGCCGGTTCTTGAACAGGCCCTGCAGGCGTTGCGGCAGGCGATAGTCGAGCATCTGGAGGGCCATGCCGAGCAGCCGTTGGCCTGGGAGCGCTTTCGTCGCGAGGCCCACGCGTTCACGGCACAGCTGGGCGAGCGCAACGGGGCTGACGTGCGGGAACGGCTGGGTCGGCTCGACCGGATCGCCGCGCAACTGGCCGAAGGTGTCGCCGCTGAAGTCTATGGACCCCTGGCCGCCGAGGCCTGTGCAGAAATTCTGGCCGGTATTGGGCACTGTCTGGCGCCGCTGGCCGCGGGTGAGCCGGCACCCGAGAATATCCTGGCTGCGGCCGATGAACAGTTAAGTCGCATGGAAACGCTGCTGAAACATCCCGTGGCTATGCCCGCTGCACTGTCCTGCGCCACTGTGCTGCCCGCGCCCGAGTCGATTGGATGCCTGCCGGAAAATTTCCAGGACATGGGCATCGAACTGCCGGAATTTGATTTCGATATGCATCCGCCTGCTCCTGAGTCATATTCATCCCGTGTCGATCCGGTAGCGCCTGCTGCATCGCCACCCGCGCCTGTGTCCAGCCTGATCGAGGTGATCGGTCTGGCGGAGGCCGATCCGGAGTTCATCGAAGTCTTTCTCGAGGAGGCCCAGGGTGAGCTGGTCACCATCCGCGACAATCTGGCAGTCTGGCGCAGTGATCTGGACAATCGCGCGGCGCTGACCACCATCCGGCGCGCCTTTCATACCCTGAAGGGCAGCGGACGCATGGTCGGGGCGATGGTGATTGGCGATTTCGCCTGGGAATTTGAGAACCTGCTCAATCAGGTGCTGAACGCTGAGCTGCATCCGAGCACGGCGATTGCCGATGCGGTGGCGGCGGCGGTTGAGGCACTGTCGCCGCTGGTCGGGGAAACACCGCTGCACGGTGCCGAGCTGGAGGCCCTGCCGCCGCTGGTGGCACGGGTGCGCGGTCTGCCGCAGGCGGTGGAGGCGGAACCCGAACCCAGTGCGGCGCCGATGCTGCCGTCGCTGGTGCCGGGCCTCGATCCGGAATTCCTGGACGTGTTCCTTGAGGAAGCCCGTGGTGAGATCGCGGCCATCCACGAGCAGTTGCCGGTCTGGCGGCAGCGGCCCGAAGACCGTACGGCGCTGTCAATAATCCGGCGGGCTTTCCACACGCTCAAGGGCAGTGGCCGGGTGGTGGGCGCGACCGTGATCGGCGATCTGGCTGGCGAGTTTGAAACGCTGGTCAACGCAGTGCTGAGCGGCATGGTCCCGGCCAGCGCTGATGTTGCAGGTCTGCTTGCGGAAGCGGCCCAGGCCCTGGATGTGCTGCTCGGTTCGGAGCCGGCGCACGAAGAGATCGGTGCCCTGGTCCAGCGCCTGAGCAGGTGTGCCATCGACCTGCGCAGCAGCCCGCCGGTCATCGAGCCGCTTGTGCCCGCTGCACCGCTTCCCAAACTGCCCGAGCCGGTCGCAGAGACGCCGCCGCCCGTTGTGGCGGCACCGCGGGTCATCGCCTTGCCGCTGCCGGAACCGGTGGCGCTGCCGGCGCCCGCACCCGGCATGGAAACGGCCTCTGCGCAGCTGACCAGCATCGATCCGGAACTGGCGCAGGTGTTCCAGTACGAAGCCGCAGAAATTCTCGATGGCAGCGATGCCCTGCTGCAGCGCCTCGGCGCCGAGCCCGATAGCACCGCGCTACTGAATGACCTGCGCCGGGGCATGCATACCCTCAAGGGCAGCTCGCGCCTGACCGGCTTCATGGTGATTGGCGATCTGGCCCATGCCGCCGAATCGGTGCTCGACGCACTCGGCAAGAATGCCATGCCGGTGACGCCGGTGATTCTGGAAACCCTGCAGAACACCCTGGACCGGTTGAACCGGATGCTGGCCGAGGCTGGTGGCAGCAGCTATCCGGCGCCGGCCAGCGATTTGATGCAGGATTTGCTGCGTCTAGCCGATGCGGTCAGCAGCGGTCAAGCGATCGAGAGCCTGCCGCCACCGGCTGCGCCGGTCGAGGCCGCAGCCACTGCAGTGCCGGAAATCGCGCCTGTGGCGGCCATGACCGAGCTCGACCAGGAACTGGTCCAGGTCTTCCAGAGTGAAGCGGCTGAGATTCTCGACTCCAGCGACGTGATCCTGCAGCGCCTGGCGGTCGAGCCGGATAACAGCGAGCTGCTCAACAATCTGCGCCGCGAGATGCACACCCTTAAGGGCAGCTCGCGCCTGGCCGGCTTCATGAGCGTCGGCGATCTGGCCCATGCCGCCGAGTCGGTACTCGATGCGCTCAGCAAGGGCATCTTGCGCAATGCGCCGCCGGTGCTGGAACAGTTGCAACTGGCCCTCGATCGCCTGCACCGCATGCTGGTCGGGGTGCGCGAGGGTGTGCAGCCACCGCCGCAGACCGAGCAGATCGAGGCGCTGCATGCCCTGCTCGGTGCCAAGCCCCAGGAACGGATCAAGCCGGTGGCCGCCGTGGTGGCCGCTGCTGCGACGGCCATGGCCACCGCTGCCGCCGCGCCGAAAGCCGCCGTGGGCGTCGAGGCCCCGGCCGCCGCCGATGCCATCCGGGTCAGTGCCGCTCTGCTCAATAACCTGGTCAACCAGATGGGTGAGAGCAGTATTTTCCGCGCCCGCATTGACCAGGGTGTCGGCGCGATGAGTAACCACCTGAGCGAATTCGAGCAGACCATCGCCCGTCTGCGCCGTCAGGTCACGCATCTTGCGACCCAGGCCGAGGCGCGCATCCAGTCACGCCAGGACTATAGTACTAAGGCCCACCAGCAGGAATTCGACCCGCTGGAGCTGGACCGCTTCACCGAACTGCAGCAGCTTAGCCGCTCGCTGATGGAAATCGCCGACGACCTGAACAACATCGGCAATACCCTCGGCGAGCATGCCCGCGACATCACCACGCTGCTTGATCAGCAGGCCAAGGTCAACAAGGAAATCCAGCAGGGTCTGATGCGTACCGGCATGGTGCGCTTTGGCAGCATCATTCCGCGTCTGCGCCGGGTGGTGCGCCAGTCGGCCCAGGAACTGGGCAAGCGCGCCGAGCTGCTAGTCGGAGGCGAGGAGGCCGAGGTCGACCGCACCGTGCTGGAAAACATGCTGGCGCCGCTGGAGCACATGCTGCGCAACTCGCTGGCGCACGGTATCGAAACCCCGGAACAGCGTCGCGCCGCCGGCAAATCCGATATTGGCACCATCAGTCTGAGCCTGCGCCGGGAAGGTGCCGAACTGGTGCTGGAACTGGGCGATGATGGCGGCGGCCTGCATCTCGACATCATCCGCCGCAAGGGCGAGGAAAAGGGCCTGATCGAACCCGGGCAAGAGATTAGCCAGGATGAGCTGATTGCCCTGCTGCTGCGCCCCGGTTTTTCCACTGCCACCACGGTGACGCAGATTTCCGGGCGCGGCGTCGGCATGGACGTGGTCAATGCCGCGATTCGCGCCATGCGCGGCGCACTCCTGATCCAGACCGAACCTGGCCAGGGCACCCGCTTCGTCATTCGCCTGCCGTTCTCGCTGTCGGTCACCCAGGCGCTGCTCGTTAAGGCCGGCGAATCCATCTTCGCCATCCCGCTGTTGAGCATCGAACTGGTCACCCGCCTGCGCGAAGAGCACTTCAAGGCCTATCTGGCGGGTGAGCAGATCCAGCACACCCATAACGAACGCCGCTATCCGGTGCATAACCTGGGCATTCTGATCGGCAGCGATCACATCGTGCCGTTCGAAGAAGTGGGTGATCGGCGCCCGCCGACCCTGCTGTTCCGCAGCGCCGAGGCTAGCGCCGCCCTGCAGGTCGAACAGGTGCTCGGTAATCAGGAAATCATCGTCAAACCGGTCGGGCCGCAGTTCAACGGCGTGCCCGGCATCTCCGGCGCTACCGTGCTCGGCGATGGCCGGGTGGTGGTGGTGCTGGATTTGGCAGCCCTGGTGCGTAACATTGGCTCGCAGCTGCAAAAGCAGGCCGAGAGCCGCGCCCTGCGTGTAGCGCGCCAGGAATCCCGCCCGGAGAAGCTCACCGTCATGGTCATCGACGACTCGATCACCATGCGCAAGGTGACCGCACGCATCCTCGAACGGCACAATATCGAGGTGGTCACCGCCAAGGACGGCATGGACGCGGTGGCGCTGCTGCAGAATCAGGTACCGGATCTGGCGATCCTCGATATCGAGATGCCGCGCATGGATGGTTTCGAAGTGATCGCCCATGTGCGCAACCAGCCGCTGCTGCAGCACCTGCCCATTATCATGGTGACCTCGCGCGGTGGCGAGAAGCACCGCGAGCGCGCGATACGCCTCGGGGTCAACGACTACCTGACCAAGCCCTACCAGGAAGAGCAGCTGATGCAATCGATCCGCAAGATTCTCGGCGAGCGCGCCCTGGAGCTGATCACCTGACGCGCGCCACGCGCCCTTGTCCATGGATACCGTTATGGAACCGTCGATTCTGCGTTGCCTGCTGATTGCGGTGCAGGGTGGCCAGTTGGTGCTGCCCAGCAGTCTGGTTGTTGAGGTGCTGCCCTTTGCCACGCCGCTGCGCATCGAGTCCGCGCCGCACTGGGTAGTGGGCGCCATGCTCTGGCATAACCTGACCACACCGTTGATCAGCCTGGGGCGGCTGATCTTCCGGGTCGCGCCCGAGTCTGACCTGAACTCGCGGATTATTATCGTTAATACTCTGGGCACCGATTCCAAGCTGCCCCATTTTGGCATTCTCGGTACCTCGGCGCCGCGTCCGTTCAATCTGCAGCGCCACGAGATCACCCTGGATCCGGAGGTGCCCGAGGCCGAGCAGCGGCGCCCGGGCATCCTGAGCTGGGCCCGCTACCACGATCAGTCGCTGATCGTTCCTGATCTGGAAGCCATCGAAGGGGTGCTGCAACCCCTGGTTCGCCGGGCCTGAGCGATGCGCATGCGTGACCTGGCGCGCCCATGCGGCTGAGCAGGATCAAGCTGTCGGGCTTCAAGTCCTTCGTTGATCCTACGGTGCTGCACCTGCCCGGCGATCTGACCGGCATCGTCGGTCCCAATGGCTGCGGCAAGTCCAATGTCATCGATGCCGTGCGCTGGGTGATGGGCGAGAGTTCGGCGCGCAGTCTGCGCGGCGAGACCATGACCGACGTGATCTTCAACGGTGCGGCCAGCCGCAAGCCGGTCGGTCAGGCCTCCATCGAGCTGGTGTTTGATAACAGCCAGGGCCGGCTCGGTGGACCCTGGGCGAGCTATGCCGAGATCGCTGTGCGCCGACTGGTTGGCCGCGATGGCCAGTCCAGCTATTTCCTCAACGGCAGCCGCTGCCGGCGCCGCGATATTGCCGACCTGTTCCTCGGCACCGGTCTGGGTCCGCGCAGCTATGCCATTATCGAACAGGGCATGATCTCGCGGGTGATCGAGGCGCGGCCGGAAGACCTGCGCCTGTTCCTGGAGGAAGCCGCCGGCATTTCCAAGTACAAGGATCGGCGCCGCGAAACCGAAACCCGCATTCGCCACACCCGCGACAATCTGGAACGGCTCAACGATGTGCGCGAGGAACTGGGCCGGCAGTTGCAGCACCTGCAGCGCCAGGCCCGTGCCGCCGAGCAGTACCGCGATTACCGCGCCGAAGAGCGCCGACTGCGTGCTGAGCTGCTGGCTCTGCGCTGGCGGACCCTGCGGGTGGATCTGGACGCCCAGACCCGGCAGTTGCGCGAGCAGGAAACCGCCCTGGAAGCCCGGATGGCCGCGCAGCGCCATCTGGATACGCGGCTGGAAGCGGAGCGGCTGGCGCGCACCGCTGCCAGTGATGCCTGTGGCGACGCGCAGGCGCGCTGCTATCAGGCCGGTGCCGAGATCAGCCGTCTGGAACAGTATCTGAGCCACCAGCGCGAGCTGCGCCGCCGCCATGCCGATGATGCCCGCCAGACCGCTGCGGAGCTGGCCCGGATCGACGCGCAGCGCGAACAGGATCTGGCGCAGCGCGAGCAGTTGCGCGCCGAACTGGCTGCCGCCGATCCCGGGCAGGCGCGAGCGCTGGCTGCCGAGGTCGAGGCTGCCGCCGCGCTGGCCGCCGCCGAGCTGCTGCTGCATGAGGGCCAGGCGGCCTGGGAGGACTGCGGGCGCCGCTGTAGCGATGCCCAGCGTCAGGCTGAGGTGGAACGTACCCGCATCGAGCATCTGGAGCGGCAGTTGCTGCAGGGCGCGCGGCGCCGTGAGCGCCTGGAACTGGAGCAGGCGCAGCTGGCGCAGGGCGATGAGGAACTGGAGCTGGAAGAGCGGCGCGAGGCCGAAGAGCAGGCGGCGATCGTGCTCGCCGATCATCAGGCGCGGTTGCTGGAGGTGGAAAGCGAGCTGGCCGCGACCCGTGCCGCGCAGCAGCAGGGCGCTGCTGCCCTGCAGGAATTGCGCACGCGTGTGCAGACCGGCCGCGGACGTCTGGAAGCGTTGCGCACCCTGCAGGAAGCCGCGCTGGGACGACAGGCCGATGCGGCTGGGGCGTGGCTGCGCGCCCAGGGTCTGGATGCTGCGCCACGTCTGGCGGAACACCTGACGGTGGAACCGGGCTGGGAGCGGGCGGTGGAAGCGGCCCTGTCGGGTTGGCTGGATGCGGTGTGTGTGCCGGAGCTGAAGGGGCCGGCTGGCGCCATCGCCGAGCTGCACGCGGGCCGGCTGAGCCTGTTCGCGCCGCCGGAATCGACTGCTGCATCCACGGATGATGACACTCTCGCAGCTCGGGTGACGGCGCCGTGGTCGCTGGCGGCGCTGCTGGCGGGCATGAGTACCGCAGCGACCCTGGAAGAGGCGCTGGCGCGGCGCACAAGCCTGGCTGCGGGTGAGCGGCTGGTCACTCCGGAAGGCGTGCTGTGCACCCGTGACGCTGTGCGGCTGGTGCGCGATGCCGAATCCGGAGTGTTGGCGCGGGAGCGGGAGATTCACGAGCGTGAGGCGGCGCTGGCGGCGGATGAGACAGCGCTGGCGCGGCAGGGCGTGGAGATGGAGGCGCTGAGCACGCAGTTGCACAGCCTGGAGCAGGCGCGCCGTGAGGCGCAGCAGCAGGTGAATCAGGGGCATCGTGATCATGCCCAGGCGCAGGGACGTCTGCAGGCGGCGCAGTCCCGCGCCGAAACTGCCTGCACGCGCCGCGCCGCACTGGCCGAGGAGTGCGCCGAACTCGATGAGCAGAACGCGAGCGATCAGGAGCAGTTGCAGCAGGCGCGGCTGCGTCTGGAAGAGGTGTTGCTAGAACTGGAGAGTGACCGCACCGAACAGGTGGCCCTGGGCAGCGCCCGCGAGCAGCACCAGCAGCAGGTGCGCCAGTGCCGGGTCGTGGCCGAGACCGCCCGGCAGGCGGTAGCGCGCGGTCAGGCGGCGCTGGAGGCACTGCGCCTGCAATGGACGGCGACCGATGCGGCGCTGGAACGGCTGGAGGCACAGCAGCGCCAGCTGCGCGAGCGGCAGCAGCGGCTGGATACCGAGCCGGGCACGGTGAGCGATGACAGCCTGGTCAATGCTGAGGCTGAGCTGGGCGAATGGCTGGAAACGCGCCTCATCGCCGAGAGTGCGTTGCAGGAGGCCCGCCAGGATCTGGCCAGCCGCGATGCCAGTCTGCAGGCGCTGGAGCAGGAACGCAGCCGCAGCGAGCGCGAGATCGACACGCAACGCCAGCGGATCGAAGCACAGCGGCTGGCGCTGGGCGAGATCCGGGTGCGCGAGCAGCATCTGTGCGAGCAATTGCAGGCTCTGGACACCACGCCCGAGGCGCTGGTGCCGACGCTGCCTGCCGTGGCGGAGGAGAGCGCCTGGCTGGCGCGTCTGGAGCAACTGGAGCGGCGCATTCAGCGGCTCGGACCGATCAATCTGGCCGCCATCGATGAATTCGCCCAGTTGTCGGAACGCAAGCAGTATCTCGATGCCCAGGATGCCGATCTGCTGGAAGCGCTGGCTATTCTGGAGAACGCGATGCGCAAGATTGATCGCGAAACCCGCGCCCGCTTTCGCGAAACCTTTGAACAGGTCAATACCGGCCTGCAGGAACTGTTTCCACGACTCTTCGGCGGTGGTCAGGCGCATCTGGAGCTGACTCAGGAGGATGTGCTGGAGGCCGGGGTCACGATCATGGCCAAGCCGCCTGGCAAGCGCATCGGCTCGATCACGCTGCTGTCGGGTGGCGAGAAGGCGCTGACCGCCGTGGCTCTGGTATTCGCGATTTTTCAGCTCAATCCAGCCCCGTTTTGCCTGCTCGACGAGGTGGATGCGCCGCTGGATGAGGCCAATGTCGGCCGCTTTGGTGCGCTGGTGCGCGATATGGCGACGCGGGTGCAGTTCATTTTCATCACCCACAACAAGGCAACCATGGAAATCGCTCAGCACCTGATTGGCGTGACCATGCAGGAACCGGGTGTGTCCCGGCTGGTGGCGGTCGATGTCGATGCGGCGGCGCAACTGGCGGGCGTGGGCTGAATATCAGCCATGCTACCTTTGTGAAAACCCCGGACTTTTAGTATATAACGTCAATTAATAACCAAACCCCCGCCACTGCCGAGCAGTCGGCTGGGGTTTGCCATTCTCGGTGCTTATTGCGGTGAAATCTGATTGCGACAGACGCAATCCGGGGCTTGTGATTCATGGAACTGGATAAAACACAATTGCAGTGGCTGGTGGCTGGTGTAGGGGCCGTCATCGTCGTTCTGATTTATCTCTGGGGTATCCGCGCGCGCTTGAAGGATGAGCTTCGCCAGCGCCGGCGGCAGCCTTCGCTCGGCAATGAGCCGGTGTTTGGCGAAGATCCCGACGGTGCGCCGGAGGCGGAGAAGGTGCACGATTTCGGCCATCTGGGCCGGATCACGCCGGAGCATCATCTGGCGGACAAGGTGCTGGTGGACGTGGAAATTCACCCGGTCGAGCGCGGCAGTGCCGACCCGGGCGTGGACGTGCTGAGCGCTTCGCCGGTTGAAGTGACGCCGATCGCTGATCCGCCGCTGCCAGTGCCCGCGGTGCCTGAAACGGCTACGCCGGCCACACCGGTCAAACAGGCCACACCAGACACGCTCAAGATGACCGTGGCCTTGACCGTGGTGGCGCCACCGGGCCAGTTGTTCACCGGCATGCGCATCCAGACGGTCGCTGCCGCCGCGCGCCTGCACCTGGATGCGGCCAGCGGTCTGTTCGAACGCCGCACGGATGAGGGCACTGCCGGACGCGATCTGGTGTTTGCCATGGCGCATCTGCGTAAACCCGGTGCCTTCGAGGTGGATACGCTGAGCCAGTTGCGCACACCGGGTCTGCTGCTGTTCATGAATCTGCCCGGGCCGCTGGAGGATATGCAGGCTCTGGATCTGATGGTGCTGGCCGCGGATCAACTGGCGCGCGAACTGGGCGGCTCGATCTGCGATGAACGCCGCAGCCGCATGACCAATCAGGCACTGCTGCAGTTGCGCAGCAAGGTCGCTGATCTGAGTCAGCGGCGCCAGGCGCAGCCTTTCTGAGGATAGCCGGAGCATGGGGGTGTCCAGTGCGGTGCAGGATCGGGCGATCTGGTTGCGTGAGCAGCTCAACACCCACAGTTACCACTACTATGTCCTGGATGCGCCGGCCATTCCCGATGCCGAATATGACCGGCTGTTTCGGGAATTGCAGGCGCTGGAGGCCGCGCATCCCGAACTGCTGACGGCGGATTCGCCGACGCAGCGGGTTGGCGGCCGGCCACTGGACGGCTTCGCGCCGGTGCGGCATCACGCGCCGATGCTGTCGATTCGTACCGAGACCGATACCCGTCCGCAAGGGGCACAATCCTTTGATATCCAGGTTCGGCGTGATCTGGGCCTGGATGCGGATGCGCCAGCGGTTGAATACCTCTGCGAGCTGAAGTTCGACGGTCTGGCCATCAATCTACGCTATGAGCATGGCCTGCTGGTGCAGGCGGCGACGCGCGGCGATGGCGAGACTGGCGAGGATGTCACTCAGAACATCCGCACCATCCATGCTGTGCCCTTGCGTCTGCGCGGCCCGGCGCCTGCCGTGCTGGAGGTGCGCGGCGAAGCCTATATGAGCCGCGCGGATTTCGAGCGCTACAACGCCCGCCAGCGCGCCGCTGGCCTGCCGACCCTGGTCAATCCACGCAACGGTGCCGCCGGCAGCATTCGTCAGCTGGATCCGAAACTGGCGGCGCAGCGGCCATTGTCCTTTTTCGCCTATGGTCTGGGCGAGGTACAGGGCTGGGCGCTGCCGGCGACGCATGCGGCGCTGCTCGATGCCCTGGCGGCGCTGGGTCTGCCGGTCTGCGAGCAGCGCGCGGTGGCGCGTGGCGCCGGGGATCTGATTGCCTTCTATGAGCGGATTGCCGGACAGCGTGACGCGCTGCCTTTCGATATCGATGGCGTGGTGTACAAGGTCAATGCGCTGGATGCGCAGCGGCAACTGGGCTTTCGCACCCGCGAACCGCGCTGGGCGGTGGCGCATAAATTCCCGGCCCAGGAAGAATTAACCCTGATCGAGGCGATTGAAGTGCAGGTGGGCCGCACCGGCGCGATCACTCCGGTCGCGCGCTTGCGGCCCGTGTTTGTCGGTGGCGTCACGGTGACCAATGCCACCTTGCATAACGCCGATGAAGTGGCGCGCAAGGATGTGCGGGTGGGCGATACGGTGATCGTGCGCCGCGCCGGTGACGTGATTCCCGAAGTGGTGAGCGTGGTGCTGGAGCAGCGCCCGGCTGAATCCCGGCCGTTCGTGATGCCGGAATGCTGCCCGGTGTGCGGTTCGCACATTACCCGTCCCGAGGGCGAGGCGGTGGCGCGCTGCATCGGCGGTCTGTATTGCCGCGCTCAGCGCAAGGAGGCGCTGCGCCATTTTGCCTCGCGCCGGGCGCTGGATATCGAGGGGCTGGGCGAGCGCCTGGTGGAGCAGTTGGTCGAGCGCGACTGGGTCCGCAGCCCCGCTGACCTGTTCACGCTCGATGTCGCCCAGTTGGCGACGCTGGAGCGGATGGGCGTCAAATCGGCGGAAAACCTGGTTGCGGCGCTGGAGCGTGGCAAGCGGACGACCCTGGCGCGCTTCCTGTACGCCTTGGGAATTCGCGAGGTCGGCGAAGCGACGGCGCTGGCGCTGGCGACGCACTTTGGCACACTGGATGCCCTGCTGGCGGCGGATGATGAGCGCCTGCGTCAGGTGCCGGATGTTGGGCCCGTGGTGACGGCGGCGATTCGGGCTTTTTTCCAGGAGCCGCATAATCAGGATGTCATCGCTCGTCTGCGCGCTGCCGGCGTGCACTGGCCGGAAACAGTGCCGGTAGCGGTACCGGCAAATACGCAACCCCTGGCCGGTAAAACCTTTGTCCTCACCGGTACCCTGGAATTGCTCAGCCGCGATGCAGCCAGCGAGCAGTTGCGTGCGCGCGGCGCCCGGGTCAGCGGCAGCGTGTCGAAGAAAACCGACTATGTGGTGGCGGGCCGCGATGCCGGATCCAAACTGGATAAGGCGCGGCAACTGGGCGTGACGGTGCTGGATGAGGCGGGTTTGCAGGTGCTGCTCGGGGATGGCTAGCAGCGGGCCGGGGAGCAGCCCGGTGGACGGCTCCCCACAGTCAGACGCTTACTTCTTCTCGTCCTTGGTGGCATCGGCAGCCGGCGCGGCGGCGCTGACCTGAATCTCGGTCACCTCGATCTTGGCACCGGACTTCAGCTTCTCCAGATAATCGTTGACCATCTTGCTCTGCAACATCTGCGCGATCTGCGGCTTGAGCTCATCCATCGACGGCGGTGTAGCGTCGCGCACATCTTCCAGCAGAATCACATGCCAGCCGAACGGGGTTTGTACCGGCTCGCTGATCTGGCCCTTATTCAGCTTGGCCACCGCCTGCGCGAACGGCGGCACCATCATGCCCGGCGTGAACCAGCCCAGATCGCCGCCATTGGCCGCGGAACTGTCGCTGGACTTGGTCTTGGCCAGCTCGGCGAACTTGCTGGCATCCTTCTTCAGTTCGGCGACGATCTCCTTGGCCTTGTCCTCGGAATCGACCAGGATGTGCGCGGCCTTGTATTCCTTGCTCTTCATCGCCGCAACGGCGTTGTCGTATTCCTTCTTGATTGCCTCTTCGCTGGGCGCGCTCTCACTCAGCATGCGCCGAATCACGGTGCTGGCCAGCAGGCTGCGCTGAATCATTTCAAACTGCTGCTTGACCTGCGGGTCATCGGCCAGTTTCTGCTTGTTGGCTTCCTGCACCAGCAGTTCTTCCAGCACCAGTTGCTGGACCAGCGCGTTGCTGGACTCGGGCGAGTCGATCTTGGCCTTGCCGCGCAACTGCTGCGCGTACAGCTCAAATGCAGTCTTGCTGATCGGCTTGCCATTCACCACCGCGACCGGATCGGGAATGGTAAAGCTGGGCGCGGTTGCAGCAGCGGGCGCGGCAGCCGGGGCCGGGGCGGCTTCGGGCTTCTTGTCATCGGCGGCCAGCGCCACACCGGACAGCAACAGCGCCGAAGACAGCGCCAGCAGGGGGAGAGTCAGTTTGCTTGGTTTTTTCATGCGCGTTTCCATGGGAGAGTGGACAGCTCAGGTTTCATCCGGGGCATTGGCCTTGATGCTCAAGGCGTGAATATCCCGGTGCATCAGATCGGCCAGCGCCGCATTGACGAGGCGATGGCGCTGAAGAAGAGTTTTGCCGGTAAAGGCAGCGGCGACGATGCGCACGGTGAAGTGCCCACCGTCGCGGGCGCCCGCATGGCCGGCATGCGCGGCGCTGTCATCGCGAATCTCCAGCTGCTCTGGACTCAGCGCGGCGCGCAGGCGGTGCTCGATCAAGGCGACCCGGTCACTGCTCATGCGGGCAGCACCTGCCGGAAGGGATAGATCTCAACGGCCGCGTAAACACCGGCGGCTACATAGGGATCGGCATCGGCCCAGGTTCGAGCGTCATCAATCGATGCGAATTCAGCCACTACCAGACTGCCTTGGAATCCGGCCGGGCCGGGATCGGGACTGTCGATGGCCGGCAGCGGTCCAGCCAGCACCAGCCGGCCCTGATCGAGCAGTGCGCGCAGGCGTTCCAGATGGGCGGGGCGTGCGGACAGGCGTTTGTCCAGACTGTTGGGCGTGTCGCGGCCGAGAATGGCGTAGAGCATGACTCAGGGCTCCTTCGAGGACGGGTCGTCAGGCTTGATATGGCGGCTCATGTAGGCAGCCTGCGCCAGCACGAACAGCAGGGTCAGACCGAGCATGCCAAACAG
This sequence comes from Candidatus Competibacteraceae bacterium, assembly GCA_036834665.1. Lineage (GTDB taxonomy): Bacteria > Pseudomonadota > Gammaproteobacteria > Competibacterales > Competibacteraceae > RXIX01. The sequence continues at coordinate 4,084 of DAITNL010000035.1, read as the reverse complement.
CTTGAAGTTGACCCAGGTGTTTTCATCGAATGTGAAAGCGACGTAGAGATTGGCGGCGCCCATGGCGAGGAAGAAAATTGCCCAGGCAAGTGTCAGCTTGACCCAGACCGGCAACGGAAGTTCCAGTTGCTCACCCAGCATCCGTGCCAGCAGCGGTTTCTGGCCAATGAACAGGCTGCCGATGAAAGCGATGGCAAACAGCCAGTTGACCACCGTCGGCTTCCACTTGACGAACATCGGGTCATGCAGCAGCAGCGTAGCCCCGCCCAGTACCAAAACAAGCCCAGCGGTGAACAGCGGCAGTTTCTCGACCCGGCGCTGGCGCAGCCAGACCCAGCCGACCTGGGCGAGAGTGACGACGATCAGTACCCCAGTGGCTACATAGATATCAGCCAGCTTGTAGGCGACGAAGAACAGGGCGATGGGCAGGAAGTCGAACAGCAGTTTCATGCGGGTTGCGGATTTTCGTTGCGGGCCAGGAGCGGGATCGGGCAAAAGAAAAGCGGCCGCTTGCGGTCGCTCTCTTGACCGGCGGGTGACACGCTGGCACCTTGCCCGGTCGATGTGAACCTCTGTGATTTCAAGGAATATAAGGCCATGAGCCGCGTTTTACAAATTCATCCCGCTAATCCGCAGCCGCGCCTGATCAGCCAGGCGGTGGCGCGGCTGCGCGCCGGCGATGTCATTATTTATCCTACCGATTCCAGCTATGCGCTCGGTTGCCAGCTCGGCGACAAGACGGCAGCGGAGCGCATCCGCGCCATTCGTCAGACCGACCGTCATCATAATTTCACCCTGGTGTGCCGCGATCTGTCCGAGATCGCCACTTATGCCAAGGTGGACAACCAGCGCTATCGGCTGCTCAAGGCCGCTACGCCGGGACCGTTCACCTTTCTGCTGCAGGCGACCCATGAGGTGCCACGGCGTCTGCAGCACCCGCGCCGCAAGACCATCGGCCTGCGCATTCCCGACAACACCATCGTGCGCGCGCTGCTGGCGGAACTAGGTGAGCCGATCATGAGCTGCACCCTGCTGCTGCCCGGCGACGAGTGGCCGCTGTCCGATCCCGAGGAGATCGAGGAGCGCTTGACGCACGTGGTGGACCTGATCATCGATGGCGGTCCCGGTCAGCACGAGCCGACCACCGTGCTTGATTTGACGGAGGATGCGCCGCAACTGGTCCGCCAGGGCCTCGGTGACGCCAGCCCGTTTTTCTGAACCGTCCGGTGCGCGCTCAATGGCCGCCGCCCCGCACGGTGAACGGTGGTTTGGCCCACCAGATCAGGCCAATCAGGCTGAACATCAGCATGCCGCTGATGCACAGCACCGCGTCGGTGGACAGCAGGTAAGCCTGCGTGGTCAGGGTGCGATCCAGTTGCGCCAGGGCCTGTGTGTCACCCAGACCGATGGCGTGCAACTGATCCAGATAGTGCGTGGCCAGCGGGTTGTAGGCGGTGACCTGCTCGGCCAGCCGGGCGTGGTGTTCGATGCCCTTGTGATCCCACAATGAAGTCATGATCGCCGTGCCGAAGCTGGAGCCGAGGTTGCGCATGAAGTTCTGCAGCCCGGTGGCGGCAGCAAGCTGACCCGGCGCCAGCCCGGACAGATTGATCGTCACCAGCGGCAGGAAAAAACAACTGATGCCCACGCCCATGAATAGCCGGCTGAGCGCGAGCGTCCAGTAATCGACATCCGGCGTGAAGCGCGCGCTCCAGAACGCCACCAGCGCGAACACGATAAAGCCAAAGGTGGCCACGGCGCGGGCATCAAGGCGATGAATAGTGGCGCCGATGATCGGCCCGAGCAGCAGCGCCAGCACGCCGCCAAAGGCCACCACCTTGCCCGCCCACAGCGGCGTGTAGCCTTGATAGCTTTGCAACCACAGTGGCACCACCACCACCGTGCCGAAGAAGGCGATCGAGCCGATCATCAGGCAGGTCACGCCCACCGCGAAGTTGCGCCGTCCGAACAGGCGCAGATCGACTACCGGATGCTCATCAGTCAATTCCCAGGCGATGAAGAAGGCCAGCGCCACCACCGAAACCGCCGCCAGACCCATGATCAGCGGTGAGCCGAACCAGTCCAGCTCATTGCCCTTGTCGAGCAGAATCTGCAGCGCGCCGATGCCGATCACCAGCAGGCCAAGACCGACATAATCCACCGGCAGCCGCCGGCGCGGCGTTTCCCGGTCGGCGAACAGCCAACTCACCAAGCCGGCGACGATCAGGCCGATCGGCAGGTTGATCAGGAAAATCCAGTGCCAGGACAGATTTTCGGTCAGCCAGCCGCCCGACAGCGGGCCGATGATCGGGCCGAGAATCGTGGTCATCGACCACAGCCCCAGCGCCAGGCCGCGCCGCTGCGGTGGATAGACGCTGGTCAGCAGGGTCTGCGACAGCGGGATCATCGAGGCGCCAACCACGCCCTGCATCACCCGCGCTGTGAGCAGGATGGGAAAACTCGGCGCCAGCCCGCACAGCAGCGAGGCCAGGGTAAACAGCAGGGTGGCGTTGACGAACAGGCGCACCGCGCCAAAGCGCAGCGCCAGCCAGCCGGTCAGCGGCAGTAAAATTGCCTCGGCCACCGCGTAGGAGGTGATCACCCAGGTGCCCTGGGTAAAGCTCACGCCCAGATCGCCGGCGATGCTCGGCACCGAAACGTTGGCGATGGTCAGATCAAGGATGTTCATGAACGCGCCCAGGCCAAGGGCAAAGGTCGCCAGCGCCAACTGGCCGCCGCGCATCGCTGCCGGCAGGGCGCGTTCCGTGGCGTTACCGTTCACGATTTGCCGCCGCCGCGCCGGTTGGCCGCGATGATGCGGGCGATGTGTGCATCGGCGGCTTGCGCCTGCGCCGCGAACACCGGTGTGCTGTAGCGTGCCTCGTGGTTCGGTTCGCGGGCGAGCACCTCGCCATCCCGCTGATGGGTGTCCACGGTGGCGCGCATCGACAGGCCGATCCGCAGCGGGTGTTCGGCTACGGTCGCCGGGTCGAGAGTGATGCGCACCGGCACCCGCTGCACGATCTTGATCCAGTTGCCGGTGGCATTCTGCGCCGGCAGCAGGGCAAAGGTTCCGCCGGTGCCCGCGGCCAGACCGGCGATCCGCCCGCTGTAGCGCACGTCGCTGCCATAGAGATCGGCGCGCAGCGTGACCGGCTGCCCGATGCGCACGTTTTCCAACTCGCTTTCCTTGAAATTGGCGTCCACCCACAAATCGTCGAGCGGGATCACCGCCAGCAGGGCCGTGCCGGGCGCGACTTGCGCACCGAGCTGGACGCTGCGCTTGGCCACATAACCACGCAGCGGGGCGACGATGGTGGTGCGGGCGGTGTTCAGGAAGGCTTCCTTGACCCTGGCAGCGGCGGCCGCGACTCGGGGATGGGTTTCGACCGAGGTGTTATCGATCAGGACTTCGGCGCCGCTACGCTGTTCGCGGGCGGCGCGCACTGCGGCCTGGGCCTGTTCAACCGCTGCCTGGGCGGCATCGCGTGCGGCGTTGGCGCTATCGAGCGCGGTGCGCGCGGTCTGCAGGGTTTCGCTGGAAATGAATTTCTTCTGGAACAGCATCTCACGCCGCTGATATTCGTCACGGGCCTGGCGGGCGGCGGTCTCGGCGCGTTCGGCTTCGAAGCGGATACGATCGAGATCGGCGCTGCGCTGGGCGATCTGGGCGCGTGATTGATTGTCGTTGGCGTAGAGACCGCGCACCGCGCGCACCGCGTCGGCCAGATTGGCTTCCGCCAGTTGCAATTGCACCTGAGTGTCGGCGTCGTCGAGTTGCACCAGCGGCTGGCCCTGTTCGACCAGATCAGTGTCATCAGCCAGCACACGGACCACGGTGCCGGTGATCTGCGGCGTGATCTGAACCACATTGCCGCCGACGTAGGCGTTGTCGGTGGTGACCTGCCAGCGTCCGTAGTAAAGCCAGTAATAGCCGCCGCCGCTGGCGAGCAGGGTGAACAGGGTCGCCAGGATGAGCAGTGCGCGGCGGCGCTTGCCGCTTGGAGTCGCGGGAGCGGTGTCTTGTAATTGTGCGCTCATTGAAGGAATCCATGGATGGATGACGCCCCCCCGAGCCCGGTTG
>DAITNL010000034.1:0-22348 GCA_036834665.1 Candidatus Competibacteraceae bacterium | reverse complement strand
TTCACGAACGCATTTTTGAGATCTTCCAGCGTCTGCAGCGTGCTGAGGATTATCCCGGTACCGGGATTGGTCTGGCGATCGTGCGCAAGGCGCTGCAGCGCATGGGCGGACGGGTCTGGATCGAGAGCGTGGCCGGTCAGGGCACGACCTTTTTCCTGGAACTGCCGGCATGAAATGCCATGTTCTGCTCGGTATCCTGCTGCTCTTTCTGGTGACCGATGCTCAAGCGCTGGAAAACGTCGTGCTGCAATTGCGCTGGGATCATCAATCCCAGTTCGCTGGCTACTATGCGGCGCAGTGGCAGGGCTATTACCAGGAGGCTGGATTCGCGGTTGAAATCCGCTCCGCGATTACGCCCGAAGGCAGGATTATCAGTGCGACGCAGGAAGTCGCCCAGGGCCGGGCGGATTTTGGCGTGGGCGCGGCGGATATTCTGATTGCCCAGGATCAGGGTATTCCACTGGTGGTGCTGGCGTCCATTTTTCAGCAAAGCGCCGCAGAATTTTATGCCAGGGAAGATACCCGTCTTCAATCACCCGTAGACCTGCTGAATCTGCGGGTAGCGCGCCGGGTTAATGATCTCATCGATGTCGAGCTGCAGGCGATGCTGCTTTCCGAGGGCATTGATCCGCAGAAAGTAACACCCTATCCACATGAGTCAGGCGTGGAACATTTTTTATCAGGTCGCGTTGATGCCATACCCGGTTATCGAATCACCTTGCCTTATACATTGGCGCAGAAAGGTATCCGATTTAAAGTCCTGCGCCCGATTAGCTACGGAATCAATTTTTATGGGGATTCCCTGTTTACTCTGCGCAACAGGATTGACCGTGACCCGGAAGAGGTGCAGCGCTTTGTGCAGGCGACGCTGAAAGGCTGGGTGTATGCCTTGTCGCATGCGCATCAAATCGCAGACCGTATTGCCGATGAACTGCCGCGTAACGACAAGTCAGTGAGCGGAAATCTGCGTGACTATAATCGCTTCCAGATTGATGGCGTGATAAGTTTGGCCTTGTTTGGGGTGGTTGAAACTGGCCATGTCAATCCAAATCGCTGGGCTCATATGTACCAGTTGATGCGTGGGATCGGCATTTTGAAAAATCCGCTCAATATGGATGATCTGGTTTTTGATCCGGAAAAGCTGCGGCGTGAAAAAGAAACCCGGATGTTTGCCATCCTGATAAATCTTTTCTATGGCCTTGTTGGGGTGACCCTGCTTATCCTGATATGGAGTTTCATACTCCGGCGCATGGTCAAGCAAAAAGTTATCCAGTTGCGCGAAGTCAATCAAAAGCTGGATCAGGATAATGTGGCTCTGCGCAAGATGGAAACCTTGCTGAGGCAGAGTGAAAATCAATATCGCCTGTTGAATGTCGATCTGGAAGCGCGAATCCACGAGCGCACTGCGCAGCTTGAGGCTGCTAACAAGGAACTGGAAACCTTCGCCTATTCGGTTTCGCATGACCTGAAGGCGCCGTTGCGCGGTATTGATGGTTATAGCCGCCTGCTGCTTGATGGATACACCGTCTGCCTTGACGACGAGGGGCGGGCGTTTGTCCACAATATCCGCGAAGGTACACAGCGGATGGCTACGCTGATCGATGACCTGCTGGCCTATTCGCGGATGGAGCGGCGCGCCCTGAATTGCGGCCTGCTGGATCTGCGGGTGCTGCTGGACGAGATTGTGGCCGATTGCGCGGCGGAGATTGAGCGGCAGGGGGCTATGGTGCAGATCACGGTGCCGGCGCTGCAGGTGCGTGCTGATCTGGACGGACTGCGTCAGGCGCTGCGCAATCTGTTGGATAACGCGCTCAAGTTTGGTCGTGCCGGTGTACCGGTTGAAGTGGAGATCGGTGGTCAGGCGGGTGAGGGCGTGGTGACGCTGTGGGTGAAGGACAACGGCATTGGCATTGACCCGCGCTTTCACGAACGCATTTTTGAGATCTTCCAGCGTCTGCAGCGTGCTGAGGATTATCCCGGTACCGGGATTGGTCTGGCGATCGTGCGCAAGGCGCTGCAGCGCATGGGCGGACGGGTCTGGATCGAGAGCGCGGCCGGTCAGGGCACGACCTTTTTCCTGGAACTGCCGGCATGACGCCCGGGCGGTGCTGAGCGGCGATGACCCGGTGCGCGACAAGCCCCGCCGTTCAGGGCGGGGAAGGATAGCGCGGACGGCGAAGCCGTCCTTGGGTTTTGGTTCAGGGTGGGGTCTGTTGCTGTTCGATGTACTGGCGCACGATGGAAATGGGCGCCCCGCCACAGCTTGAAGCGAAGTAGGACGGCGACCACAGCACGCCATTCCAATAGCGTTTCTGGATGTCGGGCCGCTCCTTGCGCAGCAGGCGGCTGGATACGCCTTTGAGACTGTTCACCAGGGTGGAGACCGCCACCTTCGGCGGGTACTCCACAAGCAGGTGAACATAATCGTCCTCTCCGTCCATCTCGATCAGTTGCGCATCAAAGTCGGCGCAAACCTTGGCGAAGATCGTGCGCAGCCGGTTGATAGCATCGCCATCGAATACTCTACGGCGATATTTCGCCACAAAGACCAAGTGGACGTGCATCTTGAAAACGCAGTGCCGTCCGTGTCTAATTTGGTTGTCATTATTCATAGACCAAGAGTCTGATTGGGTTATGCAACGACTTCAAGCCTTCAAGTACGACTTGATGCCCAACGGCCAGCAGGAGCGGCAAATGCGCCGCTTCGCGGGCTCGTGCCGGTTCGTCTACAACAAGGCACTGGCGGTGCAGAAGGAGCGCTACGCGCGCGGCGAGAAGAAGCTCGGCTACGCTGGGTTGTGCAAGCTACTCACCGAGTGGCGCAACAGCGTGGACACTGCTTGGCTGGCGGATGCGCCCGTGCATCCGCTGCAACAGACGCTCAAGGATTTGGAGCGGGCCTACAGCAACTTCTTCGCCCAGCGGGCCGACTTCCCGCGTTTCAAGAAGAAAGGCCGGTCCGACAGCTTCCGCTACCCCGACCCGAAACAGATCAAGCTCGATCAGACCAACAACCGCCTGTTTCTGCCCAAGCTCGGCAGGCTGCGTTATCGCAAGAGCCGGGAGGTTCTGGGAACGGTAAAGAACATCACCGTGAGCCGGTCATGCGGCAAGTGGTTCGTGAGCATCCAGACCGAGCGTGAGGTTGAGCGGCCCATTCCACAGGGGGATGCGGTCGGCATCGACATGGGCATTGCCCGGTTCGCCACGCTCTCGGACGGCACGTTCTACGCACCGCTCAACAGCTTCAAGCGTCACGAAACGCGCTTGCGCAAAGCGCAGCAGGCGATGAGTCGCAAGACTAAATTCAGCAGCAACTGGAAAAAGGCGAAAGCCCGCGTCCAGCGTATTCATTCCCGCATCGGCAACGCCCGCCGCGACTACCTGCATAAGACTTCGACCGCCATCAGCAAAAACCACGCGATGGTGTGTATCGAGGATTTGCAGGTGCGGAACATGTCCAGGTCGGCGGCAGGCAGTACAGATGATCCGGGTAAAAACGTTCGGGCTAAGTCCGGTCTGAACAAAGCGATCCTCGATCAAGGCTGGTTCGAGTTCCGCCGCCAACTGGACTACAAGACGGCGTGGAACGGCGGGTACCTGGTCGCGGTGCCGCCACAGAACACCAGCCGGACCTGTCCGTGCTGCGGCCATGTGTCGGCGGACAATAGGCAGACGCAAGCCCGATTTGCGTGTGTGGAATGTGGCTTCGAGGAAAACGCCGATGTGGTCGGCGCGATCAATGTACTAAGGGCGGGACACGCCCGGTTCGCCTGTGCAGTGAGCGATGCAGTCAGGTCGCCAGCAGCAGGAACCCACCGAAGCGACTCAGGGGTGGCTCAATGCCGCGCCTGAGCGCCGTAGGCATCTCCGGCCTTCAGGCCGGGGAGGATGTCAAATCCAAGCTGTGTGAAGCACCGCCACCGTCCATCGTGGATGCGCTGCCGGTAACGGCTCTGCAGGGCGTCGGGCCGCGACTGGCCGAACGGTTGCACCGGCTGGGCATGCACAGCATCGAGGATGTGCTGCTGCACCTGCCGCTGCGCTATCAGGATCGCACGCGCATCACCCCGATCGCGCAGTTGCGCCCCGGCGAGGAAGCCCAGGTCGAGGCCGAGGTGCTCAGCAGTGAAATCAGCAGCCGGGGCCGACGCGTCCTGCTCTGCCATCTGCGCGATGCCAGCGGCAGCCTGCTGCTGCGCTTCTTCCACTTCAGTCCCGCCCAGCAGCAGTGGCTCGGCCAGCCCGGTACGCGGCTGCGCTGCTTTGGCGAGGTCCGCCAGGGTTACGGCGCGCTGGAAATGATCCACCCCGAGTGCCGGCGCCTGGATGCGGACGCGCCGCCGGCGACCGACCGGCTGACCCCGTTCTATCCAGCCACTGCCGGCCTGCAACAGTTCACCCTGCGCGCTCTGGTCGAGCAGGCCCTGGCGCAACTGGAGAGTGCAGGGCTGTTACCGGAACTGCTGCCGGCGGCGTTGCTGGCGCGGCTGCAACTGCCGACCATTGGCGCAGCGCTGCGGGTGCTGCACCAGCCACCGGCCGATGCCAGTCTGGCCGAGCTGGAAAGTGGCCGCCATCCGGCCCGGCGGCGGCTGGCCTTCGAGGAACTGCTTGCCCATCAGCTCAGCCTGCGGCAACTGCGCCAGCAGGTGCAGCGCCAGCGCGCGCCAGCCCTGGCCGGACCCGGTGGCCTCAGCCAGCGTTTTCTGGAGCGGCTGCCGTTTGCACTCACGGCCGCGCAACAGCGGGTGCTGGCCGAGATTGGCAAGGATCTGGCCCAGCCACGGCCAATGCTGCGTTTGTTGCAAGGCGATGTTGGCTCAGGCAAGACCGTGGTTGCGGCTGCGGCGGCCTTGCGTGCGGTGGAAACCGGCGCCCAAGCGGCGCTGATGGCGCCTACCGAACTGCTGGCCGAGCAGCATCATCGCAATCTGCGCGACTGGCTGGGGAGTCTGGGTGTGGAAGTGGCCTGGCTGACCGGGCGGCTGACCGGCAAGGCGCGCCGCAGTCTGCTGGAACGGCTGGCGGCGGGAGAGATTCAGGTTGCAATCGGCACCCATGCCCTGTTTCAGGAAACGGTCAGCTTTGCCGCGCTGGCGCTGGTGATCGTTGACGAACAGCACCGGTTTGGTGTGCATCAGCGTCTGGCGCTGCGCGAGAAGGGCCGTGGTGATTGGGGCTGTCCGCATCAGTTGATCATGACGGCCACGCCGATCCCGCGCACCCTGGCGATGAGCGCCTATGCCGATCTGGACACCTCGATCATCGACGAGCTGCCGCCCGGTCGCCAGCCGGTGAAGACCGTGGCCGTGCCCGACGTTCGCCGCGACGAGATCATCGAGCGCATCCGTGCGGCCTGCCGTGCTGGGCGCCAGGCGTATTGGGTGTGCCCGCTGATCGAGGAGTCGGAAGCGCTGCAATGCCAGGCGGCGACGGTTGCCGCCGCGCAACTGGCCGAGCGCCTGCCGGAATTGCGTATCGGTCTGGTGCATGGCCGGCTAGCGGCGGCGGCCAAGGAAGCCGTGATGGCGACCTTCAAGGCCGGCGATCTCGACCTGCTGGTGGCGACGACGGTGATCGAGGTCGGTGTGGACGTAGCCAACGCCAGCCTGATGATCATTGAGAACGCCGAGCGGCTTGGGCTGGCGCAGTTGCACCAGTTGCGCGGGCGGGTCGGGCGCGGCGCCACCGCCAGCAGTTGCGTACTGCTGTACCGGCCGCCGCTGTCGGCGGTGGCCCATACGCGGCTGGCGGCGCTGCGCGAATGCCACGATGGTTTTGAAATTGCCCGCCGCGATCTGGAATTGCGCGGTCCCGGCGAGGTGCTCGGCACCCGCCAGACCGGGGTACGCACTCTGCGGGTCGCCGATCTGCTGCGTGATCAGGATCTGCTCAATGCCGCCCGCTATGCGGCTGATCATCTGCTGCGCGCTGCGCCCGAGCGGGTCGAGCCCTTGATTCGGCGCTGGATCGGCGTCGGTGCCCGCTATGGCGAAGTGTAGGTTCAGGGCGAGCGGCGGCGCTGCTCGGCTTCGATCTGCAGCAGACCCTCGCCCAGCAACTGGGGCTGGGGTCGCTTGCTTTCCAGCTTGATGCGCAGGCGCAGATTATTGGCGGAATCGGCATGGCGGATCGCGGTTTCGTAGCTGATCTGGCTGCTTTCGTAGAGATTGAACAGCGCCTGATCGAAGGTGACGATGCCCGACTCGCTGGAGCGGGTCATCACCGGCTTGATCTCCTTGAAGCGGCCCTGAAAGATCAATTCCGCCATCAGCGGCGTGTTGAGCAGGATTTCCACCGCCGGAATCAGGCCGCTCTGATCCTCGCGCGGCAACAGGCGCTGCGAGATAAAGGCCTTCATGTTAAACGACAGATCCATGAGCACCTGGGCGCGCTTCTCATCGGGGAAGAAGTTGATGATGCGGTCGAAAGCCTGATCGGTGTTATTGGCGTGCAGGGTGGTCAGGCACAGATGACCGGTTTCGGCAAAGTTGATCGCCTGTTCCATGGTCTCGCGGTCGCGGACTTCGCCAATCATGATCACGTTGGGCGCTTGCCGCAGGGTATTTTTCAGCGCTACCGTATAGGATTCGGTGTCGGTGCCGACCTCGCGCTGGTCAACCAGGGATAGCTTGTGGCGGTGGAAGAACTCGATCGGATCCTCGATGGTGACGATGTGCTCGCGGCATGTGCTGTTGCGGTGATCGAGCATGGCCGCCATCGACGAGGTCTTGCCGCAGCCGGTGCCGCCGAGAAAGATCACCAGGCCGCGCTTGGTCAGGGCGATATCCTTGAGAATGGGCGGCAGGTTCAGTTCCTCGATGGTCGGAATGCGCTGCTGGATCAGGCGCAGCACCATGCCGGCGCTGCCGCGCTGGGTAAAGGCGCTGACCCGGAAACGGGCGACATCGGGAAAGTTGAGCGAAAAGTTCACCTCGTGCTCACGGTCGAACTCGCGCGCCTGACGGTCATTCATGATTGAGCGCACCAGCAGCGAAGTCTGCTGCGGTGTCAGGCGGCGCTCGCCGAGGCGATGCACATCCTGGTTGACCTTGAGCGCTGGCGCGCTGCCGGCGGTGACGAAAATGTCCGACCCGCCCAGTTCCAGCAGCTTGATCGCCAGTTCGTAGAGATACTGGGTCGCCTTGTCATGGTCATTGATGCCTTGCCCCGCATTGCCCATTTGCTGCTCCATCTTTTACCCCCTGTAGGGTTCAGGTCGCCCCATGGCGTCGCTGGATATGCGGGAAGGCGCTATTGCTCCCGCCGGGTTCTGATTTTGAATTATATTATGCGCACGATGAGTTAACCGTCTGATCATCCCGTGGCAATGCCTCTGCTGTTGCCCGGTCCGTGTGCCCACACCCGTCCTCGCTGCCCTGAGCCTGCCGAAGGGCGCTTCGTGCGCCATTCCGCGCTGCCTGACCCAGGAGATCGCTGTTTCCATGAATGTCGTCCCCCGTCGCCTGCTGCACGCGTGCGTACTGCTGGTACCGCTGTGCTGGTCCGCTGTCGCTCCGGCCAAGCCGGCCGATCCGCAACCCTTGCCGGATTTTCGCAAGCTGGTCAAGCAAAACGAGCCGGCGGTCGTCAACATCAGCTCCACCCAGGCGCCAGCGCCGAATCGCCGCCCGCGCACGCCGGGCCTGCCGGAACTGCCCGGCAAGGAAAATCCCTATCAGGAGTTCTTCAAGCGCTTCTTTCAGGAACGTCCGGAACTGCCCGGTGATCGTCAGGCCAACTCGCTCGGTTCGGGCTTCATCATTTCCGCCGACGGCTACATCCTCACCAACGCCCACGTTGCCCAGGATGCCGACAAGATCATCATTCGCCTCAGCGATCAGCGCGAACGGCCGGCCAAGGTGATCGGTGTCGATGAGCTGACCGATGTTGCCGTGCTCAAGATCGAGGGCGACAACCTGCCGGCAGTCAAAATCGGCGATTCCGACGCCCTGGAAGTTGGTGAGTGGGTGCTGGCGATTGGCTCGCCGTTCGGCCTGGAGCACACCGCTACCCAGGGCATTGTCAGTGCGGTTGGCCGCAATCTGCCCAGCGGTACCTATGTGCCGTTTATCCAGAGTGATGTTGCGGTCAATCCGGGCAGTTCCGGCGGCCCGCTGTTCAACCTGCGTGGCGAAGTGGTCGGCATCAACTCGCAGATCTACAGCAGCACCGGCGGCTACATGGGCCTGTCCTTCGCCATTCCGATCAAGCTGGCGATGCAGGTGGTCGATCAACTCAAGGCCACTGGCGAGGTCACCCGTGGCTGGCTGGGCGTGCTGCTGCAGCCGGTGAATAATGATCTGGCGGAAGCCTTCAAGCTCGACCGGCCGCGGGGCGCGCTGGTGGCGCAGATTCTGCCCGACAGTCCTGCGGCCAGTGCCGGCTTCAAGCAGGGTGACGTGATCCTGCGCTATGGCGGTGAGCCGGTCGAGGATTCCTCGCAGTTGCCACGCATGATTGGGGTGACGCCGGTCGGCAAGACCGTGGCCATGTCGATCCTGCGCAATGGCGAGCCGCTGGAAATCAAGGCCACCATCGCCCGCCTGGAGGCTACTGAAGAAAACCTCACCACCATGGACGAGCATAGCGATCTGCGCCTGAATGTCACCGTTGCCGATCTGAGCAACGAGCAGCGCCGGGGCCTGGGGCCAGATGATCAGGGTGTGCTGGTCACCGGCATCGAAGAGGGTCCGGCCGAGAACGCCGGCCTGTATGCGGAAGATATTATTTTGCAGATCAACCATGTGCCGGTAAAAAGTGCCAGCCAGTTCGTTGAGATGGCCCGCGAACTGCCGGCGGGCAAGGCGGTGCCCATTCTGGTGCGGCGCGACAACGAATCGCTCTATCTGGCGGTACGGCTGCCCGAGGTGAAGGAGTGAAGGAATGAATCCCAATAGCTGCCTGGATTTTGAAAAGCCGATTGCTGAGCTGGAGGCGATGCTTAAGGAGTTGCGCCACCTGAGCAGCGAGCAGGATCTGAATATCAGCGATGAGATCGCCCGGCTCGAAGCCAAGAGCAAGGCGCTGACCGATTCGATCTTCGCCACCCTGACACCGTGGCAGATTTCCCAGATCGCCCGTCATCCGTTGCGGCCCTACACCCTGGACTATATCGAGCGCCTGTTTGGCGAATTCCAGGAGTTGCATGGGGATCGTGCCTTTGCCGATGATCATGCCCTGGTCGGCGGTTTGGCGCGCTTCGAGGGGCGGCCGGTGATGGTGATCGGTCACCAGAAAGGCCGCGATACCCGGGAGAAGATCTATCGCAATTTCGGCATGCCGCGTCCGGAGGGCTATCGCAAGGCGCTGCGCCTGATGAAGCTGGCCGAGCGCTTTCATCTGCCGGTGCTGACCTTTATCGATACGCCGGGCGCCTATCCGGGCATCGGCGCCGAGGAGCGCGGTCAGAGCGAGGCCATCGCGCGTAACCTGTTTGAAATGAGCCGGCTGCGGGTGCCGGTGATTTGCACGGTGATCGGCGAAGGTGGCTCCGGCGGGGCGCTGGCGATCGGGGTCGGTGACCGGATTCTGATGCTGCAATACAGTACCTACTCGGTGATTTCCCCGGAGGGCTGCGCGGCGATTCTGTGGAAGAGCGCCGATAAGGCGCCCGATGCTGCCGAAGCGATGGGCCTGACCGCCGACAAGCTGCACAAGCTCAATCTGATCGATACGATTGTGGCCGAGCCGCCCGGCGGCGCGCACCGCGACATGGCGCGCATGGCCGAGCACCTGCGCGCGGCGCTGCTGGAGCAGTTGCGACAACTGGATGCGCTGACGGTCGATGAACGCCTGGAGCAGCGCTATCAGCGGCTGATGGGTTACGGGGTGTTCCGCGAAGCCGAGCCGCTGATGCCTTCCCTGCAATCGACCTGGCAAAGCAGCGTAGCCGCCCTGTTGAGAAAGGGCGAGGGCTAGGGCAGGATTGTCGAGTCGTCAACCCGCTGCGTGTTTGCCGTCTTGATCAGCGCCCAGCAGCAGATCCAGGCGTGGCGGGCTGCCCATCCCCACATCCGCCGCCTGATCGTCGGCTACAGTGGCGGTCTGGATTCCCATGTCCTGCTGCATTGGCTGGCGATGCAGCAGTCCGCCGGGCTGGGCTGCGTGCTGCAGGCGCTGCATGTCGATCATGGCCTGCAGGCCGCGTCCGCTGCCTGGGGCGAGCATTGCGCCGCTGTGTGCCAGGCCTTGCAGGTGCCGTTGCGCATTTGCCGGGTCGATGCCCAGCCGGCACCGGGAGAAAGTCCCGAAGCTGCCGCGCGTCGTGCCCGCTACGCAGCATTCGCCGCTGAGCTTGGGCCGGATGCCGCCCTGTTGACGGCCCATCACCGTGATGACCAGGCCGAGACCCTGTTGTTGCAACTGCTGCGTGGTGCCGGTCCGCATGGTTTGGCAGCGATGCCGGCAGTCAGTCGCCTTGGCCGGGGCTGGCTGCGGCGACCGTTTCTGGATGTCGACCGTGCCGTGCTGCAGGCCTATGCACAGGCGCATGCGCTGCATTGGATCGAAGATGCCAGCAACGCCAACACCGACTTTGATCGCAATTACCTGCGCCATCGGGTGATGCCATTGCTGCGCCAGCGCTGGCCAGCGGTCCAGCGAACCCTGGCGCGCTCCGCCCGGCATTGCGCCGAAACAGCCGCGTGGCTGGATGTCGAGGCGGAACGCGACCTGCGCGCCGCCCGCAGCGATGCCGAGGGTCTGTCGATCCGTGTCGTGCGCGAACTTGCCGAGCCGCGCCAGCGCAATCTGCTGCGCTATTGGCTGCGTTGCCTGCGCTTGCCCGTGCCGGATGCGCGGCAATTGGCACGGATTCTTCACGACACGCTACACGCTGCTGCCGATCGCAATCCCTGCGTATGCTGGCCGGGTGGCGAGGTGCGCCGCTATCGCGAGGTATTATATGCACTGTCGCCGCAGGCACCGCATGATGCGCGGCAAATCCTGCTCTGGCGTGCGCAGGCTGATGATGTCTGGCCGCCGCTGACAGTGCCGAATCTGGGCGGCCTGCGCATGCAGAAGACGGTTGGTGCCGGACTGCGCGCTGCAGTGCTAACGGGCGGGGTATTGCAGGTGCGATTTCGGCGCGGCGGTGAGCGCTTTCATCCGGTCGGTCGCGCCCACGGGCAGGAATTGAAGAAGTTGTTGCAGGAGGCGGGTATTCCGCCGTGGCAGCGCGAGCGTTTGCCCCTGCTGTATCGGGAGGATGTGCTGCTGGTGGTTCCAGGTCTCGGCGTGGCTAGCGCTGCGGCTGCCGCGTCCGGTGAGCCGGGCTGGGAACTGCTGTGGCAACCGCTCGCGCCGCGTGGTTCCGGGTGATGGGGGCGCCTTGTTGACTGGAGTCTGCACCAGCGGCTGCACACACCGGGCAAATAACGGGCAAATAAAAAGGGCCTGGATCATGAGATTCAGGCCCTGTTTACTTGGCGCGCCCGGAGAGATTCGAACTCCCGACCACCTGGTTCGTAGCCAGGTACTCTATCCAACTGAGCTACGGGCGCAAAAACTGTGAACGCATATTTTCAGGAATCAATGAAACCTTGTCAAGGCTCAAACCGATACTACTGAATTGGGATTTGGCGGAGAGAGAGGGATTCGAACCCTCGATGGAGCTTTATGACCCCATACTCCCTTAGCAGGGGAGCGCCTTCAGCCGCTCGGCCATCTCTCCGGGAATCGCCTGCTGAGCAGGTATCGAGTTCTTAAGGATAACGCCTAAAGATACTGGCGTAAAGCCCTAATTAGATTTCCGGTTGCGAGGGCGTGTTGATAGACGCGGCGTTGTCCTGTTCGCGCTTGATCCGCTCATAAATTTCCTCGCGGTGCACCGCGATGTCCTTGGGGGCATTGACCCCGATGCGGACCTGATTGCCTTTTACACCCAGTACGGTCACGGTGACTTCGTCGCCGATCATGAGTGTTTCTCCAACTCTGCGCGTCAGAATCAACATTTAAGCTCTCCTTGTTTTCGTCAACAGCACCAGGTCGTCTTGCGGTTTTTTTCGACAGTCCGCATCTGTCATCAATCCCTGCGCGGCGGTGGATCGGGGCGAGGTCGCCACCGATCCCTTCGCGAAGGCCTCAGGCGGCCTTGTCCAGCTCGAACGCCTCGTGCAGGGCGCGCACACCCAGCTCCAGATATTTCTCATCCACAACCACCGAGATCTTGATCTCGGAGGTGGAGATCATGCGGATGTTGACACCTTCCTTGGCCAGCGCGCCGAACATCTGGCTGGCCACGCCGGCGTGCGAGCGCATGCCGATGCCAACCAGGGAAATCTTGGCAATCCGGTGGTCGCCGGAGACTTCCCGTGCGCCTAGCGCAGTGGCATGCTCGCGCAGGATTTCCAGCGTCCGCTCATAGTCGTTGCGGTGGACGGTGAAGGTGAAGTCGGTAGTGCCATCGCGACTGATGTTCTGGATGATCATGTCGACTTCGATATTGGCCGCCGAGACCGGGCCGAGAATGCTGAAGGCGACGCCGGGCCGGTCGGGTACGCCGAGCACGGTGAGCTTGGCCTCGTCGCGGTTGAACGCGATACCGGAAATCAGCACTTTCTCCATCGTTTGCGCCTCGAACGCTTCCTCAAAGGTAATCAGTGTGCCCGGACCGTCCTGGAAGGTCGAGAGCACTCGTAATGGGACATTGTGTTTGCCAGCGAATTCCACTGAGCGAATCTGCAGCACCTTGGAGCCTTGGCTGGCCATTTCCAGCATCTCCTCGAAGGTGATGCGGTCGAGCCGGCGCGCCTCGGGCACTACGCGCGGATCGGTGGTGTAGACGCCATCGACATCGGTGTAAATCTGGCACTCATCGGCTTTGAGCGCCGCAGCCAGGGCCACGCCGGTGGTGTCGGAACCGCCCCGGCCGAGCGTGGTGATGTTGCCGTTCTCGTCCACGCCTTGGAAACCGGCGACCACCACCACGCGCCCGGCATCGAGATCGGCGCGCATGGCTGCGGCCTCGATGTCCTGGATGCGCGCCTTGTTGTGGGCGCTGTCGGTCAGGATGCGCACTTGGCCACCGGTATAGGAGCGGGCCGGGTAGCCGCGCTTCTCCAGAGCGATGCACAGCAGGGCGATGGTGACCTGCTCACCGGTAGCCAGCAGTACATCCAGTTCCCGAGGATTGGGGCGCGGCGTGATCGACTTGGCCAGTCCGATCAGGCGGTCGGTTTCGCCGCTCATCGCCGACACGACCACGACCACCTGATGGCCACGGTCGCGCCAGCCGATGACCTTGTTTGCGACATTTTCAATCCGCTCGCTGGTACCGACCGAGGTACCGCCGTATTTCTGCACGATAAGCGCCATGCTGTCCCTACCGCTAAAGCTTGAAGGAGGAAAAGAATCGGGAATAAATACCCGGCGGTGCTAAGCATCACCGGGGCATAAGGCGGCCGATTATAACGAAAGGCCGCTAATCTCCAAAGAATTCCCATGTCGCATCGCGATAGCTGCGACCGTAGGCCGGGAAGCGCCGGAAACGGAACATGGAGATCGGTGGGCGCGCGGGGGTTGCCGTGTTGCCCGGACTCCGGTGTTTCAGGCCAGCCGCGCGCGTACCCAGTCCGGCACGGCGCGCAGCGCGGCATCCAGTCCGGCCGGATCGGTGCCGCCCGCCTGAGCGAGATCGGCACGGCCGCCACCCTTGCCGCCGACCTGCTGGGCGACCTGGTTGACCAGTTCACCGGCCTTGATGCGCGCGGTTTCCGCCGCGGTCACGCCCGCGACCAGCCGCACCTTGCCCTCCTCGACTGTGGCCAGGACCACCGCCGCCGCCTTGAGCTGTTCCTTGCAGCGGTCCACCGCTTCGCGCAGGGTCTTGGCATCGACGCCATCAAGGCGCGCCGCCAGTACCTGAATGCCGTTCACCGCCACTGCCTGACCGAGCAGATCGGCACCCTGGCCGCTGACCAGCCGGCCCTT
This sequence comes from Candidatus Competibacteraceae bacterium, assembly GCA_036834665.1. Taxonomy (GTDB): domain Bacteria; phylum Pseudomonadota; class Gammaproteobacteria; order Competibacterales; family Competibacteraceae; genus RXIX01. Next base: position 8,413 of record DAITNL010000034.1, on the reverse strand, counting down.
GAGCTGTTCCAGATCCTTTTCCAGTTGCCGGTTGCGGTCCAGCAGCTGGCGCACCTTGTCGGGGAAGTTGTCGCGGTCACCCTTGACCAGTTGCGCCACCTGACGGGCACGCTCCTGCAGGGCGGCGATGTAATCCAGCGCCCGCTCACCGGTCACGGCTTCGATGCGCCGCACCCCGGCGGCCACGCCGCCCTCGGAGACGATCTTGAACAGGCCAATATCGCCGACCCGGCGGGCGTGGGTGCCGCCGCACAGTTCCGTGGAAAAATCGCCCATGCGCAGTACGCGCACCCGGTCGCCGTATTTCTCGCCGAACAGGGCCATGGCCCCGGTAGCGATGGCCTCTTCCGGAGCCATGATGGTGGTTTCCACGGCAGCGTTGGCGCGAATCTGGGCGTTAACCAGGCGCTCGACCTGATCCAGCTGTTCGGCGTTCAAGGGCTCGAAGTGGGCGAAGTCAAAGCGCAGCCGCTGCGCATCGACCAGCGAGCCTTTCTGGCTGACGTGGCTGCCGAGCACCTGGCGCAGGGCCGCGTGCAGCAGATGGGTGGCGGAGTGGTGCAGGGCGGTTGCCTGGCGCTGCTCGGCATTGACCTGTGCATGCACGGTCTGGCCTCGGCGCAGCGTACCCTGTTCGAGCACGCCGATATGGGTGAACAGGCCCTCGCCCTGCTTGCGGGTGTCGCGAACCGCGAAGCTTACGCCCTCGGCGTGCAGATGGCCGCTATCACCGACCTGACCTCCGGATTCGGCATAGAACGGGGTGTGATCCAGCACCACCAGCCCTTCCTCGCCTGTGTTCAGTGTCTCGACCGCTTGACCGTCGCGGAACAGCGCCAGCACGGTGGCTTCCTCGTCCAGGTATTCATAGCCATGGAATTCGGTGCTGCCGCTGAGGCCCAGATCCGTGTTCTGCCGCACGCCGAACTGGCTGTGGGCGCGGGCGCGTTCCCGCTGCGCGGCCATTTCCTGCTCGAAGCCGGCCATGTCCAGGTGCAGGCCGCGCTCGCGTGCGATATCGGCGGTCAGATCGACCGGAAAGCCGTAGGTGTCATAGAGCTTGAACACGGTAGTGCCGGGAATCGTGTCTCCGGACAGAGCGGCGATGCCTTCTTCCAGCAGCTTCATGCCGTGGGCGAGGGTTTCGGCAAAGCGCTCCTCTTCCTGCTCGATGACCCGGCTGACCTGGGCGGCAGCGGCGGCCAGTTCCGGGTAGGCATCGCCCATTTCCGCGACCAGCGGCCCAACCAGGGTGTGGAAGAAGCTGCCGGCGGCGCCGAGCTTGTAGCCGTGGCGGATGGCGCGGCGCATGATCCGCCGCAGCACATAGCCGCGCCCTTCGTTGGAAGGCAGCACGCCATCGGTGATCAGGAACGCGGTGGCGCGGATGTGGTCGGCGATGACCTTGAGCGAGCTGGCCTGCAAATCGGTCGCGCCGGTCGCGGCGGCGGCGGCTTCGATCAGGCGCTGGAACAGGTCGATCTCGTAGTTGCTGTGCACGCCCTGCATCACCGCCGCCAGCCGTTCCAGGCCCATGCCGGTGTCCACCGAGGGCTTGGGCAGTGGCGTCAGCGTGCCATCAGCGCTGCGGTCGTACTGCATGAACACCAGATTCCAGATTTCGATGTAGCGGTCGCCATCGGCATCGGCCGTGCCGGGTGGGCCGCCGGCTACCTCGGGACCGTGATCGTAGAAGATTTCCGAGCAGGGGCCGCAGGGGCCGGTATCGCCCATCGCCCAGAAGTTGTCGCTTTCGTAGCGCTTGCCACCGGGCTTGTCACCGATGCGGGCGATGCGTTCGCGGGGCACGCGAATCTCGTCGGCCCACACCTGATAGGCCTCGTCGTCGGTTTCGTAGACGGTCACCCACAGCTTGTCGGTCGGCAGCTTGAGCACACCGGTAAGGAATTCCCAGGCAAAGCGGATGGCATCGGCCTTGAAGTAGTCGCCGAAGCTGAAGTTGCCCAGCATTTCAAAGAAGGTGTGATGGCGGGCGGTGTAGCCAACATTTTCCAGGTCGTTGTGCTTGCCACCGGCGCGCACGCAGCGCTGGGCGGTGGCGGCGCGCTGATAGGGGCGCGGGTCGCGACCGGTGAAGACGTCTTTGAACTGCACCATGCCCGCGTTGGTGAACAGCAGCGTGTGGTCATTGAGCGGCACCAGCGGGCTGCTGGCGACCACCTCATGGCCGTGGTCGCGGAAATAGTCCAGGAAGAGTTTGCGAAGGTCGGCGCTGCGGATCATGGTCGTGGTTCGAGTCGGTGGATGGACGCGGTTCAGGTGAGGGGTTCGAACAGGTGGCGGATCTGGTCCAGAGTGAAGCCATGCTGGCGCAACACCCGGCTTTGCTGCATCCGGTCAGCGGCATGAGCGGGCATTTGGGACTTGAATCGTTTGCGATGCAGTTCCCGAAGTTTCGGCATCCAGAAGTCATCGAGTGCCGCAATCGCCGCCTCGGTCAGTGCATCCGGGATGCCCCGCTCGCGCAGCTCGCGGGCGATGCGCAGCGGCCCATAGCCCTTGTCGGCCCGGCTACAGGCATAGAGTTCGGCGTAGCGGCGCTCGTCGAGCAGACCTTCTGCAGCCAGCGCATCCAGTACCGGCTCAATATCGCTGGTGGCAAAGCCGCGCTGCACCAGTTTCTGCCGCAGCTCAAGGCGGGAATGCTCGCGGCGGGCCAGCAAGTCCAGCGCCTTGGCGCGCAGGGTGGCGGGATCGGCGGCGCCGCGCTCAGAGCAGGTCCGCGTCCAGCTCATCGCTGCCGGACTCGCCCGCGGCACTGTCCTGTTCCAGAGTGCCCGGCACTGCCTCGGGGCGTTCCAGGAAGTGGGCGCGAATCTTGTTTTCCAGTTCGCGGGCCAGTTCCGGGTTTTCCCGCAAATAGGCGCGGGCATTTTCCTTGCCCTGGCCGATGCGGGTGCCGGCACAACTGTACCAGGCGCCGGATTTATCGATCAGCCCGGCCTTGACGCCCAGATCGATGATTTCACCGAGCCGCGAGGCGCCTTCGCCGTAGAGAATTTCAAATTCGGCCTGCTTGAAGGGCGGGGCCAGCTTGTTCTTGACCACCTTGACCCGGGTCTCGTTGCCGATCACCTCATCGCCCTTCTTGATCGAGCCGGTGCGACGGATGTCGAGGCGTACCGAGGCGTAGAACTTGAGGGCATTGCCGCCGGTGGTGGTTTCCGGCGATCCGAACATCACGCCGATCTTCATGCGGATTTGATTGATGAAGATCACCAGGGTGTTCGAGCGCTTGATATTGGCGGTGAGCTTGCGCAGCGCCTGGCTCATCAGGCGGGCGTGCAGCCCGACATGCGAATCGCCCATGTCGCCTTCGATTTCGGCCTTGGGCGTCAGTGCCGCTACCGAATCGACCACCACGGTATCGACTGCCCCGGAGCGCACCAGCATATCGGCGATTTCCAGCGCCTGCTCACCGGTGTCGGGCTGCGAAACCAGCAGATCATCGACATTGACGCCCAGCTTGGCGGCGTAGATCGGGTCCAGGGCATGTTCGGCGTCGATGAAGGCTGCACAGCCGCCCAGACGCTGGGTTTCAGCGATCACCTGTAGGGCCAGTGTGGTCTTACCCGAGGACTCGGGGCCGTAGATTTCGGTGACCCGGCCACGTGGCAGGCCGCCGATGCCCAGGGCGATGTCCAGGCCCAGCGAACCGGTGGAGACCGTCATCACATCACGCGACGCGCTGCTGGTGTCGCCCAGGCGCATGACGGCGCCCTTGCCAAACTGGCGTTCAATTTGGGTCAGGGCGCCAGCAAGCGCCTTTTTCTTGTTGTCATCCATTCCACACACTCCGGGTCAAGGTGAACAGCCGGCCAATGCTGATGCTGCGGAACCGGTTGTTTTCAGCGATTATTCCATAGAACTGCGCACCGAACCTAGTCCCCGGGCCAGCGGCGCAGCACTCGGTAGCGCGCTCCATGTGGCTGGGCGAGCGACTCGACCAGAACCAGATCGCGCACCGGCCAGTGCAGTGCCCGGGATGGTGCAGCTTGCGGTGCCGGGCCGGGCCAGCGGCGTGCCAGGGTCACGTGGGCTTGAAAGGGGCGGCGCTCGGGTAGAAAGCCGCAGTTGGCCAAGCGCTGGTGCAGGAGCGCGACCCATTCGAGCAGCGCCGCCGGCGTGTGCTGCGGTCCCAGCCAGAGAATGCCGGTGCGCGGCCAGTAGCCGTAGCGGTCCAGGCACAGTTCCAGTTCCAGCGCCGGCAGATTGGCGAGTGCGGCTTCATAATCGGCGCGGCGTGCGGGCGGGGTGGCGCCAAGAAAGACCAGGGTCAGATGCAGATCGGCGGCTGCGATCTGGCGCGCGCCCGCCGCTTCCGCCGCCAGGCCGGCCAGTTGCGCGCGTACCGTCGCATCGGGCCACAGGGCCAGAAACAGGCGGCGGCTGGGTTCACTGCCGGGCTCACTGCTGGGCAAGGACATCCAGCACCCCTTGCAGGGCGGTCGCGACCGTTTGCAGGCGCACGGCATCGCGGTCGCCGCTGAACAGCCGGTCCTCGGCATACACCGGGCCGCCGCGCAGCGCCCAGGCCAGATAGACCGTGCCTACCGGCTTGTTAGGACCACCACCCTCGGGACCGGCGATGCCGCTGACGGCAAGGGCGATATCGGCACCGCTGCGCGCCAGGGCACCGGCGACCATCTCGGCGACCACCTCAGCGCTGACTGCGCCATGGGCAGCGATCGTGGTTTCATGTACGCCCAGCATGTCAACCTTGGCGGCATTGCTGTAGGTGACGAAGCCGCGATCAAACCAGGTTGAACTGCCGGCCACGTCGGTAGCGACCTTGGCGATCCAGCCGCCGGTGCAGGATTCGGCGATGGCCAGAGTCCGGCCCCGGGTGCGCAGACCAATCCCGACCTGCGCGGCCAGTTCATAAAGATTCTGATGGGCGGATGGCGTGGACACGGCAATCTCTCCTGAGCGATGCACGAACGAGAAACATCCCGGAATACGGAATGCGCTGACGAATGCAAACTACAATTCAAGCATAATCCAAGCTCGGGCAAGCGGCTTTTCCGTTGATATCGAAAACCGATCGGACAGCAGCGTGCCGGGCGGCCCGCTTGTGCGCTGCACGCTGCGCTTTGTCTAATGCCCGTTATACTTAAGGCCTTTCACGGCCACTTTGTGCAGTTTCATTCCACCGCGCTCCCCATGAACGAAGAAAACCGCCTGTCCCGTCTGCAGTTCATTGGTTCATTGGCCCTGGTGCTGACCCTGGCGCTGGTGCTGGGTGCCTATTTCATTCTGCATGACGTGCGCCTGTTCGAAGGCCATGTACAGGCGATGGAAGCGGAGTTCATGCGCGGGCATCGCGCGCAACTGGTGCGGCAGGTGGAAAGCGTCCAAAGCTACCTTGAACACCTGCGCGACCGTTCCGAGGCTCTGCTCAAGGACAAGATTCGCGCCGAGGTGGATCAGGCCTATCAGGTAGCGACCACACTCTACGAGCGGGAACAGGGGCGGCGCGATCCGGCTGCGCTGCAGCAGCTGATCGTCGAGACCTTGCGGCCGCTGCGCTTTTTCGGCGGTCGCGGCTATTTCTTCATCGACGATCTGCAGGGTACCTGCATCCTGCTGCCGACGGCCCCGCAGCGCGAGGGCAGTTCGCTGTGGGACAACCGTGATGATACCGGTCACTACATCATGCGCGATCTGGTGCGGGCGGCGCGCGCCCCGGTCGGCGAGGGTTTCTCGCGCTATCGCTGGTATGCGCCATCCGACCCGTTGCGCATGGAAGACAAGATCGCCTATGTGCGCCTGTTTGAGCCCTATAACTGGCTGATTGGCACTGGCGAATATCTGAGTACCTTCCGTGCTGACCTGCAGCGCGAAGCGTTGGACTGGATCGATAGCATTCGCTTTGGTCTGAGCGGCTACATGATGATCATCGCCGACGATGGCACCGTGCTGGTTTCGCCGGGCAATCCTGACGCGCGGGGCCGCATCTACCGCACGCTGCAGGACCCGCGCGAACAGGCACTGATTGAAAAGATCATAAGCCTTGGCCGTCAGGGCGGCGGCTTTTTGGAGTATGAGTGGTTTCGGCCCGAGGATGTGCAGCGGCAATTGCCGCAGTCCAAGCTGGCCTATGTGGCCCATATGCCGCAGTGGAACTGGACCGTGGCCGCTGGCCTGTATCTGGATGATCTGGAAACCACGCTGGCTCAGCAGCGCGCCGTTAACCAGAACAGTTTGCGCGGGCGCGTTAGCACGGCGGTGCTGATTGTGCTGCTGGCAGCGGCAGCGGCGGCGCTGTTTTCGGCCCTGCATGCCCGCTGGATGAAGAGTCTGATTTCGGGCTACCGGCGTGATCTGCTGGCGCGCACCCAGGCCCTGCAGCAAAGTACCGCAGCGCTGGATGATGCCCGGTCGCTGGCCGGTCGCGAGGCTGATGAGCGCCGTGCCGCCGAGGCCCGGTTGCGCCATATGGCCGAGCACGACGAACTGACAGATCTGCCCAATCGCACCCTGCTGCGCGATCGTCTGGTGCAGGCGCTGGCGGCGGCGGCCCATGCCGGTCATCGTGTGGCGGTGCTGTTTCTCGATGTGGACCGCTTTAAGACCATCAACGATTCGCTTGGCTACCGGGATGGCGATCGTATTTTGCGTGAGGTGGCGCAGCGGCTGTGCCAGGCCCTGCGCGCCGATGAGACAGTCAGCCGTTATGGTGGTGATGAGTTCGTGGTATTGCTGCCGCTGTTGGATCGCAGTCATCAGGCAGCGGTGACCGCTGATCGTTTGGCGCAGGCGGTGTCCCGGCCCTATCGGCTTGATAACGATGAGGTGCTGGTGCTGACCCTGAGCATTGGCGTGAGCATTTATCCCGAGGATGGCCAGGATGCCGATGCTCTGCTGCGCAGCGCCGCATTGGCGCTGGCTTACGCCAAGGATGAGGGCCGCAACAGCTATCGGCTGTTCACGCCGGAGATGGATGCGCGCGCGCATGAGCGGCTGTCGCTGGAAAATCGCCTGCGTCGTGCGCTGGAACAGGGCGAGTTCGAGTTGTATTACCAGCCGCAATTTTGCATCGCTGACCGGACCTTGATCGGTTATGAGGCGCTGGTGCGCTGGCGCAGCAATGGCGTGCTGGTGTCGCCGGGGCAGTTCATTCCTGTGGCTGAGGAGTGCGGTCTGATTCTGCCGCTGGGTGCCTGGGTGCTGGAGGAGGCCTGCCGGCGCAATCAGCTCTGGCGGGCGGCGGGTCTGCCGGTGCGGCCCGTGGCCGTTAATCTGTCGGCGGTGCAGTTCCGGCGGCGCGCGGTGGTGGCGGCGGTGGCGCGGGCGCTGCAGTTGAGCGGTTTGCCGGCCAGTTGCCTGGAGCTGGAGTTGACCGAGGGCATGCTGATGGAGGACATCGAGCAGAGTCGGGTGGATCTGCGCGAGCTTAAGGATATGGGCGTGCGTCTGGCGGTGGATGATTTCGGCACCGGCTATTCCAGTCTGAGTTATCTGAAGCGTTTCCCGCTGGATACGCTCAAGATCGACCGGTCGTTCATCCAGGATTTGCCAGGTGATCATGACGATGTTGCTATTACCACTGCGATCATCCGTCTGGCCAAGAGTCTGGGTCTGACCACGGTGGCCGAAGGTGTGGAAACCGAGGCGCAGCGGACGCTGCTGCTGGCCGAGGGTTGCGATTGCTTGCAGGGGTATCTCTGGGGTCGGCCAGTGCCGGCGGCGGAACTGGAGGCGCTGCTGCGCTAGGTGCAGGAGACGGTCAGGGTGGCGATGGCGTAGGTTGTGCGCGTTCGGTATGGCTTTCGGGTCATAACCTGATAAGGCCGGGAATATGACGGTTTAAGCTGTGCGCAACAAATCTATGCCCTCGCCCTCCGGGAGAGGGTAATCGATAGACCGGGTGAAGGTTATGCGCGTGGAGAGTGTCCCGGTCGTACCGGTCGGTGTGGTGCGTGGGTGATTTCAAACTGGAATGCCTGGCTACCGAGGTAAAAACGGGTGCCGGGCAGCAGACTGTGGGGCTGATGCGGCGATAGTCGTTCGCCGGAGTCGAGGAAGGTGCCATTGGTTGAGCCGCAGTCTTCCAGCCAAATGCGTTCAGCTTGCGCATCACGCCACAGCCGCGCGTGATGGCGACCGATATCGGTGCATTCAGCCGGAAACACCAGTTGGCAGAGGCGCGGATCACGGCCTAGCGCCAGCGGCGTGGTTGGCAATTCCAGCGTATTGCCAGCGAACGGGCCGCAGAGTCCATGCAGGAGCAGTTCAGGTTTGGGCACGGATGCCGACCTGGCGCGACCTGGCGATGAAAAGCGCCACCGGCTACGCATAAATAACCCACCTCCGCCCAGCAGCAACGCTAAACCCATGCCTGTTGCTGCGATCGGTTCATGGCGTATCAGCCGGCTTATCGGTGCCAATG
>DAITNL010000033.1:0-22589 GCA_036834665.1 Candidatus Competibacteraceae bacterium | reverse complement strand
TTCCACCCGGTTACGCCCACCGCGCTTGGCGGCATACAGTGCCTGATCGGCAACCTTGAACAACTGCTTGACGCTCAGATCACGCGCCGCCAGCGAACAGACGCCGATACTGACTGTGAAGCGCAGCATCTGCCCATCGATCAGGGGCAATGCAGTCTGCGCGATCGCCTTGCGCAGACGCTCAGCGGTATCCTGAGCAGCGTGCAGGCCGGTCTGCGGCAGCAGCACTGCAAATTCCTCACCGCCCATGCGCCCGGTGATGTCCACCTCGCGCAGGTTGGCGCGGCACAGCCGGGTGATGATGCGCAACACCTCATCGCCGACATCGTGGCCGTGGGTGTCATTGACCACCTTGAAATGGTCGGCATCGAGCAGCAGCAGGCCGATATCAAGCCGATAGCGGGCGGCGCGGCTCAGTTCGCGCTCGCACAGTTCCAGGAAATAGCGGCGGTTATACAAGCCGGTCAGGCCATCGGTGGTCGCCAGGTAGCGCAGCTCCTCCAGCATGCGCTTGCGTTCGGTGATATCCACCATCACCCCTTCGACCTTGGTATCCGGGCAGCGGGCATCGGGCGGACGCACCTGGGCGCTGAGCTCCACCCACAGGGTGCCGCCATCCCAGCGCATCAGGCGCAATTGCTGGTGGGTGATCTTGCCATGTGCTGCCAGGGCGCTGAACACCCGCTCCTTCTCATCGCCATCCGGAAACGGCCACAGCGGATCCATGCGGTGCGCCTGCAGAAATTCGGCCGGCGAGGCATAGCCGAGGATACGCGCCATCGCCGGATTGACATCAAGAAACTCACCGTACAGTCGGGCGATGAAAATGCCCTCGCTGGCGTTCTCGAACAGCGAGCGGTATTTCTCCTCACTGTCGCGCAAGCGGTCATTGAGGCGGTTCAGTTCTTCCTGCATGCGGTCGCTGACCTTGATCAGATGCCGCACATGGCGCAGCAGCCGGGCATATTGACCGGTCAGCCCAGCGAACGCGGTTTCCGCCTCCGCCGGCAGACTACCGGTGCCGAGTAAGGCCCGGGCCGCCTCAAGCGTGCGTTCCTCATCATCCAGCAAACTGGCCAGTGGCGTCTTCACGAGCGCTCCATGAGGCGAAAATCGAGCGCGGTCAACTCCTCGCTGAAATCCTGACCGCATTCCAGCATCGCCTCGTTATCGGGGTCGTAGTACCACTCCACGGCGATGGGCGTCCCATCCTGTGCCGCCTGTTCCAGCAGGTCCAGCAGATTGAGCATCACCTTGGTACTGCTGCTGTTGAGGTACTGGATATCAAGCTTGAAGCGCACCGCCGCGCCTGGCTCCAGCGTAGCCAGGAAAGCCTTGAGCCAGGCGAAAATCGGCGCGTAGAACGCTGCCGCATTTTCCGGGTACGACTCACCACTCAGGCACAGGCAGCGTTGTTCGGCATCGAAGCGAATCGCCGGTGACGAACGGGTTGCCTCGACAATGAGATTGTCCATCTCTTTCTCCTCGATCATCACGCCGCACGCTTTTTAAATCACGATCCGCAGGGTGAAGAACACATATTCATCGACGGTAGTCAGCGCATATTGCAGCGGCTTCGACGCCTTGCGCGCCATCTCGATCAGCCCCAGGCCGGCATTGCCGCCGTCGCTGAGCGGCACGCGCAGGCGTTCCTTGTGCAGCGCCTTGAGTCCGGGCTTGTCCAGCGCACGGATCTCCTCCAGCCGTGCCACCAGCACCGGAACATCGGCCTGGGCGATCAGATTGCCGGAACTGATGACATAGTGACCCCCATCCCGGGCGATCACCACGATGCCCGATTGCATGATCCGCACTCCACGCGGGTCAGCGCTCCCTTCCCAACGACGCATATAGTTGCGCACATTCTGCGCCTGCTCGATGTACACGGCGAACACATCCATCATCGCCGGGCGGTTCACCTGCGCGCTTTCCAGATAGTTGCGCACCGCCTCGCCCAGTTCTTCGATAATGCTGTGCGAGAAAGGCCCGCTGAAAATCATCAGAATCCCGCGTTCACTCAGTTCGTCCCTGAGTTGCACCAGATCAAAATCATGCATGCCTATCGCCTCCTCAGGAGGATGATCGCACCACCGCCAACTCAGGCCGGAACCCGATGACGGTGATATCGTCGCGCTGCGGTCGCTCACCCTGCCAGTCAGCCAGCGCCCGCTCCAGCACCGTCTGTTGCACGGCCAGCGGCGCAGCGCCCGCCTCGGCCAGAACCGCCAGGAACCGGCGCTGCCCAAAGCCATAGCCCTTCAGGCCGCCGGCCTGATCGAACAGCCCGTCACTGCTTAGATAAAAGGTTCGCTGCGCGGCAGCGTCAAGGCGCTGATTATGAAAAATCGCCCGGGGATCGCTACGCCGGTAGCCGAGGCTATGCCGGTCACCGCGAATCACCGCCGGCGCTGCGCCCGGTGCCTGATGAAACAGGTCGAAGCGCGCCCCGGCAAACAGCAGCGTTCCCGTTGCCAGCGACCAGTAGCAGACGCCAGCATCCAGGCCGTTTTCAAAGCTCTCATCGGCCGGATCCTGATGCAGGATGCGCTGCAACTGGCGATTCAGCTCCTGCAGAATCCGCGCCGGATCGTCGGTGCACAGCACGCTGGTGATATGGTTTAGCACTGCGTAGACGCTCATGGTCATCAGCGCGCCGGGCACACCGTGGCCGGTGCAATCGCCGACCACCAGCAGGCACCCCTGCTCATCGGTCCAGCAATAATAAAAATCGCCGCCCACCAGTTCACGCGGCCGCCATAGCACAAACACTTCGCCCAGCGCCCGCGCCAGCACGGCGGAGCGCGGCAGCATCGCCTGCTGAATCAGGCGCGCGTACTGGACGCTGTCGAGCATCTGCTCATGGGTTTCAGCCAGTAGCCGATGCGCCCGCGCCAGCGCCTCGGTGCGCTCTGCTACGCACTGTTCAAGATGGTCGGTGTAAAGACCGACCTTGGCCGCCATGTCATTGAAAGTTTGGGTCAGCTCGCCGATTTCGTTCGTCGCCTCTACCGTGGCACGCTGGGTGTAGTCGCCGGCGGCGATCGCCCGGGCGGATTGGTGCAGCCGGGCCAGCGGCCCCAGCACCAGCCGGTTGAGCAGCACGGTCACCGCCAAGGCCAGCACCAGCAGCGACAGAGCCAACAGCACCGCCAGCTGCAGGAAGCGGCTCATGCTATGCACGTAAGCCGGCTCAACCAGCGCTGCAGCAAACCAGTTAATCTCATCCAGATGGCTCAGCGCTACCAGACGGGACTGACCAGCAATATGCAGCGGCAACACCACCACCGGTATCTGGCCCTCGGCCAGTTGCATCAGCGCTGCGCGCAGAGCTGCCTGATCCTCAGCGCTATCCAGCAAACGCAGCAGCGTGCTGCGTTCGACCTCGGGCTTGGCGACGGCATTGAAATCCACCAGATCGCGGTTGTGGTAAGCCTTGATCGCGCCACTGGCATCCAGCAGTAGAGTCTGCACGCCGGGCTGATCCTCGCGCAGCACGGTATCGATAAAGCTGTCCAATTCCAGACCGGTGCCGGCCATGCCGATCCGATCAGCGCCGGCGCGGACAATGACGTTAATCCAGACTTTAGTGACCTTCAGCGATGTGTCGTAATTGACGTTTAAATCAAAAGTGCTCACCTTGGCCAGGGTGGCGAAATACCACTGATCCGTAGCGCGGCCCGGATCCAGGATCTGCACCAGCTCGCGGCCGCGATAAGCGTCAGCGGCATTGTTATGGTAGTAGTGCCGGGATTGGCCGATCACCCAGAAGTAGCTTTGATCGGCAAAATGGCGCCGGTAGCTGTCCAGTTCAGCCAGGGCCTGGGCCTTCAGCGCCGGATTGTCCTCGTCACGCGCCCACTGCTTGAGCAGCGGCGAATCGGCCAGAGCCCGTGACAGGGCGACTTCACGTTGGATCAGAGCCTGCAGGCGGGTTTTTTGCCGCAGTACATACTGCACGGCAAAATCCTCGGCCAGTTGCCGGGTTACGCTGCGCAAACTCCAGGCGAACAGCGCCAGAGCCACCGAACCGGTCAGCAGGTAAATGGCGATGATCAACAGCAGGAACTGCCGCTTCAGTCCGGCGCGGCGCGGGCGCAGCACGGCATTGGGTGCGGGCATGGACAGAGTCCCAGGGGGCCGGCGAAAAATGTGCCTCCGAGTCTAGCACCGGATGCCGTCGCCGGCACCGGATGCACTGTTCAGCTCGGCAGCACCCGCGCGAACAGCGTTTTCAGATAATCGGTCTCGGGCAGGGCCGGATGCACCGGGTGATCCGGACCCTGCCGTCCCTGCTCCAGCAGCACCAAATTACGGTCAAGATGACGCGCGCCCTGCAACAGCAACTCGGCCAGGGCCGCACGCGGCAACAGTTGCGAACAGGAACAGGACACCAGCAGGCCATCGCGCGCCAATACCTGCATGGCCATTTCATTCAGCCGCCGGTAGGCCAGGCTGCCTTCGCGCATATCCTTGCGGCGCTTGATGAAAGCCGGCGGATCGACGATCACCACATCAAAGCGCTCGCGGGCTTCGCGCAGTGCCTTAAGAACTTCGAAGGCATCACCCTGCCGGGTTTGCACCCGCTCGTCGACACCATTCAGTGCCGCGTTGACCGTCACCTGCGCCAGCGCCGGCGCCGAAGCATCCACGCACAGCACCTCACGCGCACCCCGCGCCGCTGCGCGCACACCCCAGGCACCAACATAGCTGAACACATCCAGCACCCGGCGCCCGGCGACATAGCGATCCAGCCGGGCGCGATTGTCGCGCTGGTCGTAGAACCAACCGGTCTTTTGCCCACTCAGCGGCGCTACCTGGAAAGACAGTCCGTCCTCCTCGACCGTTACGGTCTCGGGCACGCTGCCTGCGGCCACGACCACTTCGCGCACCAGGCCTTCCAGTTCGCGCATCGGACTGTCGTTGCGCCACAGTACCGCCGCTGGATTCAGCACACTGCGCAGCGCGGCAAGCACCGCCTCACGCTGCCGATCCATACCGGCGGTGGTCAGTTGCGCCACGCATAGATCGCCGTAACGGTCGACAATCAGCCCCGGCAGACCATCGCCCTCGCCGTACACCAGCCGATAGAACGGTTGCGGATACAGACGCTCACGCAGGCTCAGTGCCGTGCGCAGCCGCTGCTCCACCAGGGCCGGGCCAAAGGGCTGCTCCGGATCGCGGCTGACCAGACGCGCGCACAGCAGCACATGCGGGTTGACATAACCGGTACCGAGCGCCTTGCCATTGCTGGCCTCGATCACCACCGGCTGGCCGGGCGCTAAATCGCGCAGCGGCGTGGCCACGATATCGACTTCATTGCTGTAAACCCAGAGATGGCCAGCGCGCAGGCGGCGCTCTTCGTTCTTGCGCAAGCGCAGCGGGACAAAATCGGCAGGGATCGTCATGGATATTTGCTTGTTCAACCAGGAAAAAGTAACAGGGCGTGGGCCTTAGCCCGGCGGCCAGCCCAGTTCCCGTCCCGCCAGCAGATGCATGTGGACGTGGAACACCAGTTGGCCGGCATCGCGGTTGCAGTTGATCACAGTGCGATAGCCGCTCTCGGCCACGCCCAGCTCCGCCGCAACCCGCTGCGCGACCAGAAACAGTTGCCCGATCAGCGCCGCGTCGGCCGCTTCCAGGTCGTTGATCGTGGCGATGTGCCGGTGCGGAATCAGCAGCACATGCACCGGCGCCTCGGGATTGATGTCGCGAAACGCCAGCACCTCGCCATCGTCGTACAGGATGCTGGCCGGAATCGCGCCAGCGGCGATCTTGCAGAAAATGCAGTCATCCACGGCAGGTGCTCCGTTGCAGATTACAGGGTACGACGGCCGGCGAAGGCATGCGCCAGAGTGCCGCCGTCGACATATTCCAGTTCGCCGCCCAGCGGCACGCCATGGGCAATGCGGGTGGCGCGAATGCCGCGTTCCTGGGCCAGCGCGGCGATATAGGCGGCGGTGGCCTCGCCCTCCACGGTCGGGTTGGTGGCCAGAATCACCTCGCTGACTGCACCGGCATCCAGGCGCACGTCCAGTTCATCCAGACCCAGTTCTGCCGGACCGATCCCGTCCAGCGGCGATAGATGCCCCATCAGCACGAAATACAGGCCCTGAAACCCGGTGGCCTGCTCCAGCGCCAGCACATCGGCTGGGGTCTCGACCACGCACAGCAGGCTGCGATCACGGCGCGGGCTGGCACACAGTGCGCACAGCTCGCTTTCACTGAGATTGCGGCACAGCCGGCAATGGCCGATACGCTCCAGCGCCAGCCGCAAGGCGTCGACCAGTCGCCCGGCGCCCTCGCGGTCGCGCTCCAGAAGATGCAGCGCCATGCGCTGAGCGGACTTAGGGCCCACACCCGGCAGGCAGCGCAGCGCCGCCATCAACTGACTCAACAGCGGCGAGGCTGCCATGAGCCGGTTCAGAACGGCAGTTTGAAATCGCCCATCATGCCCGGCGGCAGGCCCGCGGTCAGACCGCTCATCTTGTCCTGTACGGTGCGCTCCAGCTTGTGCACGGCATCGTTGAACGCCGCCGCGACCAGATCTTCCAGCATGTCCTTATCGTCGCCGACCAGGCTGCTGTCGATGCGCACACGCTTGACCTCGTGGCGACCGGTGATGATCACGCTGACCAGCCCACCGCCGGATTCGCCGCCTACTTCCAGCGACGCGATTTCCGCCTGCGCCTTTTGCAGGTTTTCCTGCATCTTCTGCGCCTGCTTCATCAGATTACCCAGACCACCTTTCATCACTCTTTCTCCTGTCGATCGCAATGGGGATTTGGCGCGGCGTGCCTAGCGTTCGCCATCATCCAGTGGCTGCACGCTGACGATGCGCGCGTCGAACACATTCTGCATCTCGCGCACATGCGGATCTGCGGCAGCACGCTCGGCGGCGGCCTGCTGTTGCCGTGCCTGCTGGTGTGCTTCCTGGCGGGCAGGGGTCAGCACCGCGGCGCCGATCTGGAATTTAAGCTGCACCGGTGTGCCCAGGTGCTGTTCCAGGGCGCTTCGCAGCCGCTCCTTGACCGAATCAGTCAGCATCTGCTTATGACCCGGCTCCAGCGCCAACTCGAAGTGGCCGCCGTCGCGTGTCAGCAGGGCGCAATTCTTGGCCACCTGTCCGGCAATACCCGGCAGCGCCAGTTGCGCCACCAGAGCATGCCAGGCCGTTTCCGGTGTGGCATCCATCACCACAGGTGACACGGGCCGTGGCGCAGCGACTGGTGCGGATGCTGCAGTCACCGCGACCGGACGCGCTACCGGCACCGGCGCCGGTGCACGGGCACTCTGATTTCGCTCATCGCCAGAATCGGGCCGAAAGCACAGCATGCGCAACAGCACCATCTCGAAGCCGCCGCGCGGCTCTGGCGCC
Organism: Candidatus Competibacteraceae bacterium; assembly: GCA_036834665.1. GTDB lineage: Bacteria > Pseudomonadota > Gammaproteobacteria > Competibacterales > Competibacteraceae > RXIX01. Next base: position 15,214 of record DAITNL010000033.1, on the reverse strand, counting down.
AGCGGCAGATCGCGCCGGCCCAGCAGGGCAATCTGGTAGAACAACTGCAGGTCTTCCGCCGGCAGCAGCGCCGCCAAACGGTGCAGCGCGTCGGGATCGAATTCGGCTTCTTCAGCCACGGTCGCCGGCGCCACCTGCGCCAGCGCCACCCGCTGCAACAGGATCAGCAGTTCGGCCAGCACGACGGCATAGTCGGGTGCCTGCTCGTCCAGCGCCGCCACCTGCGCCAGCACGGCCGGAACATCGGCAGCCGCCAGCGCCTCCAGCAGGCCGATCACCCGCCGTCGCTCAATGCTGCCGAGCATGGCACCCACCGCCGCAATCTCGATCTGACCACTGCCAAAGGCAATGGCCTGATCGAGCAGACTCAGAGCATCGCGCATGCTGCCATCGCCGGCCCGCGCCAGCAGGCGCAGCGCTGCCGCCTCGTAGGCGATGCCCTCAGCGTCCAGCACCCGTGCCAGTTGCCCGACAATCAGCGCTACCGGCAGGCGCTTGAGGCTGAATTGCAGACAGCGCGACAGGATGGTCACCGGCAGTTTCTGCGGATCGGTAGTCGCCAGCAGGAATTTCACATGCGGCGGCGGTTCTTCCAGGGTTTTCAGCAGCGCATTGAAGCTGTGCGTGGACAGCATGTGCACTTCGTCGATCAGGTACACCTTGAAGCGCCCGCGGCTGGGCGCGTACTGCACGTTTTCCAGCAGGTCGCGGGTGTCCTCGACCTTGGTGCGCGAAGCGGCATCGACCTCGATCAGGTCCATGAAGCGGCCGGCGTCGATTTCCTGACAGGCGCCGCAGACCCCGCACGGCGCGGAGGTGATGCCGGTCTCGCAGTTTAGCGATTTGGCGAAGATCCGGGCGATAGTGGTCTTGCCGACGCCGCGGGTGCCGGTGAACAGGAAGGCGTGATGCAGACGCTGCCGGTCGAGAGCATTGGTGAGGGCGCGGACCACGTGCTCCTGGCCGACCAGCTCATGAAAATTGCGCGGTCGCCACTTGCGGGCCAGAACCTGGTAGCTCATGGGCTGCCTCGATAGCGAAGAAAACCGGCACTGCCCTGGAAAGGGCGGCGGCCCCTACCCGCCACACCCCGGCGCCCGAGGCCACTGCTGCCGCTGCTCCCTTCCGGGCCTGACGGGGTTCACAGCTTGTCGTCGCGAGGGGACCGGTACGGGCCGCCATTGAAACTGTCCTCCAGGATCGACACGGGTCGCTCCCAGACTGGACGCTACTGCGGAACGTGGCGGAGAGAGAGGGATTCGAACCCTCGTTAGAGTTACCCCTAAACAGCATTTCCAGTGCTGCGCCTTCGACCGCTCGGCCACCTCTCCGGGATGCCGCCCAATCCGGGCGGCGGGAACGCGGACTATACTTGAAGCAGGCAAATCAAGGCAAGCCGCGCGCGACGGCCGGCCTTCGGGCTCAGTTCAGGCCCTTCATGGTCAGGCGGATGCGGCCCTGCTTGTCGATCTCCATCACCCGCACCTTGACCACGTCGCCGACCGTCAGCTTATCGGTGACGTTCTGCACCCGCTCCTCGCAGATCTGCGAGATATGCACCATGCCATCGCGACCGGGCAGGATCGCCACGAACGCGCCAAAGTCCATGATCCGCACCACCTTGCCTTCGTAGATCTGGCCGACATCGACATCGGCGGTGATCTGCTCGATACGGCGGCGGGCTTCGTCACCGGCGGTCTTATTCACCGCAGCGATCTTGATCACGCCATCGTCGGAAATGTCGATGGTGGCACCGGTTTCCTCGGTGATGGAGCGAATGGTCACGCCACCCTTGCCGATCACGTCACGGATCTTTTCCGGATTGATGCGCAAGGTGGTATAGCGCGGCGCGTACTCGGACAGTTCCTGGCTGGGCTTGTCGATGGCGCTGCTCATCCGGCTGAGGATGTGCAGGCGACCTTCACGCGCCTGGGCCAGGGCCTGTTCCATGATCTCGCCGGTGATGCCGTCGATCTTGATGTCCATCTGCAGGGCGGTGACGCCTGCCGTGGTGCCGGCAACCTTGAAGTCCATGTCGCCGAGGTGATCCTCGTCACCGATGATGTCGGTGAGCACGGCGAAGCGGTCGGCTTCCTTGATCAGGCCCATGGCGATACCGGCCACCGGGGCCTTGATCGGCACGCCGGCATCCATCAGCGCCAGACTGGCGCCGCACACCGAGGCCATCGAACTGGAGCCGTTGGACTCGGTGATTTCCGAAACCACGCGCACCGTGTACGGGAATTTCTCGGGCTTGGGCATGATCGCCTGCACGCCGCGCTTGGCGAGCCGGCCATGACCGATCTCGCGGCGCTTGGGACTGCCGACCTGGCCAATCTCGCCGACCGAGTAGGGCGGAAAGTTGTAGTGCAGCAGGAAGGACTGGCGATACTCGCCGCCGATGGCATCAATGACCTGTGCGTCACGCTCAGTGCCGAGCGTGGTCACCACCAGCGCCTGGGTCTCACCGCGGGTGAATAGCGCCGAACCGTGGGTGCGGGGTAGCACGCCGACCCGGACGGTGATCGGCCGCACGGTGCGGGTATCGCGACCGTCGATGCGCGGCTCACCGGCCAGAATGCGGCCGCGGACAATACTGCTTTCCAGCGTCGCGAAGGCATTTTCGACCGCAGCCGTGCTCCAGCCGTTCTCGCCGGCGCTGAGCTGGGCGATGGCCTGCTCGCGGATCGCCCGCACCTGCTGCTGGCGAACCTGTTTTTCCGGCACCTGATAGGCAGCGGTCAAGGCGGCTTCAGCGGCGGCACGCAAGGCGGTTTCCAGCGCCGTATCGGCGGGCGGCGCCTGCCAATCCCAGGGCTTTACGCCGGCTTCGACCACCAGCTCGTTGATGGCACGGATCGCCGCCTGCATCTGCGCATGGCCAAACAGCACCGCGCCGAGCATGACCGCCTCGGACAGTTCCTCGGCCTCGGACTCGACCATCAGCACCGCCCGCTCGGTCCCGGCGACTACCAGGTCCAGTTGCGAGGTCTTGAGCTCGCTGCGGGTAGGATTCAGCAGGTACTGACCATCGTGATAGCCGACCCGGGCCGCGCCAATCGGACCGCTAAAGGGCACGCCCGACAGCGCTACCGCCGCTGAAGCACCGAGCAGGGCCGGAATTTCCGGGTCCACCTCGTTGTTGAGCGACATCACCGTGGCGATGATCTGCACTTCGTTGGTGAAGCCCTCGGCGAACAGCGGGCGCAGCGGGCGGTCAATCAGCCGGGCAGTCAGCGTCTCGCTCTCGGAAGGACGGCCCTCGCGACGGAAAAAGCCCCCGGGAATACGGCCCGCCGCGTAGGTGCGTTCCTGGTAATCTACCCGCAACGGCAGGAAATCGCGCGTCTGCTCGGTTTCCCGCTCGGCGACCACGGTGACCAGCACCACGGTATCGGCCATGTTGACCAGAACCGCACCGCTGGCCTGCCGGGCGATCTCGCCGGTTTCCAGGGTGACGGTGTGCTGACCGTACTGAAATGTCTTCTTGATGGGCGTCACGAAAGCGTCCTGTGCAGCAAAAGAGCGGTGGAAAACCTCAGCGACGCAGGCCGAGGCGGCTGATCAGGTCCTGATAGCGCTGCAGATCCCGGCGCTTGAGGTAATCAAGCAGCTTACGGCGCTGGTTGACCATCTTCAGCAAGCCGCGCCGGGAATGATGATCCTTGCGGTGCACCCCAAAGTGCGGCTGCAGGCCGTTGATGCGGCCCGTCAGCAATGCGACCTGCACTTCAGGCGATCCGGTATCGGCGCCATCACGCTGGTAATCGCGCACGATCTGCGACTTTTGTTCGGTATTGAGCGGCATGGGGGTCAGACTCCAATTCGGTTGTGTTGAATCCGTTGAATCACTTGACTTAAAAGACGAATGTTAACCCCCACAGGGGTCAGTCAACAAGCGGACCAGGCCGGCGCGGTCAGGAGGCCAGCAGGCGACGCGGTGCAATGCGGCCATCGTCGAGGACTTCACCAATGCCCAGGAACGGCTGTTCGCCCTCGTACAGCCGCACCCAGCCCTGGGTGGGCGCCTTGGGCACCAGCACGGGCTGACCCTGGCGCAGATAAAAGGCGGCATCACCCCGCAGGTGCACTGCCGGCCAGTGCGCGACCGCACTATCCTGCGGCAGCAACAGCGCATCCAGCACCGCCAGGCCCTGTTCGGCCTGCTCGCGCAGCACGTCCAGGGTCACCATGCGCGTGGCGTCGTAAGGCGCAACCGCAGTGCGGCGCAGGGCGGTGATGTGCGCACCACAGCCAAGCACTTCGCCCAGATCGACCGCCAGAGTCCGCACATAGGTGCCCTTGGAACAGCGCAGCTCACATTCCAGCTCCGCGCCGGCAACGCGCAGCAGACGCAATTCGTGGATGGTCACCGCGCGCGGCTCGCGTACCACTTCGATGCCCTGGCGCGCCAGCTTGTACAACGGCTGGCCAGCACGCTTGAGCGCCGAATACATCGGCGGGACCTGCTGAATCGGGCCAATAAACCCGGCCAGCGCCGCTTCGATCCGCGCCCGATCCAGCGCACCGACCGGCCGGGTATCGAGTACCGCACCCTCGGCATCGCCCGTAGCGGTCGTGACACCCAGACGGCAGGTGAAGTGATAGGCCTTATCGGCATTGAGCAGAAAGCCGGACATCTTGGTCGCTTCGCCCAGGCAGATCGGCAGCAGGCCACTGGCCAGCGGGTCGAGGCTGCCGGTATGACCGGCCTTGGCGGCCTGATACAGGCGCTTGACCGCCTGCAGCGCCGCGTTGGAGGTCAAGCCGACCGGCTTGTCCAGCAGCAGCACACCGTTCACCGGGCGACGTGGCCGGCTATTCATGCCCATCGTCTCCAGCGGCCGGCGCAGCGTCGGGGGCACCGCTATCATCGCGATGCCGCCGGGCATCGGCGGCCACTGCCGCATCGATCAGCGCCGACAGCTGCGCACCGCGTTCCACCACCTCGTCGTAGCGGAATTCCAGCCGGGGAATGACCCGCAGCCGCAAACGCCGACCCAGCTCGCGCCGCAGCAGCGGTGCTGCGCGATTGAGCTCGGCCACCCGCTCGGCGCGCTCGGACGCATCGCCGACCAGGGTGACATAGATCCGCGCATAGGCCATATCGCGACTGACCTCGACGCTGGTCATCGACAGCAGCGCCAGACGCGGATCACGCAGCTCATCGCGGATCAGTTCGGCCAGATCACGGCGAATCTGCTCGCCAACACGGCGGGTACGCGGAGTGGGCTTCATCATCGACCTCGTTCCAGGCTCATCGGACTTGTCAGCGGCGCAAACGGCATATCAGAGCGTGCGCGTCACCTGCACCCGCTCGAAGACCTCGATATGATCGCCCTCGCGGATGTCGTTGTAGTTCTTCACGCCCATGCCGCATTCGGTGCCGGCGCGCACTTCGCTGACATCGTCCTTGAAGCGACGCAGCGAATCGAGCGCGCCCTCGAAGATGACCACGTTCTGGCGCAGCACCCGGATCGGGTTATTGCGCCGCACCACGCCATCGACCACCATGCAGCCGGCCACCACGCCAAACTTGGGCGAGCGGAACACCTGACGCACATCGGCCAGACCGATGATGTCCTCGCGGAATTCCGGCTTGAGCATGCCGACCATGGCTTTCTTGACATCGTCGATCAGCTCGTAGATGACACTGTAGTAGTGCAGTTTCAGCCCTTCTTCCTCAGCGAGCTTCTTCGCCACGCTATCGGCGCGCACGTTGAAGCCGATGATGATCGCCTTGGCATTGTGGGCCAGGTTGACATCCGATTCGGTGAGACCACCGACGCCGCTGGCGACGATCTTGACCCGCACTTCGTCGGTGGACAGGCGATTCAGGGCATCGAAAATCGCCTCGGCGGAACCCTGCACGTCGGCCTTGAACACCACGTTGAGCACATTGACCTGACCGGCCTCGAACTGGCCGAAAATGCCGTCGAGGCTGATCTGCTGCTTCTTGGTCTGCTCCTCGCGCATCTTGCCCTGGCGGAACATGGCGATTTCGCGGGCCTTGCGCTCGTCGGCGACCACGATCACCTCGTCACCGGCCTTGGGCGCGCCCGACAGACCCAGCACTTCGACCGGAATCGATGGCCCGGCCTCGCCGACGCCCTGCCCGTTCTCATTGAGCATGGCGCGCACCCGGCCGTGCTCCAGACCGCTGAGGATCACATCGCCCTTGCGCAGGGTACCCTGCTGCACCAGCACGGTCGCCACCGGGCCGCGGCCCTTGTCCAGGCGCGATTCGATCACCACACCCTTGGCTACGCCATCCACCGGCGACTTCAGCTCCAGCACCTCGGCCTGCACCAGGATCTTGTCGAGCAGATCGTCGATGCCCAAGCCGCTCTTGGCGGACACATAGGCAAACAGATTCTCGCCGCCCCATTCCTCGGAAATCACGCCCTGCACCGACAGTTCGCTCTTCACCCGTTCCGGATCGGCGGCCGACTTGTCCATCTTGTTGACCGCGACCACGATCGGTACGCCGGCGGCGCGGGCATGCTGAATAGCTTCCAGGGTCTGCGGCATGACGCCATCATCAGCGGCCACCACCAGCACGACGATGTCGGTGGCCTTGGCGCCACGGGCACGCATTGCGGTAAACGCGGCATGACCGGGGGTATCGAGGAAGGTCACCACGCCCTTGGAAGTACGGACGTGATAGGCACCGATGTGCTGGGTGATGCCACCCGCCTCGCCGGCAGCAACGCGGGTGCGGCGAATGTAGTCGAGCAGCGAGGTCTTGCCATGGTCGACGTGACCCATGATGGTCACCACCGGCGGCCGCGGTACTGCATCGCTAGCACCGCTCTCAGCGGCCAGCTCTTCTTCCAGCGCATTCTCGTTGAGCAGCTTGTAGGTGTGGCCCATTTCCTCGACCACCAGCGCTGCGGTTTCCTGATCGATGACCTGGTTGATGGTGACCATCAGCCCCATCTTGAACAGGTTCTTGACCACCTCGGCGGCCTTGACCGACATGCGCTGCGCCAGATCAGCGACGCTGATCGATTCGGGCAGCGCCACTTCACGCACCACCGGTGCGGTGGGCTTGGCGAAGCCATGGCGCTGCTGCATGGCCGGCGCGGCACCCTTGCCACCACGGGATTTCTTGGACTTGCGGCGATCGCCGCCGTCTGCTTCGCCGCGCCCAGCACGAGCCAGCCCGGCATCACCCGGACCCTCATCACGGCGCCGGCCGGCATCAGCCGCAGGTTCACTACGGCGCTTGGCAGCAGCAGCGGGACGCGGCGGGGCATCAGGGCGCTTGCGGGCCCGGGCATCCGGCGTAGCGGGTGCCGCCGGTGGAGGCACGGCGATGATCGGCGGTGCAGGCGGATTCTCGGCGCGTTTGCGTGCCTTGACTTCGGCTTCTGCCGCTGCTTCGACATCGGCGCGTCGCTGTACCTGGCTCGCCACCGGCCCCATATCGCTCTTGCGAATACGCGCATCGCCACTGCCACTGCCACTGCCACTCCGAGGGGCAGCGGGCCGTTCCGGGCTGCGGCGGGCACCGCCAGCACCAGACCGTGGGCGCGCATCGTCACTCCGCGAGCGGGGTGCAGTCGCTGAAGGCTGGGGCTGGGGCGTTTCCACAGGCTGCGGCGACGCTGCATCCTCCGGCGCGGCCGGCGATGATTCGACCACCGGCGTGCTTTCCAGCACCGGCGCGGATACCGCCCCGGACAGCGCAGCGACAGCTTCGGACTGAACCGGGGCAACCGCCACCGGAGGCACGTTCACTTCGGCGGCAACCGATGCCGGAGCTGGAACCGGCGCGACCGCCCCGGCTGCCTCTACGGCAGGGCGCGCTGCCTCGTCCTCGACCAGACTGCGCTTGACGTAGGTACGCTTCTTACGTACCTCGACACTCACCGTCTTGACCTGGCCGGCGGCACCGCCGGTCATCCTGATCTCGCTGTGCGTCTTACGCTTGAGCGTGATCCGCTTGGGTTCACTCGCCCCTGGAACCGGCCGGTTGCCATGGCTCTTGCGCAGATGCGCCAAGAGATCCAGCTTCTGTTTTTCCGTGATCGCAGCATCCGCCCCGGATACCGTGATTCCGGCCTCGGCGAACTGCTCCAGCAGGCGATCCACCGGTATGCCGACGACCGTCGCGAACTGCTTGACCGTTACATCCGTCATCTCACCACCCTCAAGACGAGCCGGCCCTACCGCTCGTTCTGCGAAAACCAAGGCGCCCGCGCCGTCATGATCAGCCGCGCGGCCCGCTCTTCACCCAGTTGGGCGATTTCGTTCAGATCATCCACCGATAACTCGGCCAGATCGTCCATGGTCTTGATGCCACGGCTAGCCAGCGTGAACGCCAGCGCCCTGTCCATGCCTTCCATGCGCAGCAGGTCGTCAGCCGGCTGGTCATGGCCCAGTTGTTCCTCGGCGGCAATCGCCCGGGTCAGCAGCACATCGCGCGCCCGCCCGCGCAGCTCCTCAACCAGGCCCTCGTCGAATTCCTCAATCTCCAGCATCTCGTGCGCCGGTACATAAGCGACTTCCTCGAGGCTGGCAAAGCCTTCGCGCACCAGGATCGCCGCAACTTCCTCATCAACGCCGAGGTGATCGCTGAACAGTTGCAACAGCGCGCTATCTTCCTGGCCACGCCGGGCCTGGTCCTGGGCACGGGTGATCACGTTCAGGGTCCAGCCGGTCAGGCGGCTGGCCAACTGCACGTTCTGACCGCCCTTGCCGATCGCCTGGGCCAGCTGCCGTTCATCGGTGACGATGATGTCCATGCTGTGAGTGTCTTCATCGACGATGATCGACTCAACTTCCGCCGGCGACATGGCATTCATGACAAAGCGGATGGACTCATCATCCCACTGGACGATATCGATACGCTCACCGGCCAGTTCGTTGGTGACACTCTGCACCCGGGCGCCGCGCATGCCGACACAGGCGCCAATCGGATCGATGCGCGCATCCTTGCTCTTGACGGCGATCTTGGCGCGCGAGCCAGGATCACGGGCGGCACCCTTGATTTCAATGATGCCCTGATTGATCTCGGGCACCTCCAGGGTGAACAGCGCCTCCAGATATTCCGGCGCCACGCGACTGATGAACAGTTGCGGCCCCTTGCTCTCGGCGCGCACATCCTTGAGGTAGCCGCGCACCCGGTCGCCGATGCGCACCGATTCGCGCGGAATCAGGTCCTCGCGGGCAATCCTGGCTTCGACATTGCCCCCGACATCGACGATCAGGTCGCCGCGTTCAAGGCGCTTGACCACACCGCTGATCAACTCGCCCTTGCGATGCAGATAGGCATCGACGATCTGGGCGCGTTCGGCATCGCGCACCTTCTGTACGATGACCTGCTTGGCGGTCTGCGCGGCGATGCGCCCGCCGAAATCCGCGTTCTCCAGCAAGGTCTCGACGAATTCACCGACCTCGGCATTGGCCCGCAACACACGGGCATCGGCCAGGCGCAACTGCCGCTCGGGACTTTCGATCGGCGCGTCATCGGCAACCACCAGCCAGCGCCGGATCGTCTCGTAAGCGCCACTGCGCCGGTTGATCACCACCCGCACGTCGGGATCGCCGCCCTCATAGCGTTTCTTGGCTGCCGAGGCCAGCGCGGTTTCCAGCGCGCTGAAGATGACTTCCTTGTTGACCCCTTTCTCGTTGGAGACGGCATCCACTACCAGCAGGATTTCCTTATTGCTTTCTTTAATCTCTTTACCGCGCATGTTGCTCTGTCTCCCAGCCGGATTCGCACCTCGCCGCCATGCCTTAGAGCGCTGGCACTAGCCGCGCCTTTTCGATCCGCTCCAGCAGTACCCGCCATTCCCGCCCGTCGCTATCGACGATCACCACCTCATCGCCCTGCATGCCCAGCAAGCGCCCAAGCAGCTTGCGCCGACCTTCCTGTAGTTCGCGCAACTGGATACGCACCTCGGAACCGGCAAAGCGCTCGAAATGCCGCGCCTCGAACAAGGGGCGCTCCAGCCCGGGCGAGGACACTTCTAGCGTGTACTGCCCGGCGATCAGATCCTCAACATCCAGGATCCCGCTGACCTGATGACTGACCCGCTGGCAATCATCCAGGGTGATACCGTTTTCGCTGTCGATATAAATGCGCAACAGCGCATTTGCATACCGGGCATGAAATTCCACGCCGACTAATTCATAGCCCATGGCTTCCACCACGGCCGCCAACAACCGCCTGAGCGTTTGAACATCCTGGCGCATTTCGATCACCGGAAACAAAAAAGGGGCCTGCGGCCCACTCGCTTTACGAAGCTGGTCGATCCACCGCGGCGCAAACAGCACAGGGACGCTAAGGTCGGGCACCACGGCGACTGGCCGCCACTCACCGTGCGGCCTTTCAGGCCATCACTGCGAACCCGGCATTCCGGGCCCGCCTCGCGACAGCCGGCACAAAAAAAGCCCTCAACGGGCTTCCTTGTAAAACTGGTAGCGGGGGCAGGATTTGAACCTACGACCTTCGGGTTATGAGCCCGACGAGCTACCGGACTGCTCCACCCCGCATCAGAGAATAGGAATATTACACAAGAACAAACCCGCTTGCAAGTGCTAATTTTCACACCGGGCGTGGTCATCCCGCATGGTAGAAGACCCGCGCCATCGGCAACAGTTCCCGGCGCCGGGCACCCGGTTCAGGCCGGCGGCGATGCCAGCCGCCGCCGCTCGCGCACGAACAGAATCGCACCCAGGAACAGCAGCACACTGCAGGTTATTTCCAGCCAGGCCAGCCAGGGCCGCACCATCGGGCCCGCAGCATTGAACACCCCGACCGTGAAATAGAACAGCGCCAGGAAACTGGTCCAGGCAAAAGTATAAGGACGACCATGCAACAGGCCGCGCAACGGAGCCAGCAGCGGCGCCACCAGCACCAGTAATACCAGCGTCACCGGGATACGCGCCGCCGGCTCCAGCCAGGCGAACCACAGCGTTAATACCCCCAGCAGGCCAAAATAAGCGCCCAGCGCCAGCGTGTACCAGAGCCGGCTCATGGCGTCGGCTCGCGCAGACGCCAGGCCAGCTCCGCCAGACGCCGCCCCAATGCCCGACACAACTGCTTTTCTTCGGCGTCTAGCACCGCGCTCGACGCGGGTCCCGACCAGTGACTCGGCCCATAGGGCGTACCGCCGGCGCGCGTTTCGCTAAGCGCAGCTTCAGTAAACGGCACACCGACCAGCAGCATGCCATGATGCAACAGCGGCAGCATCATGCTCAGCAGCGTCGATTCATGGCCGCCGTGCAGTGTCGATGCCGAAGTGAACACCGCTGCGGGCTTGCCGACCAACGCACCTGCTAGCCACAACCCGCCAGTCGAATCGAGAAAGTATTTCAGCGGCGCGGCCATGTTGCCAAAACGAGTCGGACTGCCCAATGCCAGTCCGGCACATTCACGCAGATCATCGGCACAGACATAGGGCGGTCCGGCAGCGGGAATGTCATCCTCGACTGCCTCGCAAACGCTTGACACCGCCGGCACGGTCCGCAAGCGCGCGCTCATGCCGGGCACCTGTTCGACACCACGGGCAATTTGCCGGGCCATTTCCGCCGTGCCGCCAGTCCGGCTGTAGTACAAAATCAGGATATCGGCCATGTATTTTTCTCCTTCACACCGTCATTTGGCGCAATCCGCATGCCGGCTCACCGCTGCGTCGCGCTTGCTTGACGACGCGAATGGCCGGTGCTAGCTTGCTTGATAGTGACACTTTTTCTTCTGATCCCGACAGACGCAATGCAGCGGTTCCGCCGTCCTTTCAAGACTTTGCCTAACCGGCTCCGATCTTCGTCGCTGGCTGTTGCCTGCCTGGCGCTGGTCGCCTGCGCCAGCGCGCCCGTGCAGGAAATGAGCGATGCCCGGCAGGCCATTCATGTCGCCGAGCAAACCAGCATCGCGCCGCCCGCCGCCGCCACGCTGCAGACAGCGCGTCAACTGCTGCTGAAAGCGCAAAGCGAACTGGAAGCCGGCGCCTATGACAATGCCCGCCAGCATGCCCTCGATGCGCGCGACCAGGCCATCCGCGCCCGGGAGCAGGCCAGTCCGCCCTTGCCGGTCAACGCCTCCGGTTCCCTCTGATCCATCGTTGCCCGAGCGGGTTCCGCCAGACCTCCGCGCAGGAGAATACCCCCATGTCGCCCCCCGTCTTCCGCATGAGTCCCGGTCGCGCCGGCCTGTGTCTGGCCTGGATACTGGCACTGTTGCTGGCCAGCCTGAGCGCCGGGGCGCGGCCACTGAATTTCACCCTGCCCGGCCTGAACGGACAGGCGGTGCAGCTGGCGGATTTTCGCGGCCGTTGGGTGATCGTCAACTTCTGGGCCAGCTGGTGCGTACCCTGCCTGCTGGAAATGCCCGAACTCCAGACCTTTCACGAGCAGCACGCTGACCGGGCGACAGTAATCGGTATCAACTTCGAAGACCTGCCCGCCAGCGAACTGCGCCTGTTCACCGAGCGCCTGGGCGTGACCTTTCCCATCGCCCTCGGCGCGGCCAGGCCGGTACCCGGCTTAGCCGTGCAGGGCTTGCCGACCACGTTCCTGATCGACCCCAGCGGCGCGCTGGTCGATACCCATCTGGGCAGCGTCAGTGCGGCCATGCTGGCGACACGCATCGCAGCGCCTCCGACAGCGAGATCCACGCCATGAGCATCCTATGCCTACGCTGCCAGGTCAGCGGCCGCGTGCAGGGCGTTGGCTTTCGCTACGCCACCGCCGAGCGCGCCCAGACGCTGGGCCTGAGCGGCTATGTGCGCAACCTGCCGGATCGGCGGGTCGAGGTACTGGCCTGTGGCGAGGAACGCGCCGTGCTCGCCCTGCGCAACTGGCTCTGGCAGGGTCCACCGCTGGCCCAGGTCAGCGCCGTTGACTGCGAAAAATGCCCACCGCATACCCAGCCCGGCTTCCGGATCACATGACCGCCATCTCGACTGGCCATGGACCCAGCTACCGAGGGACTTGACTTATCCACAGGCTTATGCAGTGCCATTCCCTGGTGCGCGTCGCGCCCCATTTCGCCGCAAAATCTTCGCCAAATTCCGCAATTTAAATACAAGCAACTGAAATAAAAAACAAAAAACCAATGATCAAAAAGTCATCAAATTGTCATTATGTGAGCGAGGACGCACAGTTACCGGCTTCATGCTAAAGTTATCCACAGAGTTATCCACAGGTTCTGTGGATAACTTTTGCCGCGCTCAGCCCGCTGCAACCCGGTCCGGATCACATGCGGCGCGCTCCGCCGCCAGCCGTGCACCCAGCCAGCCGGGCAATTCTTCCCAAGCCACCATCTGACTTTCCGCATCACGCCGACCGCGATACTCGACCTGCCCGGCAGCCAGATTGCGTTCGCTGACCACTACCCGATGCGGAATGCCGATCAGTTCCATATCAGCGAACATCACGCCGGGACGGGCATCGCGATCATCCAGCAACACCTCGATGCCTGCTGCCAGCAGAGTCTGATACAGGGTCTCGGTAGCCTCGCGCACCGCCGCCGAACGGCCGCTGCCAATCGGCAGCAGCGCCACCTGAAAGGGCGCCATCGCCGCCGGCCAGATGATGCCGCGCGGGTCATGATTCTGCTCGATGGCTGCCGCCACCACCCGCGATACGCCGATGCCATAGCAGCCCATGGTCACGACGCCCGTCTGACCGTTTTCCTTGAGCACCTCGGCCTGCAACGCGGCGCTGTACTTGGTGCCGAGCTGGAAAATATGGCCGACTTCGATGCCGCGGGCGATGGCCAGCCTGCCACAGCCGTCGGGGCTGGGATCTCCGTCTACCACGCTGCGGATATCGGCACGCTGCGGCTCGGGGCAATCACGACCGAAATTGACCCCGGTCAGATGCCAGTCATCCTGATTGGCGCCGGTGACGAAATCGACCATGTTCGCCACCGCGCGGTCGGCAATCACCGTGCCGCTGAAGCCAACCGCACCCAGCGAGCCGGGGCTGGCGCCAAAGGCGGCGCGGATCGCCTCGGGACTGGCGAACACCAGCGGCGCTTTCACCTGCGGCAGTTTCTCGGCCTTGATCGGATTGACCTCATGATCGCCGCGCACCAGCAGCAGCACCGGCTGCCCGTCCTCGCCTTCGACCACCACCGCCTTGACCGTGCGCGTGGCGGGAATGTGCAGGAAGTCACACAGCTCGGTAATGGTCTTGATCGACGGCGTGTGCACCCGCTGCAGCGCATCTGCCGGTGTTGGCCGCTCGCCAGCGGGCGCGACCGCCTCGGCCAGTTCGACATTGGCCGCATAGTCACTGCCATCGGCAAAGGCGATCGCATCCTCGCCGGACTCGGCCAGCACATGGAACTCGTGCGATAGCGCGCCGCCGATGCTGCCGGTATCAGCCAGGACCGCGCGGAATTTCAAGCCCAGCCGGCTGAAAATGCGTGAATAGGCCCGGTACATGGTGTCGTAGGTGTCCTGCAGTGAGGCAGCATCGAGATGGAAGGAATAGGCGTCCTTCATCAGGAATTCACGCGCCCGCATCACGCCAAAGCGCGGCCGCACCTCATCACGGAACTTGGTCTGGATCTGGTAGTAATTAACCGGTAATTGCTTGTAGCTCTTGATTTCACGCCGAAACAGATCGGTGATCACTTCCTCGTGGGTTGGACCAAAGCAGAAGTCCCGGTCATGGCGATCCTTGATGCGCAACAATTCTGGACCGTACTTCTGCCAGCGGCCGGACTCCTGCCACAGCTCGGCTGGCTGCACCGCCGGCATGAACAGTTCCAGGGCACCGGCGCGGTTCATCTCCTCGCGCACGACGGCCTCGACCCGGCGCAGCACGCGCAAACCCAGCGGCAACCAGGTATAGACGCCAGCAGCGAGCTTGCGAATCAGCCCGGCACGCAGCATGAGCTGATGACTGACAATCTCGGCATCAGCCGGGGTTTCCTTGACGGTAAAGAGCGGAAAACGGGATACGCGCATGGACAGGGCCTTGAATCAGGATGCGGGGTAGTGGGGTTTGCAGGGGTGCAGGTGACATGGCCGGCCACGGCCGGACGCAACAGCATCAGGGGTTGCAGAAATAATCCTGGTCCTTGCGCGCCTTTTGCAGTTCCTGGGCGCGCTGCTCATCGCTGATGGTTATTTTCTTGCCCTCGGCATCGGTCTTGACCACCGGGCGCTCGCTTTGCAGAACATCAACGTTCCTGCGGGCAATTTCGCAATTTTTGGCGCGGGCGACCTCGGCATCCTGCTGGGCCTTTTCC
>DAITNL010000032.1:16477-22698 GCA_036834665.1 Candidatus Competibacteraceae bacterium | reverse complement strand
TGGCGGGTGATGGCGACGATCACCATCATGCCGATCAGCAGGCCGATGGTGTTGAAGTCGATGCCGCGGATTGCCGCTTCCTGGTTCAAAATCCCCAGCACGATCATCAGCCCCGCCGCCAGCAGCGAAACGATGGCACGGTTGATCTTCTCGCTCATGATCACCGCGTAGGTGATCACAAACAGAATCGCCGCCATGATCATGGCGCCGGTGGATGCGACTGCCGTAGTGGATTCGTGCATTTAACAATTCTCCCCGAGCAGTTTTTCCACCACGTTCCAGGATGAAATCATGCCTTCCAGACGCTGGCTGGCCTTGTCCACCACCGGTACGCTGGTGTGGCCACGCAGCATCAGCACCACCACTTCCATCGCCGGGGTTTCGGGATGGGCGATCGGATCATCGGTGCTCAGCCAGTTGCCGACCTGTTCGGCGCCGCGCTCGCGCAGGCGTGTGGCCAGATCCTGGGCGGTTTCCGTGATGAAGGATACATCGCTCAGCCCTTCGGCCATGGTCACTGCCTTGGGCAGGGTCAGTTGCAGCAGGGAATAAATACCGAAGGTGCCCAGGTAGCGGCCCTGTTCATCGACAACTGCCAGATGGCGCAGATGGTGTTTCAGGATGTGCGTGGCGGCGGTTGCGACCGTGTCGGTAGGGCGCAGCGTCACCAGTTCCGGGTTCATCAGGTTGCGGGCTGTCATTACGAAGTCCTGTGCAAAATTCCTGGGAAGGGGCGTTGCCTAGCCGGCCAGTTCACGGGCCTGGGCGCGGATGAAGGCCGGACGGGCCAGCAGACGCGCGGCGTAGGCATCGAGATTGGCGTGCCCAAGCGGCAGGGCGAAGGCGTGCGCCCAGGCGAGGGTATGAGCGATCAGGATGTCGGCGGCGCTGAAGCGGTCGCCGCTGATGAATTCGCGCTCGCCCAGGCCCAGGGCCAGAATCCGGGCGGCAACGCTGAATTCCCATTGCGCGGTTTCAAGAATCGCCGGCACCCGCCGCGTTTCCGGCAGGGCAAAGCGGTGCTTGGCCAGGGTCCACAGCGGCTGCTCCAGCTCGCTGAGCGCGAAATAACACCACTGGTTATAGCAGGCCCGCGCCGCTATATCGCCCTGTGGCGTCAGGCCACTGGCCGGGAAGCGGTCACCGATGTAGGTGCAGATTGCCGCCGATTCGCTGAGGGTCAGCGTGCCATCGATCAGAGTCGGCACCTTGCCGGCGGGATTGAGCGCCAGATAATCCGGCTGGCGACCGGCGCCCACAAAGAGATCGACCTTGTGGTAGGCGTATTCGGCTCCGGCTTCTTCCAGCGCCCAGACCACGCGGGCTGAGCGAGTTTTGGGACAACCATAGACAGTCAGCATGGCAGGTCTCTCCGGTGAACGCAGTGGGTAACAGGGCCGGGGATCAGGGCGTTTTAGGGTGTTTTCTTGCGCGGCTTGCGCGGTGGTGCGTCGCTCTGCTCACTCCGGGGTGGCCGGGGGCGCCGGGTGGCGGGTTTCGCCGCCGGCCGCGAATCGGTTTCGCCGCCGGCCTCGACCCGGCTGATGTTGAGCATGAATTGCCGTATCCGCACCTTTTGCAGATGGCGGAAGATTTCGGCGGGCATGCCGTCGGGCAAATCTACGGTGCTGTAATCGTCGTGGATTTCGATGCGGCCAATGTAGCGGCTTTCCAGACCGGCTTCGTTAGCGATAGCCCCGACCAGATTCTGCGGCGTGGCACCGTGGCGGCTGCCGACCTCGACCCGGTAGCGCACCAGATTGGCATCGCCCGGGTGTGCCCGTTCGCGTGGCTTGCGCGGCCGGCTGTCAGGTGCGTCGCCCGCCGGCATGGCGCTGGGCGGTTCGGGGTCGTGGCCGGCGGCGCTGTCATCGACCTGCAGTGGCCGCTCGCGCTGCACCAGATAGGCCAGCGCGGCGGCGATATCGCGGGCGCTGATGTCCTGCTCCTGTTCGATGCGCGCGGTCAGTTCGTGGAAGAACGCCAAGTCTTCCGTAGCCAGGGTATCGAGAATCTGCTGCTTGAACTGATTCTGGCGATGATCGGCGATCGCGGCCCGGCTGGGCGGCTGCATCGGTGTGATCGGCTGGCGGGTGGCTTTTTCGATCGCGCGCAGCATGCGCATCTCGCGCGGCGCGACGAACAAAATGGCGTGACCTTCACGGCCGGCGCGACCGGTGCGGCCGATGCGGTGGATGTAGGCCTCGGTGTCGTAGGGAATGTCGTAGTTGATCACGTGGCTGATGCGCGGCACGTCCAGACCGCGCGCGGCGACATCGGTGGCGATGACGATGTCCAGACCGTTGTTTCTAAACTGCTCGATGGTTTTCTCGCGCAGTGCCTGGCTCATGTCGCCGTGCAGGGTGGCACAGGCATAGCCGCGCGCTTCCAGCCGCTCGGCCAATTCAGTGGTGGCGGTCTTGGTGCGGACGAAGATCAGGGTGGCGTCAACGTCCTCGACTTCGAGAATGCGGGTCAGGGCGTCGAGCTTGTGCAGACCGCTGACCTGCCAGTAGCGCTGCGCGATGGTGGCGACCGTGGCCGTGCTGGACTTGATCTTGACTTCATGCGGCTCGCGCAAATGGCGATGGGCCACACGGCGGATCGGCTCGGGCATGGTCGCCGAGAACAGCGCTACCTGCCGCTGCGCCGGGGTATGCTCCAGAATCCAGTCGACATCATCGATGAAGCCCATGCGCAGCATTTCATCGGCCTCATCGAGCACCACGGTGCGCAGGCCTTCCAGATTCAGGCTTTCCCGGCGCAGGTGATCCATGATCCGCCCCGGCGTGCCCACGATCACATGCGGGCCGCGCTTGAGCTGGCGCAGCTGGGTGCTCATGATCTGGCCGCCGTAGATCGGCAGGACGTGGAAGCCCGGCAGATGGCGCGCGTAGCCCTGAAACGCCTCAGCGACCTGGATGGCCAGCTCGCGGGTCGGAGTGAGCACCAGCGCCTGTGGCTGGCGGTTGTCGAGATCCAGCCGTTCGAGTACCGGCAGGGCGAAGGCGGCAGTTTTGCCGGTGCCGGTCTGGGCCTGACCGATCAGGTCATGGCCGTCCAGCAGGTAGGGGATGCAGGCCGCCTGAATCGGCGAGGGGGCTTCATAGCCCATGTCCTGCAGGATGTGCAGCAGCGCCGGCGACAGGGCCAGTTGCTCGAAGGAGGGGATTGGAGATGACATGCGCGAAACACTACCTTGAAGTGAAAAAGGCCCGAAACGGAGTTCCGGGCTGGACAGCGGTTATCAGGCGGGGCACTTAGCCGACAGCGAACCGGTGGCGGCGACGGAACCGGTTGATAATATGCCAGCGCCACAGCAGATGAGCGGTGCAGAAGGTGACAATGCCGGCGATGACGGCCATGGCCATGGAACCCACCAGCAGTGGCAGGCCGATTTCGCTGGCCTGGCGCAGCAGCCAGTCCAGCGAGGGTTCAAAGACCCATTCGCCCGGCGGACGGCCCAACAGCCATTCGCCCAGGCGGTAGTTCACGAAGGCGATCGGCGCCATGGTCAGCGGGTTGGTGATCCAGACCATCGCTACCGCTACCGGCAGGTTGAAACGCAGCCAGACTGCAGTGATCGCGGCCAGCAGCATTTGCCAGGGAAACGGTACGAAGGCATAGAACGCGCCGATCGCCAGGCCGCGCACCGTCGAGCGGCGGTTGAAGTGCCACAGCCAGGGGTCGTGCAGCAGCTCACCGAGGAAGCGCAGGCTCTTGTGGCTGCGCAACTGGTGCGGATCGGGCAGATAGCGCTGGAAAAACAGTTTCATGGATGGAGCAAGCAGGGGGTCCGGGTGAGAATATCGACGATCGGTAGGACCCGGGCCGACCCGGGCGTGAAATTCCTTAACACTATACCACCGTTGCGGGAAAACGTTCCTGGCCAATGGCGTGCACCGGCTTGGCTACGCCCTAGAAAAGCTGGGTCAAGGGGTTGTCCTGGAACAGTTGCGTGTCGCGGATATAGCGGTCGAGCACGGCATGGCTGCGGTGGCCGGAAATCTTACGAATCTGCCAATAGGATGCACCGTTGAGCGCAGCAGCGGTGCAAAAGCCGGCCCGCAGCGAATGGCCCGAGTAGTGCTCGGCGAGCAGTCCGGCCGCAGTGGCGCGCTGCTTGACGATGACGGCGACGGCATGGCCGGTCAGGGCCTGCGCACTGATCTGACCATGCTTGTTGATGGGCCGAAACAGCGGCGCCGGTCCCAAAGGTGGCATGCCCGGCAGCAGCAGCGCCCGCGCCAGCCAGGTTTCCAGTGCCTGCACCGGGCATATCGGGCCGCGCGCCCGGGGAATGCCGATGCGCCGCCCGCGCCCTTCCGGATCAGTCTTGGAGCGGCGCACGTTAATAGTCAGGCCAGCGGCATCAAAGGCTATATCCGCCGTGGTCAGTGCCACCAGTTCCGAGCGGCGCAGTGCGGCGGCAAAGCCGAGCAGCAGCAGCGCCCGGTCGCGGACATCGCGCGGCGAGTCACTCAATGCGGCGACCATGCGCAGCAGATCATCGCGCAGCGCCGGGGCAACCTGACGTTGCGCGCAGCCGCGCTGGCGGCGGATGCCGCGCAGGGTGGCCTTGACCAGATCGCTGCGCGCCGGATTTTCGTAGCCGAGTGTGGTGTGGGCGCGGCCGAGGCTGACCGTCCAGCGGCCCAGTGTGGCCGGAGCATGGCTTGCGCCGTGCGCGGCTAGATACGTGGCCAGTTGTTCCGCTGAGCAGGGCAGTGTGCCACCCCAGTTCAGGAAACGCTGCAAATCGTCCTGATAGCTCTGCCGGGTGCGCGCCGCGAGGGCCTGATGCACATAATCGGCGACCGCGCTTGGCAGGGCAGCTGGCCCGTTTGGTGCGGGCGTGGCCAGCGTGGTGATGGCATGGGGATTCTGCGTGCTCAAGGTCGTCTCCTGCGCGCGGGCGTTGAGCTCTATTCTAACCTTAGGCACGCGGTATTCGCCGGCCCGGGCATCGGGTATGATCAAAACCGTTCTACCGCCAGCCGCTATAAAACGAGAACTATGATGACGCTTGCGCTTCTGGGCAGCCTGCATAGCCCATTTGGCCGGCGCGGCCCGGAGTTCGGATCGGAGCGCCCATGAAAACCACCAATTGCCCCTCTTGCGGCGCCGCGATCAGTTTCCAGTCCGCTGCGTCGATCCTGACCGTGTGCACCTATTGCAGGAGCACCCTGATCCGCCACGATCTGGATCTGGAAAACGTCGGCAGGATGGCCGAGCTGCTGCCTGATCCTTCGCCGATCCAGCTTGGCACCACGGGCGTTTACCGCAAGAGCCGCTTT
Organism: Candidatus Competibacteraceae bacterium; assembly: GCA_036834665.1. Classification (GTDB taxonomy): domain Bacteria; phylum Pseudomonadota; class Gammaproteobacteria; order Competibacterales; family Competibacteraceae; genus RXIX01. Next base: position 17,401 of record DAITNL010000032.1, on the reverse strand, counting down.
ACCGTGGTCGGGCGCATCCAGTTGCGCTACAGCCAGGGTCTGTGGAATGAGTGGTACCTGTTGTTCGACAACCAGCGCGGCGGCTGGCTGGGCGAAACCCTCGGCCAGTATGCGCTGACCTTCAACATCACACCGCCCGAGCCGCTGCCAGCCCTGGCCGAGCTGCACGCCGGTGACGCGGTGACGCTCAAGGGCCGGGTGTTCCAGGTCACCAATATCGAGAACACCCGCTGCATCGGCGGCGAGGGCGAGCTGCCGATTCGCGTTGGCCCGGGCTATGACGCGGCACTGGTCGATTTGCAGGCCAGCGGCAACGCCTTCGCCACCCTGGATTACAGCGAAACGCCGCCCCTGGTCTTCATGGGCGAACCGGTGCGCTTTGATGATTTGCGACTGGAGCAGTTGCGCCCGGTGCCGCCGGCCGGCTGGGAAGTGGATGCCGGCCTGGACGCACGCGCGTTTCAATGCCCAAACTGTGCCAGCAGCCTGACCATTCGCGCGCCGGGACGCAGTGAGAGCCTGGCCTGCGGCACCTGCGGCGCGGTCATCGACCTGAGCGACGACAACTTCCGCATTCTCTCGACCTTCCAGTCCCGCCTCACCTATGAGCCGCTGATTCCGCTGGGTGCGCACGGCACCCTGTCCGGGATCGACTATCAGGCCATCGGTTACCTGCGGCGCTGCGTCAGCGTCGAGGGCGTCGATTACGAATGGAGCGAATACCTGCTGTTTCATCGCGAGCAGGGCTTTTGCTGGCTGGTGGAATACAACGGCCACTGGAGCCAGGTACGCACCCTCAGTGATCTGCCGGAGGTGAGCGGTCTGGGCGCCAAGGCCGAGGCACGCTACCAGGAACACCGCTATCGGCACTTCCAGACCGCCCAGGCCCGGGTCAGTTATGTACTCGGCGAGTTTTACTGGCGG
>DAITNL010000032.1:13689-16467 GCA_036834665.1 Candidatus Competibacteraceae bacterium | reverse complement strand
GGTCGCAGTCGGGGAGAGCGTCGAGGTCAGCGACTACATCGCCCCGCCGCTGCAACTCAGTTGCGAGCGCAGTGAACGCGAGATCGTCTGGTCGCTGGGCAGCTACATCGAAGCGCAAACCGTTCAGACCGCCTTTCAACTGAGCGGGCCCTTGCCGCCGCGCGTCGGTATCGCCGCCAGCCAGCCCTCACCTTACGAAGCGCAGCGACCGAAACTGCGCCGGCTGCGCCGGCTTTTTCTGGGTCTGCTGCTGATCGCGCAGGTGCTGACGCTGCTGCTGGGCGCCGATCAGCGTGTGCATCAGCAGACCTTTACCTTCGATGCCAGCACCCAGGACAAGCTGCTGAGCAGCGCGCCGTTCGCCTTGAGCGGCCGGCCGAGCAATGTGCTGATCCAGGTGCAGACCAATCTGGATAACAACTGGCTGTATCTGGACATGGCGCTGATCGAGCAGCAAAGCGGCGCCCGTTACGCGGTCAGCCGCGAGATCGATTACTACCAGGGCATCGACGAGGGCGAACGCTGGTCCGAGGGCAGCGCCAGTGACGAAGCCCTGCTGACCACGGTTCCGGCGGGTCTTTACTACCTGACAATTGAAAGCGAGCGGGCTGCTGCTGCGCCGCCGGTGACGGCAACCTTCAGCATCTGGCGCGATGTGCCCAGCTGGAGCAATTTCTTTCTGGCCCTGCTCGGCCTGCTGCTGCTGCCAGCCTGGTTTTGGTGGCGGGTGGGTGCCTTTGAGCGGGCGCGCTGGGCGGAGAGTGATTATGGCGCTGCTGGCAGCAGCGGCAGCAGCCGGAAGGATGACGATGACTGAGCGGGAGGATCGACCATGTTGCGCGGCTATCTGATCAGCGGCCTGCTCATTCTGGCGCTGTTCGCCACTGCCCAGTACCGGGGCTGGAGTCTGCTCGGCGCCAGCGAAAGCCGCAGCGAACCGGGCAGCACGCCGGGTGCGGTGCGCGGCATTTACCACAAGTAGCCCGGAACCGCTGCTCAAAGCACGATTAACGACACCGTCAACCCGATATCCCCATCACCATGAGCCATGCGCTGCTGGTCTCGGTTTTCGTCATCGCTTCCTGCGGGCTGGTCTATGAGCTGCTCGCCGGGACCCTGGCCAGCTACCTGCTGGGTGATTCGGTCACCCAGTTCTCGACCGTCATCGGCTGTTACCTGTTTGCCATGGGCATCGGTTCGTGGCTTTCGCGCTATGTGGTGCGCGGCCTGATTGCCCGCTTTATCCAGATTGAACTCGCTGTGGGCCTGCTCGGTGGCTTTTCCGCGCCGCTGCTGTTTCTGGTTTTTGCCTGGTCGGGGGCGTTCCGCTTGGCGCTGTATGGGCTGGTGCTGGCGGTGGGCATTCTGGTCGGGCTGGAAATTCCGCTGGTGATGCGCATTCTCAAGCAGCAATTCGCCTTCAAGGATCTGGTGGCGCAGGTGCTGACCCTGGATTATCTCGGCGCGCTGGCGGTGTCGCTGCTGTTCCCGGTGCTGCTGGTGCCGCATCTGGGCCTGGTGCGTACCAGCCTGCTGTTTGGTCTGCTGAACGTGCTGGTGGCAGCCTGGGCCCTGTGGCTGTTCCGCGAACAACTGGGTGTGGCGGCGGGTCTGCGCGGTCTGTGCATGGCCGCGCTGCTGGCGCTGTTGACCGGTTTTGTCGCCGCCGACCGGCTCACGACCCTGGCCGAGGAAAATCTCTACAGCGATGAAATCATTCTGGCCCTGCGCTCGCCCTATCAGCGCATCGTCGTCACCCGCTGGAAGGATGATCTGCGGCTGTTTCTCAACGGCAACCTGCAATTTAGCTCCCGCGACGAATACCGCTATCACGAAGCGCTGGTGCATCCGGGGCTGAGCGCAGTGCCCTGGGCGCGCCGGGTGCTGGTGCTCGGCGGTGGCGACGGGCTGGCGGTGCGCGAGATTCTGCGCCATGCCACGGTCGAAGCGGTGACCTTGGTCGATCTGGATCCGGAGATGACCCGGCTGTTCGCTACGCATCCGCTGCTGACGCCGCTGAACGGCAATGCCCTGAATTCACCCAAGGTCCGGGTGATCAACGCCGACGCCTTTTCCTGGCTGGAAGAGAACGCCGACACCTTCGATTTCATCGTGGTCGATTTCCCCGACCCGAGCAACCACGCCCTCGGCAAGCTGTACAGCACGGTGTTCTATCGCCTGCTGGAACGGCATCTGGCCGCGCGCGGTCTGGCCGTCGTGCAGACCACCTCGCCGCTGTACGCGCGCCGCTCGTTCTGGTGCATCGTGCGCACTCTGGAAAGCGCCGGTTTACAGGTAACACCCTATCATGCCTATGTGCCGGCCTTTGGCGAATGGGGCTATGCCCTGGCCGGGCGCGAGTCCTGGCAGGCGCCGCTGCGCTATCCGCCCGGCCTGCGCTTCCTGACCCCGGATATCATGACCGGTCTGCTGCTGTTTCCGCCGGACATGACGCCGGTCGATGCCGAGATCAACCGCCTGAATAACCAGATTCTGGTGCGCTACTACGAACACGAATGGCGGCAGGTGATGCCTTGATCCTGACCGCCGCATATGAGCTCCGTACTCTTCCCCCGATCCAGACTGATTCATCATGACCATTCGCAACTTTGAATACCTGTTCCATCCCAAGAGCATCGCCCTGATCTGTGGCGGTGGCGAAGCTGAGGCGATCATCTCCCGCAACCTGATGAGCAGCGGCTTTCAGGGGCCGATCATGCCGGTCGACGCCAAGCGCTGGGCGCTGGAAGGCGCCATTGCCTATCGCGACGTGGCCAG
>DAITNL010000032.1:0-13679 GCA_036834665.1 Candidatus Competibacteraceae bacterium | reverse complement strand
CGCTGCCGCCATCGCTGGCGATCATCACCCGACCGCTGCGCGAGGTGCCGGACCTGATCACGCAGCTTGGCGAACGCGGCGCGCGCGCGGCGGTGCTGATCAACGAGGCGCGCGGCATGCCCGCCAGCGAACGCGCCGCCCTGCATCAGGCGATTCTCGATGCCGCCCGTCCGTACCTGCTGCGGGTGCTCGGCCCCGGCTCGCAGGCGCTCAATGTTCCCGGTCATAAACTCAATGTCAGCCTCAACCGGCAGGCCCTGCTGCCCGGCGATGTCGCCCTGATCAGCGAATCGGGCACCATCGCCCAGACCGCGCTGGATATTGGCAATCATTACGGCTTTGGCTTCAGTCATCTGGTGCACCTCGGCGACAGTCTCGATATCGACATAGCCGATATCCTTGATTATCTGGCCGGCGACTATCGCACCCGCGCCATCCTGCTGTATCTGGAGCACATCCCCGATGCGCGCAAGTTCATGTCGGCGGCGCGGCGCGTAGCGCGCACCAAGCCGGTGATCGTTCTCAAGCCGCGCGGCTATCCCGCTGAGCCGGATGATGCGGTGTACGCTGCTGCCTTTCGCCGCGCCGGCCTGCTGCGCGTCGAGGACAGCGACGAACTGCTGCAGATGGTCGAGGTGCTCAAGGCCGCCAAGCGCGTCAACAGCGATCGTCTGGTGATTCTCAGCAATAGCGCCAGCATGAGCCGGCTGGCCACCGATACCCTGCAGCGCTTTGGTGGCCGGCTGGCGCAACTGTCCGAGGGCACCCAGCGCGGTCTGGAACGACAGGTCGAATCCAGCGTCGCGCCCAATCCGGTTGATCTGGGTGATCGCGCCGACGCCCGCGCCTATGGGCAGGCCCTGGACCTGCTGCTGACTGATCCCGGTGTCGATGGCGTGCTGGTGATCAAGACTCCCAATGCGCTCAGCGAAACCAGCGCGGTCGCCGATGCACTGATCGAGCGTCTCGCCAATAGCCCGCGCTGCATCATCGCCAGTTTCCCCGGGCCGCGCACCGGCGCCGAGGCCCGTCGCAAGCTGGTGCAGCGCCAGGTGCCGACCTATGAAACCGCCGATGCCGCAGTGCAAGCGTTCATGCGCATTGTCCAGTACAAGCGCAATCAGGCCCTGCTGATGGAAACGCCGCCCTCGCTGCCTGAGGAATTCACCCCCGACGTGGCGGCTGCGCGCGCGGTGATCAACGCTGCCCTGGCCGCCGGCCGCCGCCAGCTCAACACCCATGAGGCGATGCAGTTGCTGGCTGCCTATGGCATTCCGGTGCTGGAGACCTATCTGGCGCATTCTCCCGGCGAGGCCGCGACCCTTGCCGCCCAGATCGATCGACCACTGGCGCTGAAAATCATTTCCCCCGACGTGGTCAGCCGTGAGCAAGTCGGCGGCATCGTCGGTCATCTGCGCGGTGCCGAGGCTGTGCGTCAGGCGGCAGTGGCCATGCTGATGCAGTTGCGCAGCACGGCACCGGCGGCGCGCTTCAACGGCTTCATCCTGCAACCGATGGTGCCGCGCGATGGCGCCTATGAAATGACGCTTGGCGTGCGCGCCGGCGAGCACTTTGGCCCGGTGATCTACTTCGGCCATGGCGGCACCGAGGCCGAGATCATCAACGATCTGGCCTATGGCCTGCCGCCGCTCAACATGCATCTGGCGCGCGAGATCATGGCCCAGACCCGCATCTATCAGCGGCTGCGCTACACCCTGCTGCGGCGCGCCGATCTCAACGCCCTGGCGCTGACCCTGGTCAAGGTGGCGCAGATGGTGATTGATCTGGATGCACTGGCCGAGTTGAGCATCAATCCGCTGCGCGCCGGCCCCCATGGGGTGCTGGCCCTGGATGCGCGGGTGCGCCTGGCACCGCTGTTGCCGGGCATACCCGTGCAGCGGCTGGCGATCCGCCCCTATCCGAAGGATCTTGAGGAAAGCCTGCACCTGTCCGATGGCCGTGAACTGCTGTTGCGGCCGGTGCTGCCCGAGGACGAGCCGCCGTTGCGCGATCTGGTGGCGCGCGCCTCATCGGAGGATCTGCGGCTGCGCTTCTTCCAGCCCATCCGCGAGCTGTCGCATGAGATGGCTACGCCGCTGACCCAGATCGACTACCATCGGGAAATGGCGCTGGTCGCGGTCGGTCCGGGTCTGCCCGGCAAGGCCGAGGTTTACGGGATCGTCAATCTCAGCGCCGACCCCAACAACGAGCGTGCCGAGTATTCGATCCTGATTGACCGCGCCTTCATGCGCCTGGGGCTGGGTAACCTGCTGATGCGGCGAATTATTCACTACGCGCGCGCCCGTGGTATCCAGGAAATCTATGGCGAGGTGCTGACCGAGAATCGGCGCATGCTGCAACTGGATCAGGCGCTGGGTTTTACCGTGCATGGCGATGCCGAGGATCCGGGCTTGAAGCATGTCGTGCTGAAACTGCATGCAACCGAGCAATCGGCAGGATAGCCGGGCGCTGCTATAGGATGGGGATCGATGGGCTGATCCCCTGACGATTTCAGAAATACAGCGAGAAGGACAGGGCCGATGAGCGAAAAACGACTGCTGGTGATTGATGATGAACCGGAATTTGGCGAACTGGTGCGCAAGGTGGCGGTGGGTCTGGGTTACGAGGTGCGGGTGACCACCCAGGGCCGCGCCTTTCAGGAGGCCTATCACGCCCTGCGGCCTACTACCATCGTCATGGATATGGTGATGCCGGAGATGGACGGTAACGAGCTGGTGCTCTGGCTGATGGAGCAGCAGTACGACGCGCACCTGATCATCATCACCGGCTACAGTCCCGATTATGCCCGTGATGCGCGGGCGCTGGCCGAGTTCAACGGTTTGCGTTCGGTACAGACCCTGACCAAGCCGATCGGGCTGGCGCGGCTGCGCGAGGCGCTCGGCGGCTGATCAGGTCGGCAGTGGGCTGTTGAGCACCCGGTGCAGGCAGCGGGCCAGGTCGTACAGGGCATAGGGTTTTTGCAGGAAGCCGGCCAGGCCGAGCCCGGCAAAGCGCGGCGCGATCTCGCTTTCGGTAAAGCCACTCGACAGCACCACGCGCAACTGCGGATTGATGCGGCGCAGCGCGTTAAAGGCTTCCTCACCATCCATGACTGGCATGGTCAGGTCGAGCAGCACCATGACGATGCGCGCCCGCCGCGCCTGATAGAGATACAGCGCCTCGCGGCCATTGGCGGCGGTCAGCACCTGAAAGCCGAGCCGTTCCAGCATGCGGCCGACCATGACGCGCACCGATTCCTCATCATCGACCAGCAGAATGGTGCCCGTGCCGCGCCAGTCGGCATGCGCGACCTCGGCAGCGGTGCCGGTTTCAGTGTGTGCAGTTTGCAGCGCCGGCAGAAAGACGCGAATCGTGGTGCCCTGGCCCAGTGCGCTGCGCACCCGCAACGCGCCGTGATGGCCGCGCACAATGCCCAGCACCGCCGACAGGCCCAGACCGCGCCCGGTAAACTTGGTGGTAAAAAAGGGCTCGAAGATGCGACGCTGGGTATCCGCGTCCATGCCACAGCCGCTGTCGGCGATTTCCAGCCAGGCATACAGGCCGCCATTCAGGGTTTCGTTCAGATAGGCATCGCTCAGTTCCTCATGGGTGCATTTGAGCGCGCCGGTGGAAATCGTTACTACGCCGCCCTCGTCGCCGATCGCCTCGGCGGCATTGATCACCAGGTTCATCACCACCTGGCGGATCTGGCTCGGATCGCCGCGCAGCGCCGGCAGATCCGCATCCAGAGTCAGGTTGAGCGTGGTTTTCTTGGCGATGGAGGCCTTGAGCAGCGCGACCATCTCGTCGATCAGCGCGTTCAGGTCCATGGTCTCGATGGCGAACCAGCCCTTGCCGGAGTAGGCGAGCATCTGCCGGCACAGCTCGGCGGCGCGCAGCGAGGTGGCTTCGATGGCGTGTAGACTGTCGCGAACCGGCGAATCGGTCGGCAGTTCCTCCATGGCCAGATTGGCATTGCCGAGGATGATAGCCAGCAGGTTGTTGAAGTCATGGGCGATACCGCCAGCCAATACGCCGAGGCTTTCCAGGCGCTGGGTCTGTTGCATCTGCCGCTCCAGTTGCAGGCGTTTTTCCTCGGCCCACTTGCGCTCACTGATGTGGGTCACCGCCAGCAGCAGCAGCGGCGTGCCATCGACCGGCCGGCTGCCGAGTGCGGTGCGGATGGTGGTGCCTTCGAGATGAGCGTAAAAGGCGGCACCACGCTCGCGGCGGACCATCGCTTCCAGGCTCTTGCCAGCGGGTTTGCGGAAAAAGCCCGGATAGCGGCCGAGAAACGGATCCTGGCTGTTGCGCTCCAGACAATCGGCGAAGGAATTGCCCAGCAGGCGGCTGCGCGCACGCTCGACCATGCGACAGAAGGTCTCGTTGACCTCGTAGATCAGGCCGATTTCGTTGAGCACCAGATAGCCGATCGGCGCCTGATGGAACAACAGCGAGAACTGGTTGCGTGACTGCTCCAGTTCGGCACTGACCCGGCGCAGCTCTTCCTTCTGGATCTCCAGTTCCATGCGCTGAACGTGCAGTTCGTGCACCAGGGCGCGGGCCCGGTTGTCACCCATCTCCGGCTGCGCTCCGCTCGGGGGCAGGGCTTCGGTGTCGGTTTGCTCGCGTGGGATCTCGCGTGTCATTGAGGCGGGTTCCTTCGGTCCTTGAGGATCGGGCGGAATCGATGGACCGGAAGCGGTCCACGCAACACCAGTTAATCCCAGTCAATTATTAGGGGTTGAATATGGCAATAGTAGACGCGAAGCCGTTCCGGGCGTTAGTGCCGGGCACAGTGGATGCGGACCGGGGGGCCCTTGAAGCGCCGCCATTTTCTGGCCGCGCTCGGGGGCATGGCGACTGCTGCCGGCACGACGGTCTGGACCGGGTGGCGGCACGCTAACGCCGTGCCAGCACTGCCGCCCGGCACCCTCGTCGGCGCTGATCAGGTGCTGGGGCATCGGCTGCGCGATGGGCAGTTGCCCGAGCCGGATGTGACCCGCAAGGCACCGGTGGTGATCGTCGGGGGGGGCATCGCCGGGCTGTCGGCGGGCTGGGCGCTGCAAAAGGCGGGCTTTCACGATTTCGTGATCCTGGAGCTGGAATGCGAGGTGGGCGGCAATGCCCGCAGCGGCAGCAACGCGATCAGCGCCTATCCCTGGGGCGCGCACTATCTGCCATTTCCTACCCAGGAAAGCCGCGCGGTACGCGAACTGCTGGCCGATTTCGGGGTGTTGCAGGGTGATCCCTACGCCGCCATCCCGGTCTACGATGAGCGCTATATCAGCTTCGCGCCGCGGGAACGGCTGTTCGCCCATGGCCTGTGGCAGGAGGGACTGTGGCCGCAGGTGGGGATCAGCGGGCGCGATCTGCAGCAGTACCGCCGCTTTCAGGCGCTGATGGATGCATTTCAGCAGCGGCGCGGGGCCGATGGCCGCAAGGCCTTTGCCATTCCGATCGACTTCAGCGCCCGCGATCCGGACCTGCTGGCCCTGGACCGCGTGTCGATGCGCGATTTTCTGTTGCAGAATGGGCTGGATTCGCTGCCGCTGCACGGCTACGTCGATTACGCCTGCCGTGACGATTACGGATGCCATGCCGGCGATACCTCAGCCTGGATGGGTATTCACTATTTTGCCAGCCGCGATGCCCAGGCCCGCGATGCCGATAGCGATGACGTGCTGACCTGGCCGGCGGGAAATGGCTGGCTGGTGCAGCGCCTGCGCGAGCGGCTGGCGCCGCATCTGCACACCGGCGCATTGGCGTTTGCTGTCTCGGGGCTGGATCGGGCGGTGCGGGTGGATGTCTATCGGCCCGGCGAGTCGCGCAGCGAGCGCTGGCTGGCGCAGGCGGTGATCTGGGCGGCGCCGCTGTTTCAGGCGTCGCGGGTGCTGCGCGAACTGCCGGCGACGCTGCGTGCGGCGATCGGTGAGTTTCAATACGCGCCCTGGCTGGTGGCCAACCTGAGCCTGCGTGGCTTGCCCGCCGAGCGGCATGGTGCGCCGCTGAGCTGGGATAACGTGCTTCAGGACAGCGCCGCACTTGGCTATGTGGTCGCCAACCATCAGCAGCTGGCCGCACATCGGGACGGTACCGTGTTCACCTGGTATCACGCCCTGGCCGATGGTCCGCCGGAACAGGAACGGCAGCGCCTGCTGAGCACACCCTGGGCCAGTTGGGCTGAGGCTATCCTGAGCGAGCTGGAGCGCCCCTATCCGGATATTCGCCACTGGGTGACCCGTCTGGATGTGATGCGCTGGGGGCATGCCATGGTGCGACCCCGGCCCGGCTTTGTCTGGGGCGCGGCCCGCCAGCAGTTGACGCAGGCCGCGCTGGACCGGGTGTTCCTGGCCCACGCGGATCTGAGCGGCTACTCGATTTTCGAGGAGGCGAATTATCGGGGGGTGCGCGCAGCGGAGCAGGTGCTGGCGCTGCTCGGCCTGCCGCTGGGTGTTTCGGTCGCGCTGCCCGCATAAAGGCAGTGCCATGGCCGCATGGCTGCACTGAACGGAAAAACGCGGTTGGCGCGCATCGACCGGCCGGAGCAACTCCACCGCCCATGTCAGGACGCCCGCATTCTGGGACGCTGATCAGGCTGCCTGCGAAGTCTGCTGCAATTACGTCTGCTCTGCTGGCGGCGGACCGTTGGACGCATCCAGGGCGAAATGGGTATCCAGCGCCGCACCGCCGAGCCATTCAAGCATCTGCTCCAGCGGCACCGGGCGCGACAGGTAATAGCCCTGAATCGCGTCACAGCCAAGATGCTGCAGCGCATCCAGAGTAGCGCGGTCCTCGACGCCCTCGGCTACCACCTCGACGTTCAGCGTGTGGCACAGTTCGATGGTGGAGCGGACAATGGCCTGGTCGGCGCGGTCATCGGTCAAGCAGCGGATGAAGGACCGGTCGATCTTGAGCAGATTGACCGGCAGCCGCTTCAGATACTGCAGTGAACAGTAGCCGGTGCCATAGTCGTCGATGGATACCTGAATACCGCTCTCGCGCAGGGCGGCCAGGGTCAGAGCCGCCTGCTGCTCGTCGTGCATGAACAGGCGCTCGGTCAGCTCCAGTTCCAGTCGTTCAGCCGGGAAATTCTCTTCCTGAACAATGCGTAGCATCCGCTCGGCCAGATCCGGGCGCTGGAACTGCCGCGGTGACAGGTTGATCGAGACCGCCAGCGGTAGGTCACGAAAGGCCCGGCAGGCCTGACGCAGCACCCATTCGCCAACTTCGATGATCAGGCCATTGTCCTCCAGGATGCCGATGAAGTGATCAGGCATCTGCAGGCCCCACTCGGGATGCTGCCAGCGGATCAGGGCCTCGGCACCGGTCACGCGCCGTTCGCGCAGATCGAAACGCGGCTGGAAGTACAGAATGAACTCATCGCGCTCCAGCGCCCGGCACAGGGCCGCTTCCCGATTCAGTCGCTCGACTGCCTGATGGTGCAGATCAGCGGTGTAGAACTGGTAGCGGGCGCCGCCGAGTTCCAGGGCACGGGTGTAGGCGGTCGCGGCGTGCAGTAGCAGCGTTTCGACATCGGTGCCATCGTTGGGATAGACGGCGATGCCCAGGGTCGCCGAGACCCGCACTTCCCACTCTGCGCATTGCAGCGGAACATCAAAGGCGCCCAGTAGCCGCTGGGCGACCACGGCCGCCTCATGCTCGCTGCGGATATCGGCCAGAATCACCTCGAAGTGATCACCGCCAAAGCGCGACAGGGAATCACGCTCGCGCAGCAGACCCTTGAGCCGCTCGACCAGCCGTTGCAGCACCTGATCAGCGTTGGTATTGCCCAGCGAGGCGTTGACCTTCTGGAACTGGTCGAGGTTGAGATGGATGATCGCAAAGCGCCGGTCGTCGCGCTGGGCGGCGTTGATCACCTGGATCAGGCGATCGCGGAACAGCACGCGGTTGGGCAGGCCGGTGAGCGGGTCGAAATGGGCAAAGTAGCTCAGTCGCGCTTCGGTGGCGCGGCGTTCGGTGACATCCTGCGCCACGCCAAAGATGACGTTCACCTGATTGCTTTTGTCATACATCAGGTTGGCGGAGAGAAACAGGGTCAGCACCCGGCCGCTCTTGATGCGGACGCGGATCTCGGTTTCGCTTTCCTCGGCATGCTCCTGCAGGAAATCGGCGATGAAGCGCTCCAGCAGCGGCAGATCATCCTCCAGAACATGCTCGCGCATCTCGCTGCCGGTCATGCCGCGCACCGTGTCGATCTCCAGGAGATGACACAGTTCCAGCGACAGGTTGAGCCAATCGACGGCGATCTCGTAGCGCCAGTAGCCGAGGCGGGCGATGCGCTGGGCACGGGCCAGCTGCTCCTCGTTCTCACGCATCTGCCGCTCGATCTCCCGCGCCCGCAGCGCGTAGCGGACCCGCTGTGCCAGCAGCGCCCAGTTGATTGGCTTGGTGACAAAATCAGTTGCCCCGGCATCGAAAGCCAGTTGCACGGCCACCACGTCGTCAAGGCTGGTCAGCATCAGGATCGGAACGCGGGAGATGGCCGGCTCCTGGCGGATGGCCTGGCAGGCCTCGAAGCCGTTCATAATCGGCATGCGTACATCCATGAGCACCGCATCAGGATTTTCCAGCAGGCAGGTCTGCAGTCCCTGCTGGCCATTGGCCGCCTCCAGAACCCAGTAGCCACTTTCCTCCAGGACCCGCCGCAGCATCATGCGGGTGATTTCCTCATCATCGATGATCAGAATGCGCTCGTAGTAGATTTTGCGTTCTTCTATCATCGGCTGCTCAGTCATGTCGGGGCCTCTTGTTCCAATTGTCGGGTGGCGGCCGCCATCGCTTCCTGCACCACTGTTTCCAGTGTGGCCAGATCATCGCTGGGGCATGCGCCATGCTTGAGCTGTATTTCCAGCGCAGTGGCTAGCGCGTGCAGACGTGACGCGCCGATATCACCGGCGGTGTTCTTCAGACTGTGCACGGCATCGAGCAGTAGCTCGCGATTGCTGCTGGCGCGCGCAGCCTGTGCCTGCTGCAACTGCGTGTCGATGGCGCTGATGAACTTGGCCAGTAGCGCGCTGAAATGAACGCCCATGAGCTTCTTCACTTCCGCCAGCTTGGCCGGATCGAGCACGCCCGGCACCTGCCCGGCTGGTCGCGTCAGCCAGCGGGCCACTATGGCGCCGAGCGAACTGCCGCTATAGGGCTTGGTCAGGTAATCGTCCATGCCCGCGTCCAGGCATTTTTGCTGATCGCTGGGCAGGGCGTGAGCGGTGAGGGCGATGATCGGCACCCGCGCTTGCCCGGTGGCAGCCGCATACGCGCGGATCTCCCGGGTCGCTGCGTAGCCGTCCATCTCTGGCATCTGCACGTCCATGAAGATCACGGCATAAGGCTGCTGCCGTGCGGCGGCGATGGCCTCAAGACCATTGTTAGCGACATCGACGCGCAGGTTGCGCTGACGCAGCATCATCCGGCCGAGTTCCTGGCTGATCGGATTGTCCTCGACCAGCAGCACCCGTTCGCCGGCGAAGCGCGGCCCGTCGTCGTGACGGCGCGAGACCGGTTCCGCCGGGGCGCGGTAGCTGCTGTCCTTGTTGAGTACGGTGGCGATGGCATCGTGCAGGTCCAGTTGGCGTACCGGTTTATCCAGCCAGATATCGATGCCCAGTTCGGCGATGACTGCAGATTCCTGGCTGGACGAGCTGAGCATTAGCACCCGGGTTCCGGTCAGTGCCGGGTCGGTCTTGATGCAGCGGGCCAGGCGCAGACCATCCATGTCGGGCATATTGCAATCGAGTAGCGCCACATGGTAAGGCCGGCCGGCGCTGGCGGCATCCTGCAGCTTCGCCAGCGCTTCCTCGCCACCGGCGGCGCTGCCCGGCTGGACCCGCCAGGCGGTCAGGTAGCGGTGCAGGATGATGCGGTTGGTGGCGTTGTCATCGACGATCAGGATGCGCTGGTTGGAAAAATCAGCGCGCAACCGGGTTTCCCGTGGTGTGGCGACGGCGAATGGCAGGCGGAACCAGAAGCGCGAACCGCGCCCCGGCGTACTGTCCAGGCCGATGCTGCCGCCCATCAGTTCGACCAGGCGCCGGGCGATGCTCAGGCCCAGACCGCTGCCTCCGAAGCGGCGGCTGGTCGAGCCATCAGCCTGGACAAAGGGCTGGAACAGCAGCGGCTGCTGGTCGGCGGCAATGCCGATGCCGGTGTCGCGGACCTCGAAGCGCAGCATGACGCCCCGTGTCAACGGGATCTCCGGCTCGACGGTGACATTCACCACCACCTCGCCCTTCTCGGTGAATTTGACGGCGTTGCCGATCAGGTTGGTCAGCACCTGGCGCAGGCGGATCGGGTCGCCCTGCAGTAGATCGGGTGCTTCCGGGGCGATAAAACAGGCCAGCTCGATATGCTTGATGTGGGCACGCTGGCCGAGCATGGCGGTGACATCCTCAACAGTGCGGCGCAGCTCGAAATCCAGGGTTTCGATATGCAGCTTGCCGGCTTCGAGGCGGGAAAAGTCCAGAATCTCGTCGATCAGCGCCAGCAGAATCTCGGCCGAAGTGTTGGCGGTATCCAAATAGCGCTGCTGCGCGGTGCTCAGCGGCGAATCGCGCAGCATCTCCAGCGCGCCGAGCACGCCATGCATCGGTGTGCGAATCTCATGGCTCATGTTGGCGAGGAATTGCGTCTTGGCCTCGGCGGCGGCCTCGGCTGCTTCCTTGGCCTCACGCAGGGCATCCTCGGCGCACTTGCGCACGCTGATGTCGTGAATGACGCCGATGAAGCGGAGCTGGTCATCTTCCCGCATCTCGCTGACCCGCAGCGCCATCGGAAATAGACTGCCATCCTTGCGCTGGGCTTCGAACTCGCGCTCGATGCCGAGCATGACGGCATTTCCGCTCTCGCGGTAGCGGCGCAGGTAGTGGTCGTGCTGCGTCCGATGCGGCTCGGGCACCAGCAGCGATACATTCTGGCCGATGACCTCGGCGGCGTCGTAGCCGAACATGACTTCGGCGCCGGTGTTGAATGACTTGATCAGGCCCTGCGCGTCGATGACGATGATGGCGTCATGGGTGGAGTTGATCACCCGGCGCAGATAGTTCTCGCGCGCGACCAGCTGGCGTTGCGCCTCGATCCGTTCGCTGATGTCATTTTGCAAGGCTACGAAGTGCGTGACCTCGCCGCGCCCGTTGCGGATCGGGCTGATCGACAGCTCGTTCCAGAACTCGCGGCCGTCCTTGGCGTAATTGCGCAAGATGACCTGCACATCGCTGTATTCGCGCAGAGCCCGGCGCAGTGCGTCGAGCGCGGCGTGCTCGGTGTTCGGCCCCTGCAGGAAGCGGCAGTTACGGCCCAGGACTTCGGCGGCGCTGTAGCCGGTGATGCGGGTAAAGGCCCGATTGACATAGAGAATGGGTTGATCGGGCCGGGTAGCGTCGGCGATCACGACGCCGTTGCTGCTGTCCTCGATGATGCGGTTGCGCAGTCGCAGATTGGCCTCTGCGGCGATCCGGGCACTGATGTCGCGCACCACGACCAGGGTACTGTCCTGATCGTCGTCCAGCGGTGTGCAGTGGATTTCCAGTGGAAAACAGCTGCCGTCCGGCCGCTGGCCCTCGATCTCGCACAGCGTGTTCGCCTGCGCCGGATCGGGTGCTTCCAGCAAGGTGCGCACTGCGTTCCAGCCAGCGGCGCTGAACAGGTGCGAAGCCCCGATGCCGCGCAACTGCTCGGCTGGACGCGCGAAGAGGGTAGTCGCTGCCGGGCTGCAGTCGGTAATGCGCCCGGCGCAGTCCAGGATGAGGATGCCGTCCTGGATGTTCTCCAGAATTCGCCGCCAATGCGTTTCCCGCTCGGCCAGTTCCGCGTAGGCCTCGCGCACCCGCGCCGACATCAGATTAAAGCTGCGCGCGGTTTCGGCCAGTTCATCGTGGCCCTGAACCGGTATCTGATAGCCCAGTTCGCCATTCGCAAGGCGCTGGGAACCCGTAGTGATGTTGTGCAACTGCCGGGTCAGGTACACGCCCAGCGCCAGCGAGAACAGCGCCACCAGCACCATTTCCAGCAGCGCCAGACCAATGCCGGAATGCCGGGCCTCGCTTTCCAGTGCCTGCAGCGCCTGTGCCGACAGACCCAGCTCAACCTGCCCAAAGAACATGCCCGCCTCACTGATCGCGCCCACGGTATCAAACACGCCATCGGTGGTGTCGGCAAAGTGGGTATCGGCGTTGAATGGCTGTGCCAGCATGGCTGGCGCGCCGGCGCTGGCCAGTTCGTGGCCTTCGGCATTGCGCACCCGCGCGTACAGCACGCCTGGATAGCGCATGGCTTCCTGGACGAAGCTTTGCAGAGAAGCCAGGTCGCTGGCGATCAGCGCGTTCTTGGTCGTGACGGCGAACGCCCTGGCGGTTGCCTGTGCCCGCTGGGTGAATTCCTGCTCGGCCGAATGCTCGATAAAGCGCAATCCGCTCCACACCAGTAGAGTGAGCAGCACCGCTTCGATAGTGGCGACGCCGAGAATCGTTTTCAGCCGGAACGACATCGGTTCTTATACCCTAGTTCTCGGTCGGCGGTTCGAGCAGTTCGAGGTGCAGGCTGCGCACTGCATCATAGTCGGCGTCCCCGGCGGCAACGATGCCCTTGAAGCCGATGCCTTCGAGGGCCGCCCGTCCGTCCGGGTCATGGTCCAGCGCCCGCATCGCCTCCTGCAGCCGTTTGACCGGCTCGGCGGCAAGACGCGGATGGGCGGCGAGTGCGTGCGGCGTGTAGCCCTGGCTGGTCCAGAGAATGCGCATCTGGTCCCGGGTCGTCGGTTCGAGGTTCTCGAAAGTGCGGATGACGCCACCGCCGGCCGGGTAGAATCCCCGCGCCACGTTGAAATAGACCGAATCATGGGAGGAAACGAATTTCGGCGTGATGGCGATGTGCTGCCCAGCGAAACCGGCCCGCACCAGTACCGTGGCGGCGAAGGATGCCGGTGCCGGGAAGACCACGGTCTGGCCGCGCAGATCGGCGAGCGCGCGGTAGGGTGAATCCTTGCGTACCACGACGATGCCCTTGAGCAGGCGGTCCTTTTCCCTGGCGAAGACCTGATAGCCGGGCTGGTGGTGAAACACGGTGTAGTGATAGGGATTCATGTAGGCGAAATCGTAGTCGCCCGCTGCCAGCCGTCGCTCAAAGCTGGGAATATCGGGAGCGGTGGCAAAGCGTAGCTGCAGGCCGCTTTTCGCCTGCAGCAGGTTGATCAGGGGTACCCAGGTCCGCGCTAATTCGGTCGCCGACTGCTGCGGTACCACGCCAAAGCTGTAGATCGGGCCGGTAGGTGGTTCAGCCGCGCCGATCGCTGCCGTGAGCAACAGGCCGACCACGAGGAACAGCCGGCACAGGTGTTGAAGGCCGACCGCGCGCGGGAATCGCCTGATGAGTGTATTTGCCATGGGGCGTATTGACCTATGGATGGGGGGATCACGGTCGGGAGGATAGGGATCGGTAAGACGCCGATTTCCAAATGTCATCCTTCAGGATAGGCGATACTGAAAATTAAAAGGTACTGCCGGTATCAGGCCGATACGCCGGGTCATAAATGCTGGAGCGAGGGTGCGTGATGCAAAAGCAGGGCATAGCGGGGCGGTGCATGGTGGATGCTACCGATACCCGGCGGGGCGCGGCCTGAGTGTGCGTGATGGAAACGCCTTTTTTTGAGAGCGGGTTTATCG
>DAITNL010000031.1:0-22863 GCA_036834665.1 Candidatus Competibacteraceae bacterium | reverse complement strand
CCTCCTCAGACAGAACCGGAATCCCGGAGTCAGCTCAGCCAGCCCGCGTACAATGCAGCCATGCGCGGCGATGTCGGCTTCGGTGACCGGGCTCTGGTCGGCCTTGGCGGTGACGCTGAATCCCGCAGCATACACCTCCAGGATCCGGCGCCCTGCCTCACGGGCGATGGCCTGCACCGGCTCCACCAGAGCGCACAAGTCGATGTCGGGAGCGTCGGGCATGACGCAAAACACCTCGCGGATCGGTTAGCGCGCGCACACCGCGCGATTTGCTTTAATTCTACACAATCCAAACCCAAGCCGTTTGCCGGCGGAGCCTGCGCTCATGACCCTGACGTTACCCTGGTCGGACATCCATACCGTCCTGCTGGACATGGATGGCACTCTGTTGGACCTGCGCTTTGACAATTATTTTTGGATGGAACTGGTTCCGCAGCGCTATGCCACACACCATGGCCTGCCGCTGGCCACAGCCCGCGCCGAGGTGGTCAAGCGCACCCGGGCGGTGGAAGGCACGCTGGACTGGTATTGCCTGGACTACTGGAGCCGGGAACTGGCGCTGGACATCCTGACCCTCAAGCGCGAGATCGAGCACCTGATCGCCGTGCATCCGCATGTGCTGGACTTTCTCGATGCGCTGCGCGCCGCCGGCAAGCGGGTGGTGCTGGTGACCAATGCCCATCAGGACAGTCTGGCGTTGAAGATGGAGAAAACCCGGCTGGCCGGGCATTTCGATGCCATCGTCTGCGCCCATGATCTGGGTCTGGTCAAGGAACAGGCCGCCTTCTGGCCCTGCCTGGCCCTGCTGGAACCCTTCGAGCCGGCCACCACGCTGCTGGTGGATGATAACCTGGACATCCTGCGCAGCGCGCAGGCCCACGGCATCGCATATTTGCTATCGGTGCTGCGCCCGGATTCCGCCCAGCCACCCAAGCCACGCAGCGAGTTCCCGGCGATTCACGATTTCGCCGAGCTGTTGCCACTCGCACCGGCATGATGGTTTGGAACAGGAGTACGCACCATGCAGGAACTGCAAGCGGGGCATAATCGCCCGATTGACGATCATCAGATCACCATCGGCATCGTCGGTGAACCGCATGACGACTTCACCAGCCGCACGCAAATTGGTGCGCTGCTGCTGGACGGCAGCGGCCAGGCGCGCGATCTGAGCGATCTGATCAGCGCCGAGCAGCCCCGTTCCGGCGATGGCTCGGTGCTGTTCGTTACACCACCGGGCGAATTCCGCATCAACCTGCACGCGGTGCCAGCGGATATTGCCCGTATCGCTCTGCTGCTGGCGGTGCGGCCTGGAAGCGCGCCCGGCACCACCTTTGGCGTATTCAACAGCATTCGCGCCTGGCTCGGCGATGCTGCGGGCACGCCCCGGCTGCTGTTTCCACTGCCGCCGAGCACACGCGGCGAAACCGCGATGATTCTGGCCGAGCTGTATCGGCGTCAGGGACACTGGAAATTCCGCGCCATCGGCCAGGGCTTTGCCGCAGGCTTGCCGGCACTGGCCGCACATTTTGGTCTGCACCTGCCGGTCACCGCGCCACCCGCCGCGCCGGGCACACGCGAACGCCCGGCGGACAGCAGCTTCAGCGGCACCGGTTTCTGCGTCCATGCCGATGGCTATGTGCTCACCAACCATCATGTGATCGACGGCGCCCGCGAAATCATGGCCCGCTCACCGCGCCAGCGCTGCCGACTGGAGCCAGTGTTCAGCGATCCGACCAATGATCTGGCCCTACTGCGTGCCGAGGCGCCGCTCGGCGGCGTAGCCAGCTTTCGCGACGGACCGCAGGCGCGGCTCGGCGAAACCGTGCTGGTGGTCGGCTATCCGCTGGGCGGTCTGCTCGGGTCCGGACCGCAGGTCACCACCGGTAACATCAGCTCGCTGATTGGCCCCGGCGACGACACCCGATCCCTGCAATTCACCGCGCCAACCCAGTCCGGCAACAGCGGCGGGCCGCTGCTCGATGGCGATGGCACCGTGGTGGGCGTGGTCACCGCCAAGCTGAACGCGGCGCGCATCCATGAAATCACCGGTGATATTCCGCAGAACGTCAATTTCGCCCTCAAGGCAGCACTGGCGCGGGCCTTTCTGGACGCGGCCGGCGTAGACTGCCAAGGTCGGCCCTCGCGCAGCACGCGCACCGCTGCCGACATTGCCGCTGAGGCACGCGATTTCGTCCTCAAGATCGAATGTCGCAGCTAAGCACAGGGGTAAGGCGTGGTTTTCGTTTTCCGGGCCGGCGATGTTATCTTTAGCGCCGCGATCCATCCGTGAGAATACCCGCCATGAACCACCCGATTCCCGTTCCCCAGACCACCTCGCCCATCGCTCTGCCCGCTGCTACGGCGGCCTGGAGCGTGGACGCGGTACTGGCACTGTTTGAACTGCCCTTTGCCGATCTGATGTTCCGGGCTCAGCAGACCCTGCGCGAGAACTTCGATCCCAACGCCATCCAGCGCTCCACCCTGCTGTCGATCAAGACCGGCAACTGCTCCGAGGATTGCAGCTACTGTTCACAATCCAAACGTTACCAGACCGGCCTGGAAACGCAGCGCCTGCTGTCCACTGAAGAAGTGCTAGCCGCCGCGCGTGCCGCCAAGGAACAGGGCTCCGGGCGCTTCTGCATGGGCGCAGCCTGGCGCGGCCCGAAGGAAAAGGACATGGCCGCCGTTGCCGAAATGGTCAAGGCGGTCAAGGCGCTGGGCCTGGAAACCTGCGTCACGCTGGGCATCCTCAAGGACGGTCAGGCCGAGCAGTTGAAGGCCGCCGGTCTGGATTACTACAACCATAACCTCGACACCGCGCCGGAGTTCTACGGCGATATCGTCACCACCCACACCTATCAGGACCGGCTCGACACCCTGAAAAGCGTGCGCGCCGCCGGTCTGAAAGTGTGCAGCGGCGGCATCGTCGGCATGGGCGAAACCCGCCGCCATCGCGCCGGCCTGATCGCCAAGCTGGCCAGTCTGGACCCGCCGCCAGAATCGGTGCCGATCAACAATCTGGTCCCGATCCCCGGCACACCGCTGGCCGAACGCACGGCGGTCGATATCTTCGAGTTCGTCCGCACCATCGCTGCCGCGCGCATCAGCATGCCGGGCAGTTATGTGCGCCTGTCCGCCGGCCGCGAGCAGATGAGCGAAGCCGAGCAGGCGCTGTGCTTCCTGGCCGGTGCCAATTCGATTTTCTACGGCGATCAGTTGCTGACCACCACCAACCCGGGGCTGGAACGCGATCAGGCGCTATTTGCCAAGCTCAGCCTGCACGGCGTCTAACCCCTGTGCGGAGCCGGCCGTGCGCCGGCTCCATGCCGATATCGCCGCACCATCATTACCTAGCCAATCACGCAGGTTAAAATGCACCACGGTCATCCCCCCGCCGCTTGCACAAAATGCGCAGGCGACATCCAGCTGGGCTTTGACTTCACTATGGCGTTTCAGCCGATCGTCAATGCGAAAACCCAGGATATCTTTGCCTACGAAGCACTGGCACGCGGCCCAAACAATGAGCCGGCTGGCTGGGTGTTTGCCCAGATCAATGAGCAGAACCGCTACCGATTCGACCAGCAGTGCCGCATCAAGGCCATTGAGCAGGCCGCCAGACTCAGGATGCCGGCGCTGCTCAGCATCAACTTCATGCCCAATGCCGTCTATAACCCGGAGCGCTGCATTCGCACCACGCTCGAAGCGGCCGATGCCTCTGGCTTTCCCATTGACCAGATCGTCTTTGAAATCACCGAAAGCGAGAAAGTCAGCGATCTGGTGCATCTGCGGGAAATCGTCAGCTATTACAAACAGCGTGGATTCAAAACCGCAATTGATGATTTTGGCGCCGGCTATTCGGGCCTGAACCTGCTCGCCGATATTCAAACCGATTTCGTCAAGCTCGACATGGCGCTGATCCGCAACATTCATCAGGACCGCATCCGCCAGATCATTGTCCGGGGCATCCTCCAAGTCTGTCAGGAACTGCCGGTCACAACCATTGCTGAGGGCATCGAAACCGTTGAGGAATTCCGCGTGCTCCAGGATTTTGGCATCGACCTGTTCCAGGGCTACTACTTCGCCAGGCCCGCCTTCCAGGCCCTGCCCGAGGTGCCGTCCAGCGTGTTTACACGCACGGAACGCGACTCTGCAGAGCCACCATGAATAACGCCCACTGGCTTGAGCGCAGCCGCGCGGCGGTCTGGCATCCCTGCACGCAGATGAAGCTGCACGACAGCGGCGCCCTGCCGCTGGTGCCGATCGCGCGCGGTGCGGGCGCATGGCTGTATGACTTTGACGGCCGGCGCTATCTGGATGCCATCAGTTCCTGGTGGGTCAACCTGTTCGGCCATGCCAACCCGCGCATCAACGCCGCCATCCACGAGCAGCTTGCATGCCTGGAACAGGTGATTCTGGCCGGCTTTACCCATGCGCCGGTGGTCGAACTGTCCGAACGGCTAGCCGCGCTGACCGATGGCGCGCTCGGCCATGCCTTCTATGCCTCGGACGGCTCATCGGCAGTGGAAATCGCCCTGAAGATGTCCTTTCACGCCTGGCATAACGCCGGTCAGCCGCACAAGAACCGCTTTCTCTGCCTGGCTGGCAGCTACCACGGCGAGACCCTTGGCACCCTGGGCGTCGGCGATGTCGGGTTGTACAAGGATGTCTACGCACCGCTGCTGCGCCAGGCCACCCCGCTGCCCTCGCCCGAGGCCCGCCAGGCCGCACCGGGCGAAACCGCCGCCGATGTTGCCCAGCGCGCGGCGGCGGCACTGGCCGCGGTGCTGGAAACCGAACACGCCTCGATTGCCGCGCTGATCGTCGAACCGCTGGTTCAGGGCGCCGGCGGCATGCTCATGTACGACCCCGAGTATCTGCGGCAGGCCCGCGCCCTGTGCGACCGCTATCAGGTGCACCTGATCGCCGACGAAATCATGGTGGGCTTTGGCCGCACCGGCACCCTGTTTGCCCATGAGCAGGCCGGCATCCGCCCGGATTTCCTGTGCCTGTCCAAGGGCCTGACCGGTGGCTATCTGCCGCTGTCGGTGGTGCTGACCACCGATGCCGTGTACGCGCAGTTCTATGACGAGCAGGTCACGCGCGGCTTTCTGCACTCGCATTCCTACACCGGCAATCCGCTGGCCTGCCGGGCGGCCCTGGCCACCCTGGACATCTTCGCCGAGGATGATGTGTTGACCCGCAACCGGGCATTCGCCGACCGTTTCACCGCCCTGCTGAGGCCCTTGGCCACCCATCCCCAGGCCCGGCATTTCCGCCAGCGCGGCATGATCTGGGCAGTGGACATTGCCACCAGCGCCGCAGATTTTCGCTTGCGCCTGTTCCGCGAGGCCCTGCGCCGTGAACTACTGTTGCGCCCGCTGGGCAACACCCTGTACCTGATGCCGCCCTATATTCTCAGCGACAGCGATGCCGAACTGCTCGCCGAGCGCACAGTCGCGGCTCTGGATGCGGCACTGGCATGATCTGGGACGCACTGGAAACCGACCTGGAGCACCTGAGCACCGCTGGCCTGCTGCGCCGCCGCCGCGTGCTCGATACGCCCTGTGGTCCCGAGGCACTGGTCGAGGGGCGCCGCCTGACCGCCTTTTGCAGCAATGACTATCTGGGTCTGGCCAATCATCCGGCGCTGATCACCGCCGTTCAGGAGGCCGCAGCACGCTGGGGCGTTGGCAGCGGCGCTTCGCATGTGGTCAGCGGTCACCTGCGCCCGCATGCCGAGCTGGAAGAGCGGCTGGCGGCGTTCACCGGCTTCGAGCAGGCGCTGTATTTCAGCACCGGTTACATGGCCAACCTGGCGATCGTACCGGCGCTGCTGGAGCGCAACGATGCCGTCTTTGCCGACAAGCTCAACCACGCCTCGCTGATCGATGCCGCGCAACTGGCGCGCGCCGAGCATATCCGCTATCCGCATGGCGATCTCGAGCATCTGGCCACGCGGCTGGCACGCAGCAGCGCCCGGCGCAAGCTGATCCTCACCGACGCGGTGTTCAGCATGGATGGCGATCTGGCGCCGCTGCCGGAGCTGTTCGAGCTGGCCGAGCGCTTCGATGCCTGGCTGGTGGTCGATGATGCCCACGGCTTTGGCGTGCTCGGTCCCGGCGGGCGCGGCAGTCTGGCCCATTTCAACCTGTCGCCGTCGCCACGCCTGATCCTGATGGGTACCCTGGGCAAGGCTGCGGGCGTATCGGGCGCCTTTGTCGCCGGTGACAGGCGGGTGATTGCCTGGCTGGCGCAGCGGGCGCGGCCCTACATTTTCACCACCGCCTCCAGTCCAGTCATTGCCGCCGCGCTGCTGACCAGTCTGAAGCTGATTGCCGCTGGCGATGCGCGCCGCACCCATTTGCAGCGCCTGATCGGCCGTTTGCAAACCGGGCTGGCTGGATTGCCGTGGCCGCTGCTGCCCTCGCCGACCGCAATCCAGCCGCTGCGGGTCGGTGATAACCACGCCACCCTGCATCTGACTGAAAGCCTGTTCGCGCGTGACCTCTGGGTGCCGGCGATCCGCCCGCCAACGGTACCGGTGGGCAGCGCCCGCCTGCGCATATCGCTGTCTGCCGCACACAGTTTTGCTCAGGTCAATGAACTGATCAGCGCGCTGCGCGAATTGGCGGCAAATGCTGGCGATAACGGCGAGGTGTGCGATGGCTGAGCCGATCGCGGCGCTGCCCGCCAAACAGCGGGTGCGCCGGGCTTTCGATCAGGCAGCCCTGAGCTACGACGCGGCGGCCACGGTGCAACGCACGATCTGCGACCGCCTAGGCGTCTGCCTGGAAAGTGCCGGACTGGCTCTGCAACCCGCCCATATCCTGGATGCCGGCTGCGGCACGGGTTACGGAGCGCTGGAATTGCGCCGGCGCTGGCCGGATGCAGCGCTGACGCTGCTGGACTTTGCCCCGGCGATGCTGGCGGCGGCGCGCGCCCATGGCCATAGGGCCGCGCTGCTCTGCGCCGATCTCGAAGCGCTGCCGCTGGCCGGGCACAGCTGCGATCTGTACTGGTCAAGCCTGGCCTGGCAATGGAACACACCGCAACGCTGTCTGAACGAAGCGGCGCGGGTACTGTGTCCGGGCGGCACGCTGGCGGTGGCCACGCTCGGCGCCGACAATTTTCCCGAACTGCGCCATGCCTTCGCCGCCGTCGATGGCTATGACCATGTGCTGAGCATCACGCCCGCTGCACAGCTTTTAGCCGACTGCCGCGCCGGGGGCTGGACGGTGCGGGTGTGGGAACGGCAGGCGGTGCGCCGCCATTATCCCGATCTGCGCAGCCTGCTTGGCAGTGTCAAGGCGGTCGGTGCCCGCGAAGTTGAACAACGCCGGCCGATGCCGCTGAGCCGTTCCGCCTGGCAAAGCATCAGCGCCCGCTATGAGACGCTGCGCGAAGCCGAGGGCCTGCCGCTGAGTTATGACGCGGTGTGGCTGATCGCAACACGTTGAGGATATGGCGCCATGCCCCTGCAGCAGGCTTTCTTCATCACCGGGACCGACACCGGCGTTGGCAAAACCCATGTCACCTGCGCCCTGCTCCATGCCAGCCGCCAGCAGGGTTGGCGCGCGCTGGGCATGAAACCGATTGCTGCCGGCCTTGAAGCCGATGGCCACAACGCGGATGTCGCCCAGTTGCAGGCCGCTAGCACGGCGCTGATGCCCATGACGCTGGTCAATCCCTTTCTGTACGCACCGCCCATCGCGCCACATATCGCCGCTGCCGAATCCAGCCGGCCGATTGCACTGGCGCCGATTCTGGATGCCTTTGCGCAGTTGCGGCGGGCGGCTGATCTGGTTTGGGTGGAAGGGGTCGGTGGCTTTCGGGTGCCGCTGGGCGCGGACTGGGACACGGCGGATCTGGCGCTGGCCCTGGGGCTGCCGGTGGTGCTGGTGGTGGGCATGCGTCTGGGCTGCCTGAATCATGCCCTGCTCACCGCTGAGGCCATCATGCGGCGCGGCCTGCTGCTGGCCGGCTGGGTGGCGAACTGCATTGATCCAGACATGAGCCGCATCGCCGAGAATCTCGACAGCCTGCGCACGCGCCTGGATGCGCCGCTGCTTGGCGTGCTGCCGCATGGCCTGAACCCGGAACAAGCCGCGCCGCTGTTGCAATTGGAGATGCTGCCGGGTCTGGGTGCAGCGGCGCCGGGATATGGATAATCGATATGGCCGGCTGGCGAATGCGTTCAGGAACGCTATAACTTAGGCTCCATACCCTATAGGCGTCCCCAACCGCTCCACTTTGGCAACCCAGGAGTTTTCACCATGCATCTATCGCGTTTTGCCTCCGCCGGCCTGCTGGCACTGACCGTTCTGACCACCGGTGCCTTTGCTCCGCTCGCCAGCGCCGCGCCACCGGCCGCTTACGCCGATGAGGACAGTGGCGGTGGCATGGGCCGCGCCCAGCAGGAAATCGAGCGCATCATCACCCCGGAATACCGGCGCATGGGTATGCGCGTCGAGCGCCTGCCCGATGGCAGCCTGCGCCTGCGCCTGCCCAGCGAAGTGATGTTCGCTTATGACAGCGCCAATATCAGCCCCGGCTTTGCCCCGACCCTGCGCGAAGTGGCCCGGCTAATGGAACGCTACCCGCGCACCGAGTCGCGCATCGTCGGCCATACCGATAGCGCCGGCTCGGACAGTTACAACCTCGATCTGTCGCTGCGCCGCGCCGATAGCGTGGCCGCGTTCCTGAGCAGCCAGGGCGTGAGCAGTCGCCGCCTGTTGACCGAAGGACGCGGCGAGCAGGACCCGATCGCCAGCAACGCCACGCCACAAGGCCAGCAGATGAACCGGCGGGTGGATATCATCCTGCGCCGGGGTGCGCATAAATAGTAAAGATATCAGTCGGCATTCAGGGACGACTTCAGGCTCCTTGCATTCGCCCCTTGAATTCCCAATCCGGACGCTGCCCCTACCCGGCATCGTCCGATTTTTTTCGCCATCCCGCCATTCCATTCCACAACAAGAAACACCATTGATCAATATGAATATTTCCAGCGCCATAATAAAAAAACTGGAAACGCCACAATTTTTCTATTCGGAAAAACCGATACTCCGAAAAATTGCATCGCTTTGTATCTTGATTATCAACATAAAGAGAATAACCACACTGCAGAAAACCATAAAAAACAGCGGCTTCGACTTCCTGCTCAGACAAAAAAGAGATGTCAATGACAGTATTTTTAAAACCCTGAATTTCCTGCTCACACAAAGAAATGATGTCAGTATTATCCTTTACAAATTCCTGATACAACACCCACGGTATCTTGCAACACACCTGTCATCAAAAGAAAAGCTTGATATACAGATAGCTCACTATACTGCCGTCAAAAACCATTTTGCCAATGCATTTTTACAGAACAACATCTGCACAGGCGCAACACTCTGGGAAAATCGGGATCATGATCATGATCTTGTACATGCAATCGTTTTGAAAACACCTGACAAGCATGCACCAGAAGGTGAATTTCTGCTTCAATATCAAATCAATGGATACAGTCTGCACAAAATGACCTTCACCATAGCCACGGGATACAGCGTTGGCATTCGTGATACCCACTCCATACTCATCGGGGGTTCACAGGGCGCCCAAGGCACTGCACGCCATACCAGACAGGCAGTAAAACTTAATAATGAAGTTCTACCCGCCAACATACTGATCATTGCTATACAGGCATTGGCAACAGCATTAAAAATAGAGTCGGTTGCCGGAATATCCTCGCACTGGCAATGCTCGGCAAGCGTGCATAATGACCCAAAGGAACATTACTCAACATACGATCATTTATGGGAATCAAATGGCGGGGAATTCAATGGCCATTTTTATATCATGCCCAGCATGATGATCGAAAAGCCGATATGCCCGGCGAGCCGCAGCCACCGGGCGCGGTCAAAAAAGAAGAGAAATCAGGAAAAGTATTTTTACGAATATTTCTGCAATCAATGGCGGCAACTCTTGTCCCTGCAAGCCGCCATGATCCGCTCAGCGGCGGGCGCTGAATCGACTTAAGCCGCATTCTGCAGCGCCGCCCGCAGTTGTGCGGCCTGCGCTTCGAGTTGCTCGGGCGCGACCGCCTCGCGGCCATGCGCAGCGGCGCGTTGTCCCTGCCACATCGGCACCACATGGACGTGGTAATGGAACACAGTCTGCCCGGCGGCGCTGCCGTTGAACTGGCTGATGCGAATACCATCGGCGGCGAACGCCTGCCGCGCGGCCCGGGCCAGACGCTGCGTGACCTGTGTCACCGCCCCCAGATCCGCCTCGCTGATCTGCAGCAGATCAACGGCGTGGGCCTTGGAAATCACCAGCAGATGCCCGGGACTGGCCGGTCGAATATCCATGAAGGCCAGCGTGCGTTCATCCTCGTAGACCTTGACCGCCGGCAGCGCGCCATGGGCGATCTTACAGAAGGGGCAATGGGCAGGGTCGGACATGATGCTTAAGGCTCCACGGGCAGAGTGAAAAACGGTTTGCGTACTTAATGGGTGGTGGGTGCCGGCCACGCCACTGGTCGGTAATCCGTGCAGCGCCAGGCATACAAGGTGCGCAGCACCCGGCCATCACCCGCTGATGCGGGCACCGGCGGCAACACCTGGCAGGCGGTGAATGCGTGCTGCAGGCGATCAGGCAGCTTGTTATCCGTGCTCACATAAACACCCGTGCGCCCAGCCTCGCCGGTGATCGGCGGCCAGAAATCATGCTGGCTGAGACGCCGATTGGCCGCGACCGGATAAACCGGCAGACGCTGTGGCCAATAGAAGGCGACCGCGCCGGCCAGGTGATAGCTCGGCACCATCAGGAACTGTACCGCGCCGGCCTGTTGCGCCTGTTGCGCCACGATCTCGACCGGCTCCTGCCACAGGCGCAGATCCTTGAAGGGCGCCCGCGCCAGCGACAGCCCGATCAGGCCGGGAAACAGCGCCACCGCCAGCAGCAGCACCGAGCTGGCCATGCCGGCGATCAGCAGTCGCCGCCAGGCCCGTTCCAAGGCCGCAATCTGCCCGGCGAACAGCACCAGCAGGCCGATATAGGCCGGCGCCGGCCAGTTCAACTGCACCTTGCTGACCGTGGCCTTGCACAGGAAAAAGGCCAGCACCGCCAGCGACACGCCCCACAACAGGCGCTGCTCGGCTAATCGTGGCATCCGGCGCAAGCTGCGTACCAGCACCACCGCCACCAGCGGCGACAAAACCAGCCATTGCCCAGCGACAAATTCCAGCAGATCGCTCAGATTCTCCCGCCAGCCACCGCTCTCAGCGACGCCCAGCACATGGCCACGCTCGTGCTGGAACATCACCCAGTCATGCCCGGCGTTCCACAGCAGCACCGGACTGATCAGCAGCAGCGCCAGCAGCGCGCCCATCCACGGTGGCCTGCTGTACAGGATCCGTCGCCCCGGCGCACTCAGCAGCAGACCCAGGCCAAGAAAGGCCGGCAGCAGACCGATGCTGAATTTGGCCAGCCCGCCCAGACCCACCGCCACGCCCAGTTCGTACCAGGCACGCGGCTGCGCACGGTACAGCGCCCGCCACGCCGCCCACAGGGCCCAGGTCCAGCAGGCGAACAGTACGCCATCGGTGGTCATCACCTGCCCAAGCGGGAAATACAGCGGCGTCGTCAAGCCCAGCGCCAGCGCCCACCAGCCGGCACGGCGATCGTTCCACAGCTGGCGGGCGAACAGGAACAGCAGCAGCAGGAACGCGTCATTGATCAGCCAGCCCAACAGCCGCACCTGCCATTCGCCGTGACCCAACAGCGCCGTACTCAGCGCGATCAGCCAGGCCAGCAGCGGCCCCTTGGTGGCATAGCTCCAGTCCAGGTGCCGCGACCATTCCCAATACTGCGCCTCGTCGAAATGCAGATCGAAACCGCCCGCCTCGGCAATCCATGCGCGCACCAGCGGCAAGGCCAGCAGCAGCGCCGCCAGCGCTAAAAGCTCCCTGCGCTCCAGCGCGGGCATGCTGCGAGCGGGCGAAACAGCCGGCTCAGCCATGCGCCACGCACCAGCCCGCATCGCCATCCGTTCCATCGCTGCCAACGCTGCGAATCACATACGGTCGGCTGGCACTGGAAGCGAAATAGGTGCGGGTGATCAGCTCGCTGAGCACGCCGGTGGTGAGGAATTGCACGCCCATCAGCACCAGCAGCACCGCCACCAAGAGCAGCGGCCGGGTACCGATATTGGCGCCAAGCAGCAGCTTCTGCGCGAACAGCCAGCCCAGCAGCAGCGTCCCCAAGCCGCCGCTGACCAGACCAATGCGGCCAAAGAAATGCCCCGGCCGGGTCAGGAAGCGCAGGAAGAAATACACCGACAGCAGATCGACCAGCACGCGGAAGGTGCGGCTGATGCCGTACTTGGATTCGCCATGCACGCGGGCCCGGTGATGGACCACTTCCTCGCGAATACGCTGCGGCGCGGTGCGCACCGACATCCAGGCCGGAATGAAACGGTGCATCTCACCGTACAGGCGCACTTCCTTGATGACCGTTGCCCGATAGACCTTGAGGCTGCAGCCGTAGTCGTGCAGGCGCACCTGGGTAATGTTGCCAATCAGGCGGTTGGCAATCCGCGACGGAATGGTGCGCAGCCAGACGTTATCCTGACGGTTGCGCCGCCAACCCACCACCAGATCAAGATCCTCGCTCAGCAGCCGCCCCACCAGACGCGGAATATCGGCCGGATCGTTCTGCAAATCGCCATCCAGAGTGGCGATCACTTCGCCGCGCGCAGCATCGATGCCGGCCTGCATGGCGGCGGTCTGGCCAAAGTTGCGCTGCAATTCCAGCACGCGCACATGCCGGCCCCAGCGTCTGGCCGCATCGCGCAGCCGCTCGTGCGTGCCGTCACTGCTGCCATCATCGACCACGATCAATTCCCAGGGCATCGGGTAATCGGCCAGCGCGGCATGAATGCCGGCCAGCAGCGGTTCGACATTGTCCTGTTCGTTGTAAAGCGGCACCACCAGCGACAGACGATGCGGCGCCAGCGCGGCGGGTGAAATCGGTTCTGCATTCATGGACGGCACACCGGAAAAGGCAGGAGGGGAAAGGCCATGGCCCGCGCCGACAAAGGCCGGCAGGCCCCAGGCCCGGCGATAGCGGATGGCCAGCCAGGCAGCCAGCGTGCCCAGCACCAGACCGATCAGGGCACCAGCCAGCACCTGACTGGGATAATGCTTGCCCAGATAAATCCGCGATAGCCCCACCAGCACGGCCACGGCGATCAACCCGAGCCGCCAGCGCCGCCACGGCAGGGTCCACAGCACGAATACCGCCGCTGTGGTGAAATTCAGGGTATGGTTGGACGGCATGCCGTTAGGGTTATGGCCACAGCGGCGCGCCACGCCACCGCCGAGGGCGCGCAGTTGCTCGAACATCGCCTGACAGGGTCGCGGTGCGGCAAACAGATCCTTGAGCAGATCACCGAGCAGGTCGCCAACCGTAATGGTCAGCAGCAGCACCAGGAACAGCCGGGCCCCGGCGCGGCCTTCGCGGCGACTGCAGTCGTAAAGCAGTAGCAGCGCCAGCGGATAGGCAAACTCGGGACGCTGCGACACCCACCAGAACAGGCCATCAAATAGCACATTCCCCCAGCCCTGATTGATCCACAGCAGTATGCGTTCATCCATGGTGCAGCATCCCGGCGGCCGGCACATCGTGGCGCAAGGCCAGTGCCAGCGCACCACCCGCCAGCGACAGACCGAGCATGAACAGATGCAGATTCACCGCCGCCGTCAGCGCCTGCGCTGCGGGCACGCCAAAAGGCAGCAGCGCCGCCATCACCCCGGCCTCATAGGTGCCAGCACCAGCGACGCCATGCACCGGCAGCACGCTGGTCAGATCGCCACCGATAGCACCGAGCAGCGCCACCGCTGGCGACAACAGCGGCACGAACAGGATCAGCATCCAGGCAAACACCGCCAGCTTGACCACCCAGTTGAACAGGGTCCAGAACCAGGCGCGCAGCAGCGCCACAGGCGTGCGCGGCAGGCCGGCGCGCGCCTGCGCCAGCCGTGCCCGCCAGCGCTCAGGCAGACGCCCGGCCACACGCAGCAGCAGCCGTTCCTGCACCGGCAGCAGCAGCCAGGGCAGCGCCAGCCAGGCAATGGCCAGCGGCGCGAGCCACCCAGCCGGCAGCCAGCGCTCACCGATCGCCAGTAGGGCAATCAGGCCCAGCGCATACAGGTCCATCAGGCGAAACCACAGCAGCGCCGCCAGCGAGCGCGGCAGCGGCACGGCGAAATAGCGGTGCAGCAGCAGTGGAAAGGACAGTTCGCCGCTGCGCATCGGCAACAGGTTGTTCAACAGGTTATGCAACAGGGTCAGCTTCAGGCAGGCGCTCAGGCCACCGGCGGTGGCGGGCAGGAAATAATCATACAGGCGCAGGGTCCGCGCCAGATAGCTCAGCAGCGTCAAGGCCGCCGCCAGCGCCAGCGCCAGCGGATCCAGGCTGCGCCAAGGTGCCAGCAGTTGCGGCCAGCCGATGCTCCACTGCACCGCCGCCAGCACCGTCAGCAACAGCGCCACGCCAAGCGCCAAGCGGGCGCGCGCACCCATCTCAGCGCTGCTCCGCGGCAGCGCCCCAGCGCGCCACACAGAACTGATAACCGGCCAGGCCCAGCATCAGCAGGGCGATGATGCGCCGCCCCGGATCGGTCTGCGGATAGCCACTGTGGTAATGAACCAGCGCCGTCAGCGCGCAGGCGGTCAGCAGCAGCGTCAGCGTGGTTCGACCGGCGGCGGTTTCGCCCCAGCGCCAGCGCCGCGCCCAGAAGCTGCCCAGCACCGCTGCCAGCCAGCCAATGGCCGCGCCGGCCAGCACATCCAGCGGCCAGTGCGCACCGACCACGATCCGCGACAGGCTGACCAGCAGCGCCAGCGCCAACAGCAGCGGCGCCCAGGAGCGGCGCGCAGCAGCCGGCATCCACAGTATCACCACGCCGATCATGGTGAAGATGGTCGCAGCATGTCCGGAGGGAAACGCCGCGCTGCTGCGCAAGGGGTTGCCAATCAGATGCAGTTGCCCGGCTGGAAACACATGTGAAGGCCGCGTCACCAGCAGACCATGCTTCAGGCCCTGCACGGCCACAGCAGCCAGCACCCCGGCCAGCACCCCAGCCCAGATCAGCTCCGGCCGCACCCGCATCAGCGGCAGGCACAGCGTCAGCACTATCAGAGTATCGCCGCACAGAGTCACATAAGCCCACAAGGTAGCGTGACCGTGCACGGCGAGTTGATGCCCGGCCCAGAACAGCGGCTGATTGGCCTGCAGCAGCCACACCGCCAGCGCCAGGGTCAGCGCAGCCAGCGGCACATCCCAGTACCAGGCATTCCAGGTGCTCGGCCGCCGGGTGCGATTCGATCGCTTCAAGGTTGCGACTCCGGGTTCGGGGGCATCAACTCCCCTCGCCCTGCGGGAGAGGGGTTGGGGTGTTGTCCTGAGCTTGTCGAAGGCGTGAGGGCGTCATGGCTGGAGGCATCAGGTTCCTCCATGCGCACCAGTGCGATCCCGTGCGCCGCATAGCGCACCGTATGCGGACCCAGGGCCGCCAGTGCCGTCTGCCGGGTCAGCACCAGATCACCCGGTCGGGGTTCGCGCCGCTCGACGACGCGGCCACTGTAAACACTGAAGCTGGGCAGGTTCAGCCGCCACATCACCAGCGGCGGCGCCCCCGGTTCGGCACCGGCCAGCAGACCGGCTACCTTGACCGGCTGTTGCCGTACCGCCGCCACCGTTGGCAGCACCTGCGCCGCCAGCACAGCACTGAGCAGCACGCCGCTGAACAGCAGCTTCAGCGCTATGGGCATATGCCGCTCGCGCATGAAATAGCCGGTCAGCGCCAGCAGCGCCAGCAGCAGCACATAATAGGCCGGGGTGAACTGCAGCCCAGCCAGTTGCGCCTGCACCAGCGCATCCTTGACCCGTGGCAGGACCAGCACCAGCGCGCCGGGCAGGATCAGCAACAGCAGCAACATCAATGCCTGCGGCAACAGGAGCAGCCCGTCCATCGGGCCGGATGCAGGCTCGTCCAGTTCGGCTGCCATCAGCACGAACAGCCCGCTGCAGCCATAGAGCAGGTAATGCGGCAGCTTGGTTGCCGCCAAGCTGAACAGGACGAAGACCAGCCCGAACCACAGCAGCAGATAGCGGCCCAGCGGCGCGCGCCACTGTTCGCGGGCACGGGCCAGCGTGCGCAGCAGCAACGTGGTATAGGGCAGCACTGCGACCAGCAGCACCGGCATGTAATACCACCAGCCGCCGCCATGCCCGTCCAGCGGCTGCTGCAAGCGGTCCAGATTGTGGCGCAGGAAAAAGCCCTGTAAAAATCCGTCGCCCTCGCGCAGGAACTGCAGCAGATACCAGGGCGCAGCAATGATCAGGAACAGCGCCCAGGCGCGGCCCTCGGCGAGCAGGCCCAGCCAGACGCGCCACTCGCCACGGCTGGCGCAGTACAGCAGACTGACCCCGGCGGGAATCACCACCGCCACCGGTCCCTTGGTCAGGAAGCCCAGGCCCATCGCCAGCGCTGCCGCATACAGCCAGATACGCCGCCCTTCGCGCAGATACAGGTACAGCGCCAGCATGCTGCCCGCCAGCAGCATATTCAACAGGGCATCGGCGGTCGCTGCCTTGCCGATCACCGTCACCGCCAAGGCGCTGGCCAGCAGGATGGCGGCGTACAAGCCTTGACGACTGTTGACCACACGGCGCGTGAAGCCCAGCAACAGCAGCGTCCAGGCACTGGCGGCCAATGCCGAGGGCAGACGCAAGGCCCCTTCACTCGGACCCAGCAGCGCGACGCTGGCCGCCTGCAGCCAGTAGATCAGGATCGGCTTGTCGTAGCGCGGTTGACCGTTCAGGTAAGTGGACAGGAAATCGTCGCGCAGGAACATTTCGCGGGTGGCCTGACTGAAGGCGCCCTCGTCGAGATCAAACAGCGGCACCGCGCCCAACTGGTAGAAAAAGCCAGTGAACAGGGCCAGAGCCAGCAGCAGATACAGCAGGCGCTCGCTGGCCAGAACAGCAGCAAGGCGGGGATTAGACAGGGACATGGCGCGGGTTCTGGCTTGGGTGACAGCGGGCGATTAAACGCACTGCGCCACTCAGCGGCTGCTGCGCTCGACGGCGCGAATCTCCATGCGCAACTCTTCCTTGTCGTTCTTGTGCTGGGCGACCCGCACCGGCAGATAGTGCTGATCCGGAGCAAACCAGAAGGTGGTGTTGCGGCTCTTACCGGGTGTGTACTGGTTGACACGCACCGTGCGCAAGTGGCCCAGCGATGTATCCAGCCATTCCTCGCCGAGCGAGCGAACCTGATAGGTCTTGATGCGGGTGGCATCGATCAGGGTGTACTGCTCGGGCAACTGGCCGCGCTGCAAATCAATCATCACCGCCAGATTCAGGCTCAGCGGATCCAGCACGCCGGGCGTCAGCGGCAATTCCATCCGCGTTTCATTATCACGGGCCTGGATGTGCCCGGCCGGCCAGTCAAAATCCAGTTGCAGGGTACCGGCGCGCTTGCCGGTCTCGGTCTGCCGCTGATAGTGCAAGGGCCGCACCTGATGATCGCGAATCTCGCCGCTGACCTGCTCCTGGATCTGGCCGGCGACCAGGGTCGCTAGACCGCTCGGGCGCACATCGGAACGCATCGTGTACCCCTGGGCACCCGTCGCGTCCAGACGCATCACCGCCTCACCCAGCGCAAAGCCGGACGCATAAACCTCGTAACGGGCGACAAAGGGCGCAACCGGTAATTCGCCAGCCTGCGTGACGGACAGCGCTGCACCCGCCAATACACCTGCCAGCACAACGCGATGCAACAGGGAAAGATGATTCATGCGGAACATATCCTGGGCTAGGCCGGGGAGTTGGCCAGTCAGAGCCAAAGCCAAACATTCCGCATGATAGAGCATTTCCGGCAACCCCGGACAGGGTCGCCCGCGCCGGACGGGTTCAGGCGTGCAGTTGCGCTAGCTGGCTGCGACGCTCGTGCAGCAGGGTTTCATAGGCGCGGCTGAGGGCGTGCTCATAGGCGCAGTCGCCCTTCTCGCCCATCTCGTGCAGGCGCGCTTCCAGAAACGCGATCTCCTGACGCAGGTAATCAACCGCCCGATAATCGGCCACCACATGACCCAGACCACGATGCTGGGTGCCCAGGGCAAAATTCATCTGCATGCTACAAGCTCCTCCATATCTGTTTTTTTGATCCTGATTGATCCAACTGGCCCAGAACATAAAACCGCTTGATGAACGGACGATGACGATGCGGTTATCGTTTCGCTGCCCGTCCCGCCGTTACAGGCTGCGAAAGCGCATCGACAAATCAACCGCGCGCACGTCCTTAGTCAGGCCACCGATGGAAATATAGTCAACGCCGGTCTCAGCGATGGTGCGCACCGTGTCGAAATTGACGTTGCCCGAAGCCTCCAGCTTGACCCGTCCGGCGGTGATGCGCACCGCTTCCACCATGCCGGCCCGGTCAAAGTTATCGAGCATGATGATGTCGGGCTGGGCCTGGAGCGCTTCGGCCAGTTCGGCAAGGCTTTCCACTTCGACTTCAACCTTCACGCCAGGATGCAACTGCCGGGCCATGGCAATGGCTTTGCTGATCGAGCCAGCAGCCATGATGTGGTTTTCCTTGATCAGCACCGCATCGAACAGGCCAATGCGATGATTCTGGCAGCCGCCGCAGCGCACCGCGTATTTCTGCGCCAGGCGCAAGCCGGGCAGGGTCTTGCGGGTGTCAAGAATGGTCGCGCCGGTGCCGGCGACACAGTCGGCATAACGGCGGGCCAGCGTTGCAGTAGCGGAAAGCAATTGCAGGAAATTAAGTGCGGTACGCTCGCCGGTGAGCAGAACCCGCGCCGGACCGCGCAGGGTGCAGAGCAACTGATCGGGCGCGACGCGCTCGCCATCGGCCGCCTGCCAGGTTACGGTCACGCCCGGATCAAGCTGGCGGAATACGGCATCGAACCAGGCCGTACCGCACAGCACGGCGTTTTCGCGGCTGATGACGGTGGCTTCGGCCTGGGCCTGCTCGGGAATCAGCGCGGCGGTCAGATCGCCGCTGCCGACATCCTCGGCCAGGGCCAGGGCAACGCTGGGATTGGGGTCGGGCAGGTTCATGGCGTTATCTCGGCATCACAGGGTGAAGGGGCAATGATAGCCAATGCATGCGGCTTGTGCTGCCGGCGCACTGCTTTTGGGCAGAACCCGCAGGCCAGCGCTCAACCCGCCTGCAGCGGCGCGTGTCCGGGGTCGTGTTCGCGCAGCGCGGCCGCGAATGCGTTCAGATCAGGCGGCGCGGCGAAGTGGTAAAGATGGCTCGGGCACCGGCAATCGGAGGCGCCAAAGCGAAATGCGGGTCGCTGGCCCCCGAATACCCCGCCCAGCAGCTCTGCCCAGAGGCATTCGCGGCGCTGCGCATCGTAGCTGAACCAGAATGCGTCCAATGGCGCATGCTGGCGCAGTGCGTCGATATGCCAGTGCGGACGCTGGGCCGGATGGCGATGATGACGCAAACGCGCCGCCAGGCCGCCTGGACCCAGCGCACTGCCGGCATATATCGCCCAACCCGCTGGCCACACCAGCCGATAGCGCCGGCCAATGGCAATATCCAGCGGTTCAACGATGCGCAACAGCAGCGCATAGCTGCCGGGACGGGCATCGGGCACCGGCGGCAGGCCCGCCGGACATTCAGCCGCCCAGGGCATCGAGTTCCTCGCGCGCCAGTCGCAGGTCATTGAGTTCATCCTGAATATCGTTGGCCGCCAGCGCCTGGCCATGCGCCAGTTCCTGCCACAGCGCACTGGCCGGTGCTTCCAGTTGATCCAGCATCGCCCGCAACAGCGCCGACTCGCTAGCAAACATGCGCGGCCCGGTATCCGCCTGCATCTGCTCCCGGATGGGTGATTCGAGAATATCCCGCAGCCGCTCGCGGGAACGCCGCTTGAGCAGCACCGCCAGGAACCGCGGCAGGCTGTCACTGAAGCGCTGGAGCGCCACGCCATACGCGATCCGCTCGCTTGGGATCTGCGCCATCAGCATGCCGCGCATGGCGCCATGCAGGGCGCTTTCCAATTGGCCAAACACCCGGTTCAGCAGGGCATCGGTCTGATCGGTGGCCGCCTCGTACATCAGCATGACGTTCAGCAGCGCACCGTTGACCGGCAGCAATTCCGCAATGGCGCGAACGCTGTTGCCGCTGGCGCGCAGCACGGTTTCAAGCCGGCCCTGCCAGGCCTGATAGAGCGGCTGGCCGCCCAGATAGTAGGTGCCCAAACGGATATGGGCGGCATCGTAGCCGCTGTAGACCACGCGCCCCTGCGCATCGCGGCCAATCGCACCGGCGATACCGCTGCCGTGCTGGGCGCAGGCACCGGCGACATGCAGGCGCTCGGTCGTGCGGAACAGGAACAGGTGGTGATGGGCCATCCGCGCCAGCCGCGTCGACAGCAGCAGGCGCTTGGCGAGGTAACCGGGCAATTGCTCAGGATAGCCATAGACCAGGGTAAAGGCAGGAAAGGCTGCTGCATCACCCACCAGCCGGCGCGAGAGCCGCATCACGCCAGCACGAGCCTGCGCTTTCTGGCGCAGGATGACGAATTGATCGCCCGTCACTTTAATGCTGCCTGCCATGATGTCGCCCTCCGGGAATTACCGTAGCTTATTTATAGAATCCATATGAGATTAGCAGTGATCCACTCCACAATGAGCAGCTATTTAATCGATAAAAATGACGACTGTTCTTATAATGAGACAAAATCAATCGAATCACTCATACACTAATAGTCCGTCTTGATTGCATATTTTGCGTATTTGGCCGAATATTGCGCCTCTCTGGAAACAGTCAATAAACGCTCAATGCGATCGGACTCATATGCGTTTCAGGCTGCCACAAGTGGATGTGAAACGATCGTGTCCAGCCTGCCCGATAGCAGGGGGGCATGCGTGACAACCCCGCTCCTGATCTAACGTGCCGCTCCTACTGCTCACTGATTGCTCCGCCCATACCGCTGCGGCATCGTGCATTGCTGACCGTGCATTGCTGGTCGCTTGCGCCGCTGGCATCTCTTCCGCGCAAGTGGCCCGCGACAGCCTGCCCCTAGCCCGATCGTTCCCGGAGCTTGGCCATGAAATTCTTTAACATCGCCGGTCCGGTGAAAGCGGAGAAGCACTACGTTCTGCCACCCCTGTCACGCATCGATCTGGCGGAAGTCATGATGCTGATCGAGCAGGAAAAGTATTTTGTCCTGCACGCGCCCCGCCAGAGCGGTAAAACCTCCTGCCTGCTGGCCCTGATGCACCACCTGAACCAGCAGGGCAAATATCACTGCCTGTACATGAATGCTGAAATCGTACAGGCCAAGCCCGAGGATATGCAGCGCAATATCCGCACCCTGCTGAGTGAAATCGCTGCCAACGCCCGCGATTACCTGCGCGATCCCTATCCTGAATCCATCTGGATGGACGTGTTGCACTATGTGGGCGAGGAACGCGCTCTGGGCGAACTGCTCAGCCGCTGGGCTGCGCACAGCCCGCAACCGCTGATCCTGCTGATCGATGAAATCGATGCGTTGATGAGCAACACGCTGATCTCGGTGCTGCGGCAATTGCGCACCGGTCACGCCAAGCGCCCGCATCAGTTTCCACAAAGCGTCATCCTGTGCGGCGTGCGCGATGTGCGTCATTACCGGCTGTATGCACAGGAAGAGCAGACCTTCGTCACCGGCGGCAGTGTGTTCAATGTCAAGTCCGAGGCACTGCGGCTGGGCGATTTCTCCGCCGAGCAGACCCGGGCGCTGTACGATCAGCACACCCAGACCACCGGACAGCTTTTCACACCGGAGGCCCTGGACCGCCTCTGGCATCTGACCCAGGGGCAGCCCTGGCTGGTCAATGCCCTCGGTTATGAACTCTGCTTCGCCTCCAGGGCAGCGCGGGACTGGCAGCACCCCATCACCCGCGAGCAGGTCGATGCCGCGCGCAAGATCCTGCTGCAGGGGCCGCGCAAACCGCATTTCGACCATCTGGTTGAGAAGCTATGGAGCGACGAAGCGCGGCGGGTTCTGGAGCCGCTCCTGATCGGTGACGACCTGGCGCTCGGCTTTCGCAGTGACGATATCGCCAGCGTGCGTGATCTGGGCCTGATCCGGCAGCACCTGGATGGCTCCATCGAGATCGCCAATCCGCTCTATCGGGAATTGATTCCGCGCTGGCTGACCTGGCCCCTGCAATCCGGGATGAGCCATCAAGCCAAGGCTTACCAGGAAGAGGATGGCACGCTGAACGTCGCGCTGCTGCTGGCGGACTTTCAGATCTTCTTCCTGAGTCATTTCGACAGCTGGCAGACCAGCCTTCGCTATCAGGACGCCGCGCCGCTGATCATGCTGCAGGCCTTCGTGCAGCGCGTGCTTGATGCACATGGCCGGATTGAACGCGAATATGGCCTTGGGCGCTTGCAGATGGATCTGCTGCTGATCTGGCCGCAGGCGGATGGCTTGCAGCAGCGCGTCGTGATCAGCATGCGCCTGCTGCGCCAGAGCCGCGAGCAGACCCTGAGCAGCGGCCTGCAGAAAACCCGGGATTTCATGCAGCGCCGCCAGGCCGAGGAAGGGCATCTGGTGATATTTGACCGGACCTCGGGCCGTCCATGCGAGCAGCGGCTGTTCTTCCGCAACGAAACAATGGACGGACGGAGCATCGACGTCTGGGGCCTGTAGCCACGCGGCGGCCGTATTTCAGCGCAATTCCCGTGGCAGGGCGAACACGACGTTTTCCTCGCGGCCGTTGCTTTCCAGCACCGCAGTTGCACCGAGAGCCCGCAGCCGCGTAATCACCTGCTGCACCAG
>DAITNL010000030.1:19755-23085 GCA_036834665.1 Candidatus Competibacteraceae bacterium | reverse complement strand
CGATTTACATACATTCAAGCATGTATGTATCATAAGCAAAGAACCCGCGTGCTTCAAATCCCGGCCGTTCCATCGCCGGCATCCCCGGGAAACATCCAGCCGCGCCTCTCCTTCGCCTCCTCTGCGACCTGGGCCATGTTCAAGAAAATCTTCCTCACCGTTCTCTTCCTGTTGCTCCTGGTGGGTGCGCTGGCTGGCGCCAAATTCTGGCAATTTCAGACCATGTTCGCCGCCGCCGCGCAGATGGTGCCGCCACCGACCACGGTCACCACCAGCACGGTCACTGCGGATCGCTGGCAACCAACCCTGGACGCGGTCGGCTCGGTGGTCGCGGTGCAAGGCGTCACAATCAGCGCCGAGGTTGCCGGCACCGTCAAGCGTCTGGCCTTTGAATCCGGTGCGACGGTGCGCGCTGGCGAAGTGCTGGTCGAGCTGGATGATGCCGTTGAGCAGGCCCAGTTGCGCTCGGCCAGCGCCAATGCCGATCTGAGCCGGCTCAACCTGGAGCGCGCCCGTAACCTGCGGCCGCGCAATCTGGTGTCGCAGTCAGATTTCGACAGTGCCGAAGCCCAGGCCAAGCAGGCCGATGCCCAGGTGGATAACATCCGCGCGGTGATCGCCAAGAAAACCATCCGCGCGCCTTTCGCCGGCCGGCTCGGCATTCGCCAGATCAACCTCGGCCAGTTCCTCGATGGCGGCGCGGCCATCGTCAGCCTGCAGGCGGTTGACCCGGTCTACGTCGATTTCTCCCTGCCACAACAGGAACTGGCCCGGCTGCGCGTCGGCATGGTGGTGCGTGTAACCAGTGACGCCGCGCCCGGACAGACCTTCATCGGCACGCTCAGCGTGATCAGCCCTGAGATCGATGCCCTGACCCGCAACGTCCGCCTGCGCGCCACCTTCGACAATCGCAGCGGCCGCCTGCAACCAGGCATGTATGTCAGCGTCGCCGCCGTGCTCCCCACCACCCAGCAGGTGCTGATGATTCCCATCACCGCCGTGCGCTACGCACCCTATGGCGATTCGGTGTTCGTGGTCGAGGACAGGAAGGACGAGAAAACCGGCGTGGTCGGCAAGGTAGCGGTGCAGAAATTCGTGCGCCTCGGGCCCAGTCGCGGTGACTTCGTCGTGGTGGAATCGGGCCTGAACGCCGGTGAAACACTGGTCAGTACCGGGGTCTTTAAGCTGCGCAACAACGCCCCGGTCGCGGTGGACAATACCCTGGCGCCGGATTTCCAGCTTAATCCCAAGCCCGCCAATTCCTAAGGCCCGCGCCGCGATGAAATCCTTTACCGATCTGTTCATCACCCGGCCGGTGCTGGCCATCGTGGTCAACCTGCTGATCGTCATCGCCGGGGCGCAGGCCATCTTCAGTCTCAACGTGCGCCAGTACCCGCGCAGTGACAACGCCAGCGTCACCGTCACCACGGTCTACACCGGGGCCAGCGCCGAACTGGTGCGCGGATTTATCACCACGCCGCTGGAACGGGTGATCGCCGCCGCCGATGGCATCGAGTATCTGGAATCGCAAAGCGCCCAGGGCCTCTCGACCATTCGCGCCCGCCTCAAGCTCAACTACGACGCCACCAAGGCGCTATCCGAGATCAGCTCCAAGGTCGATCAGGTGCGCGGCGATCTGCCACCCGAAGCCGAAGTGCCGGTGCTCAATATCGAATCGGCGGACAGCGAATTCGCCTCGGCCTACATCAGCTTCAGCTCGGATATCCTGCGCCAGAACGAGATCACCGATTACCTGGTGCGGGTGGTGCAACCGCGGCTGTCAGCGCTGCAGGGCGTGCAGCGCGCCGAAATTCTCGGCAACCGCACCTTCGCCATGCGCATCTGGCTCAAACCCGAGCGCATGGCCGCGCTCAACATCAGCCCGGTACAGGTGCGTCAGGCCCTGGCAGCCAACAACTATCTCGCCGCCATCGGCCAGACCAAGGGTTCACTGGTGCAGGTCAACCTGACCGCCAACACCGATCTGCGCTCGGTGAGCGAATTCCAGAATATGGTGGTGCGCGAGCAGGACGGCGCGCTGGTGCGGCTGCGCGACATCGCCGACGTGGTGCTGGGCGCCGAGGACTATAGCGCCGAGGTCCGCTTTTCCGGGCAAACCGCGGTGTTCATGGGCATTTTCCCCTTGCCCAATGCCAACTCGATTGATGTGATCGACCGGGTGCGCGCCGAGATGACCTTGATCCAGCAGGATCTGCCGACCGGGCTGAACGCGCGCATTGCCTATGACGCCACCGACTACATCAACAACGCCATCCATGAGGTGATCAAGACCCTGGTTGAAACGCTGCTGATCGTGGTGGTGATCATCTTCCTGTTCCTCGGCTCGCTGCGCTCGGTGCTGGTGCCGGTGATTGCCATTCCGCTGTCGCTGATCGGCGGCGTATTCCTGATGCAGGTATTCGGCTTCACCATCAACCTGCTGACCCTGCTGGCCATTGTGCTATCGGTCGGCCTGGTGGTGGACGATGCCATCGTGGTGGTGGAGAACGTTGAACGCCACCTGCGCGAAGGCCAAAGCCCCTTCGATGCCGCCATTCTCGGTGCCCGCGAACTGATCGGGCCGATCATCGCCATGACCATCACGCTCATTGCAGTCTATGCGCCGATTGGCCTGCAGGGTGGCTTGACCGGTTCATTGTTTCGCGAATTTGCCTTTACCCTGGCCGGCGCGGTGACCATTTCCGGCGTGGTAGCACTCACCCTGTCGCCGATGATGTCCTCGAAACTGCTCAGCGCCGAGGATGAGCAGCACTGGCTGCCGGCGCATATCAACGCCGCATTCGACCGGCTGCGCGCTTTTTACGGGCGCCGGCTGGATGCAGCACTGGCGGCACGCCCGGCGGTGTATCTGATCTGGGTGATGCTGTTCGTGCTGGTGGTGCCGATGTGGATCCTGTCGGCGCAGGAACTGGCTCCGGGCGAGGATCAGGGGGTGATCTTTGGCATCGTCGAGGCGCCGGCCAATGCCACGCTGGATCAGACCAGCAGCTTCACCGCCGCAGCCAATGATGCCTTCATGAGCACCCCGGAGACCGCCTTTACCTTTCAGATCACCTTCAGTTCGTCTGGCTTTGCCGGCATGGTGACCAAGCCCTGGGCCGAGCGGGAACGCACGGTCAACGAGATCCTGCCCGAGATACAGCAGAAACTGGGCAAGATACCCGGCATTCAGATGTTCCCGGTCACGCCACCGGCGCTGCCTGGCGGTGGTCAGTTCCCGGTGGAATTTGTGATCGCCTCGACCGCCGACACCAGCGACATTCTCAAGATCGCCGAGCCGACCTCTTACCTCGGTGCCGACCTCTTTTC
>DAITNL010000030.1:18609-19745 GCA_036834665.1 Candidatus Competibacteraceae bacterium | reverse complement strand
CCCGCCGCTGATCGACGTCAAGATCGACCAGCCGCAAAGCGAGATCATGATTGATCGCGACAAGGTGGCGGCGCTGGGTCTGAATCTGCAGCAGGTCGGCGCCGATCTGGCGGCGGCCGTCGGGGGTGGCTACGTCAACCGCTTCAATATCGCCGGGCGCAGTTACAAGGTGATTCCACAGGTGGCGCGGGTGGACCGGCTCAGTCCGGAGCAGGTGGAGAATCTGTATGTGACGGGCCCCAATGGGCAACTGGTGCCACTCAGCACGGTGGCCACGGTACGCAACAGCACCGTGCCGCGTTCGCTGAACCGCTTCCAGCAGCTCAACTCGGTCAAGCTCAGCGGCGTAGCCATCGTGCCGCTGGATGAGGCGCTGCGCTTTCTGGAAGATGAGGCCGCCAAACTGATGCCGCAGGGCTATTTGATTGACTACACCGGTGAATCGCGGCAGTTGCGCCTGGAGGGTGGCAGCCAGTTCTTCGCCACCATGGGCCTGGCCATCGTGCTGATCTTCCTGGTGCTGGCGGCGCAGTTCAACAGCTTCCGCGATCCGCTGATCATCCTGCTTGGCTCGGTGCCGCTGGCGCTGTTCGGGGCGCTGCTGTTCACGTTCCTGAAAATGCCCAACCCGCAGATTCCCTTCCCGTTCACCGATGGCTGGACCACGACGCTCAACATCTATTCCAAGGTCGGGCTGGTGACGCTGATGGGACTGATCGCCAAGAACGGCATTCTGATCGTTGAGTTCGCCAATCATCGTCAGTTTGAGGGTCTAGCCAAGCTTGAGGCGGTGCGCGAGGCGGCGCTGATCCGGTTGCGGCCGATCCTGATGACCAGTGCCGCGACCATCGCCGG
Source organism: Candidatus Competibacteraceae bacterium (assembly GCA_036834665.1). GTDB lineage: Bacteria > Pseudomonadota > Gammaproteobacteria > Competibacterales > Competibacteraceae > RXIX01. The sequence goes on along the minus strand of DAITNL010000030.1, from coordinate 18,890 downwards.
TCACCTGCCGCTGACCCTGGTCTCCGGCGCAGGCGCGGCGGCGCGTAATTCGATCGGCCTGGTGCTGGTCGGCGGCATGACCATCGGCACCCTGTTCACCCTGTTTGTGGTGCCGGCACTGTATATGCTGCTGGCCAAGGACCACACCCACGACCGTGATACCGAACGCTCGGCGGCGGTTGCCACCGAAGGCTGAGGTGTGTGATGCCGGCCTGAGCCTGTGCCGGCATCCGTCCATCAACCCGCCCGGCCATACGGGCGGGTTTTTCGTTTAGCCAGCC
>DAITNL010000030.1:0-18599 GCA_036834665.1 Candidatus Competibacteraceae bacterium | reverse complement strand
ATTGCGTGCCCCGAAATCCCAGTTCAGCAGATTGTCGAGCAGGGCATTCACATAATCAGCGCGCCGGTTCTGATAATCCAGATAATAGGCGTGCTCCCAGACATCAACGGTCAACAGCGGCTTTTGCCCATGCGCGATCGGCGTATCGGCGTTACCGGTCCGGGTCACGATCAGCTTGTCACCCTCCTTGACCAGCCAGGCCCAGCCACTGCCAAACTGGCCGGTCGCTGCCTTGGCGAATTCCGCCTTGAACGCATCGTAGCTGCCAAAGGAGCGGTCGATCAGCGCCGCCAGTGCGTTATCCGGCTTGCCGCCACCCTTTGGCCGCAGGCTGTTCCAGTAGAAGGTGTGATTCCACACCTGCGCGGCGTTGTTGAAAATCGCCACCTGATCGGCCTTGCCAGCGCTGGCCTGGATCACCGCCTCCAGCGACTGTTCGGCCAGCGGCGTACCAGCGACCAGTTCGTTGAGCTTGTTGACATAGCCCTGATGATGCTTGCCGTAGTGGAAACCGATGGTTTGCGCCGAGATATAGGGGTCCAGCGCATTTTCTGCATACGGTAGCGGGGGCAGGCTGAACGGGCCCTTGGCGACCTCGGCGGCGCGGGTCAGGCGCGGACTCAACAGGCCACCGGTGGCCAGAACCGCACTTCCTGCCAACAGGGCGCCCAGGAACTGACGGCGATTCAGGCGTGGGTTGAACAGCTTCGATTCAGACATCTCAGACCTCTCAGACATCGGCGGACTCCCGGGAGTGGCAAGGGATATACAGCTTGCAATAGACAGTCTAGCGCAGGGCCAGGTGCGGCGGCTGTACCGTGGCAGCGCAGCCCAGAACGAAGCGGGGGAGCATTCGCTCCCCCGCACACTTACAACAAGCACACTTGATCAGGCTGGTGGTGCGACACTCATCCGCTGTGCCTCATCAACCCAGCCGCCGCCCATGACCTTATACAGATTGGCCAGGGCGATGAACAATTGCCCCTGGCTTTGCACCAGGGATAACTGCGCGCTGTACAGATTGCGCTCGGCATCGACCACGGTCAGGTAGTCGGAATAGCCGTTCCGGTAGCGCAGCGTGGCCAGATCCAGATAGCGCTGCAGGGCCTTGACCTGCTCCACCTGAGTCTGCAACTGCTCGCGCAGCTTGGCTACCGCAACCAGCGCATCATCGACCTCGGCGAAGGCGGTCTGGATGACCTGCTGATAATTGAGCAGTGCCTGCTGCTGCACCGCTTCCGCGACCTGCACCTGCCCTTGCAGACGGCCGCCGGTAAAGATCGGCTGGGCCAGTTGCCCGGCGAAGGTCCAGGTGCGCGACGGTCCTTCAAACAGATCGGACAGATCGTTGCTGGCCAGCCCGAGCAGCCCGGTCAGGGAGATGCTGGGATAGAACGCCGCCTTGGCCACGCCGATCTGGGCATTGGCGGCGATCAGCTGCTGCTCGGCCTGACGGATGTCCGGACGGCGCTCCAGCAACTCGGACGGCAGACCACCGGGCACCTGCGGCATCGCCAGCTGATCCAGATTGCGACCCCGGGCGATACGCCCCGGATTGCGGCCTAGCAGCAGGCTGATGGCGTTTTCCTGCTGGGCAATCTGCCGCTCCAGCAGCGGCACCTGCACCGCCGCGTTCTGGTATTCGGCCACCGCCTGCTGGTAGTCCATTTCGCCAATCAGGCCGGCCTTGAAGCGCAAGCCGTTGATCCGCACCGATTCACTGCGGGTCTGCAGTGTCTCGCGGGTCACCACCAGTTGCTTGTCATAATCCAGCAGCAGCACATAACTGCCAGCCAGCTGGCTGACCAGGGTCAGGATCACCGTGCGCCGTGCTTCCTCGGTGGCCAGCAACTGGGCACGCGCCGCATCCGTAGCGCTGCTCAGCTTGCCCCATAGATCCAGCTCATACGACACCCCCAGATCCAGCTGGAAGTTGTTGTTGATCAGGCTGGTGCCTGCCGGCACGGTGGTCTCGCCACTGCGGGTGCGCGCGCCGGTGGCGCCCGCCCCGACCTGCGGAAACTGCTCGGAGCGGGTCACCCCATAGCGGCCCATGTACTCCTCGACCCGCGCTGCGGCAATCTGCACATCCTTGTTTTCCTGCAGCGCGATCTGGATCAGACCATCCAGCACCGGGTCCTGGAACTGCTGCCACCAGGCGGTATTGGCCAGCGTGTTAGCCTGCTGGATCGAGACCTGCCACTGCGCCGGCACCGGCACCTCGGGACGCTGATAGGCCGGACCCACCGCGCAGCCGCCCAGGGCGATACCGAGCGCGGTCACGAGTAAGGTTTTACGCATCGTGGCGATCCTCCAGCGAACCCTCGGCCCCGGCAGTCTTGCCGGTAGGAGCAGGCAGCGCGGCATCAGTGTGGACAACGTCATCCTTCTTAACGTCCTCCTTCTTCTTGTTGCCCCGTTCGCTGAGACCTTCGAACAGGCGGAAGAACATCGGCACGAAGAAGATCGCCAGTACGGTCGCTGCGGTCATGCCACCGACGATACCGGTACCGATGGAATGACGGCTGTTAGCACCAGCACCGGTAGCGATCACCAGCGGAATCGCGCCGAGAATGAAGGCCAGCGAGGTCATCAGAATCGGCCGGAAGCGCAGGCGCGCGGCATCAACTGCCGCCTCCAGGATCGGCATGCCCTCCTCGTGCTTCATCACCGCGAATTCCACGATCAGAATGGCGTTCTTGGCTGCCAGACCGACCAGGGTCAACAGGCCAATCTGGAAATACACGTCGTTTTCCATCCCGCGCAGCCACACCGCCAGCAGCGCACCGAAGATGCCAAACGGCACCGCCATCAGCACGCTAAACGGCAGTGACCACTTCTCGTACTGCGCCGCCAGGATCAGGAACACCATGATCAGGCCGTAGATGAACACCATCGCCGAATCACCGCCGACCTTCTTTTCCTGATAGGCCTGACCGCTCCAGCCAAAGGAGTAGCCCTGCGGCAGCGCCTCGCCGGCAACCTCTTCCATGGCGACAAGTGCCTGACCCGAGCTGTAGCCGGGCGCAGCGCCACCGGTCACTTTGGCCGCCGGGAAGGTATTGAAGCGGGTGATCAGATTGGGCGCACTGGTGTACTCCAGCTTGGTCACGGCCGCCAGCGGCACCATGCCACCGCTGAGCGAGCGCACATAGATCTGCTTGATGTCATCCGGTCGCGAGCGGTATTCCGGGGCCGCCTGGACGATCACCTGCCACACCTGGCTGTACAGGTTGAACTGGCTGACGTACAGCGAGCCAAACAGCGCCTGCAGGGTGCCAAACACATTGCCCACCGGCACGCCCAGGGTGCGTGCCTGCTCGCGATCCAGCGTGACGTACAGTTGCTGCGAGGCCGCGTTGATGGTGGTGGTCAAGCCGCGCAATTCCGGGCGCTGGTTGGCCTTGGCGACGAAGTCCTGGGTCACCTTCGCCAGTTGCTTGATATCGCTGCCACCGCGACTCTGAATCCAGAACTCAAAGCCGCCGGTAGTACCCAGGCCGGGAATCGAGGGCGGATTGAATACCAGGGCGACGGCCTCGCCGATCTTGGAAAACTTGCCCATGACCTCGCGGATCACGTTCGGCGCGCTTTCCTTTGGATCCTTGCGCTCCTCGTAATCCTTGAAGGAGACAAACAGGGTGGTATCGGTGGTCTTCTGTTGCGAATCCAGCAGGCTGTAGCCGTTGATCGCGACCACGCTGCCGACCGCCGGATTGGCGCGGAAGATATCGGTCATCTGGGCGGCTGCTGCCTCGGTGCGATCCAGGCTGGCGCCATCGGGCATGATCCCGACGCCGAATACATAACCCTGGTCCTCATCCGGGACAAAACTGCTCGGCACTTTATTGAACAGGCCGTAGATCGCCACCAGCATGATCGCGAACAGTGTCAAGCCCAGCAGAACACGCTTGGTGACAAAGCGCACGCTCTCGGCGTAGCCGTGGGTCACCCAATCGAAGCCGCGGTTGAACGGACCAAAGAAGAAGCGATAGAGCAGGTCGGTGCGCTGGTCGCCGTGCTGGCCGGGCTTGAGCAGCAGGGCCGCCAGTGCCGGACTCAGAGTCAGCGCCACCAGACCGGAGATCGCCACCGAAATCGCGATGGTGATGGCGAACTGCTTGTATAACTGCCCGGTCATGCCGCCAAGGAATGCAACCGGCACGAACACCGCGCTCAAGACCAGCACCACCGCGATCACCGGCCCGGTCACCTCGTCCATGGCCCGGTGCGCCGCTTCCTTGGGCGGCAGGTGAAACTCCGCCATGTTGCGTTCGACGTTTTCCACCACCACGATGGCGTCGTCGACCACGATGCCTATACACAGCACCAGGCCGAACAGGGTCAGCATGTTGACTGAGAACCCGAGCAGGTACATGCCGCTGAAGGTCGCAACCACCGAGACGATCACCGCGATGATCGGGATGATGGTGGCCCGCCAGCTTTGCAGGAACAGGTAGACCACCAGGATCACCAGCACGATGGCTTCCATCAGGGTCTTGATCACCTCGTCGATCGAGGCCTGCACGAACTTGGTGGTGTCCAGGGCGACCGAGTAATCAAGGCCGGCCGGGAAGCTCTTCTTCAGATCCTCCAGAGCGGCCCGGACCTGCTTGGATACGTCCAGGGCATTGGCGCCTGCCTGCTGGTAGACCGCGATGGCAGTGCCGACCTTGCCGTTGAAGCGGCTGCGCAGGTTGTAGCTCTGCATGCCCAGGGTCACATAGCCGATATCCTTGAGGCGCAGCACGCCCGCGCCGGTGGTGCTGGCGCGCAGGATGATGTTTTCGAATTCCTCGGGCGTGCTCAGCCGGCCCTGGGTGGACACCGGGAAGGTCAGCTCCACCGGCCCGTTGGTCGGCGACTGGCCAATCTGGCCGATGGCGAACTGCTGGTTCTGGGTCTGGATGGCCTGGATCACTTCGTCAGTGGTCAGGCCCAGCTCGCTCATCCGGTCCGGTTTCAGCCAGATGCGCATGGCGTAATTGGGCACGCCGAAGATGCTGGCCTGATTGGCGCCGGGAATCCGCTGCAGGGCATTGAGCACATACAGGTAGGCGTAGTTGCCTACGTAGGTTTCGTCGAGGGAACCGTCCGGTGAGTAGATCGCGATCACCATCAGGAAGGTCGACGACTTGGTCTGCACCTGCACGCCCTGCTTGGACACGGCTTCGGGCAACTGTGGCAAGGCCAGACTGACCTGATTCTGCACGTTAACCTGGGCGATATCCGGATCGGTACCGATGTCGAAGAACACATTCAGGTTCATGTTGCCGGTCGATGAACTCGACGAGTACATGTACATCAGGTTATCGACGCTGTTGACCTGCTGCTCGATCGGCGCGGCCACGCTTTGCGAAACTACGTCGGCGCTGGCGCCAGGATAGGTGGCCGATACCTGCACCTGCACCGGGGTGATGTCGGGGTACTGCGCAATGGGCAACACGCCCATCGCCGACAGCCCGGCCAGGCTGAGGATGATCGACACCACCGCGGCGAACACCGGGCGGTCGATAAAGAAATGGGAAATCATCGGGCGCCCCTTCAGGGTTTAAGCGGCGTGGCGCTGGGAACTTTTGCCGGTTCGGACTCAGGCGCGGCGGCCGCGGCTGACTGGATCTGCACCGGTGCGCCCGGCCGCAGGCGTATCGCGCCATCGACTACCACCCGGTCACCGCTCTGCAGGCCGGAATTGATGATCCACTGATCGCCGTACCAGTCGCCGACCTGGACCGGCTTGGGTTGCGCGGTGTTATCGGCGCCGACCACGAACACGAACTTGCCATTTGGCCCCTGCATCACCGCCACCTGTGGCACCATGATCGAATTCGGACGCACCGCGCCCTTGAGCTGTACGCGCACGAACTGGCCGGGACTGAGCGCGTTGGACGGGTTCGGCACGACGGCGCGGATGTTGTAGGTGCCGGTCTGGGCATTGATCACCGGGTCAACAAAGGTGATCCGGCCCGATTGCGGGTAGGTCGAGCCATCGGCCAGGATCAGGTCTACATCCAGTTTGCCGATCCCGGGGCCTTTCAATTGCCCCTGTTTCTGCTGCGTGCGCAGGGCGAGCACTTCGTTTTCGCCGACGCCGAAGTTCACCCACATCGGATCGATCTGAACGATGGTGGTGAGCTGGCTATCGCTGCCCCCGGCGCGAATCAGCGCGCCCTCGCGATACTTGGCGCTGCTGGACAACCCGGTGAGTGGTGACTTGATCGTGGTGTAGCCCAGGTTCAGTTGCGCCTGCTGGACTTGTGCCTGAGCGGCCTGTACCTGTGCCTCGGACGCCAGAACATTAGCGGTGGCGTTATCCAGATCCTGTTGGCTGACTGCGTTCTGCTTGGCCAGCGGCTTGACCCGGGCCAGGGTTTGCTGGGCGCGTACCAACAGTGCCTGCTGCTGCGCCAGGACCGCTTTGGCGTTTTCCAGCGCGGCCTGGAAGGGCTTGGGATCGATCTGGAACAGCAACTGGCCAGTGGTGACCAGGCTGCCTTCGGTATAAGCGATCTTGTCGAGAAAACCCTCGACGCGGGCGTTGATTTCTACTTGACGCGAGCTGGCAGTCTTGCCGGTAAACTCCAGGACCGCCGGGGTACTTTCGGGTTTGATTTCGACCACACTGACCGCGGTGGGTGGGCGGGGCTGCGCCGCAGGCTGCTGGGCCAGAGCCAGCACCGGGCCAACGCTAAGCAGAATCGCTAGACAGGCGCCAACACTGGACCGGGGTTGAAACCGGGGCGTGGGATTAGAAAAGAGGCACAAATCGCGCACTGAACGGGACTCCTGGTAGGGTTGCGGAAAATGCCTATGATGGCTGGGAGAATGGCGGGCGCCCACACTTGATCGCTACCGTTTAAGCACGAGACAGCTCATGATTCAAGCTGCTGGAGCGAGTTAGCCGCGAAAGGGCTGAAATCCAGGAGCAAATAGACCGCCACGACCATTATCAAGAGTTATTATAGTGAATTTTCCAAGCAGCCACCTTGACAGGATATGCCATTCATCCCCACCGCCGCGGCCCGCACAGTAACACAACCAGGAGTACTTATGGCGATCTCATCACAACCTTTAGCCGAGCGTGCGCATTATGTGACGCTGACCGGATTACTGACCTGGGCTGATTTTCAGGCATTCCTGGCACAGACCGAGGCGCAAGGACTGCTAACGCCCGGTGCGGTACGCGTCCTGATCCATCTTGACCACTTCACAGGCTGGGAATCCGGCGAGCACTGGGGCGATATCAGTTTTTTTTGCCGGCACGATCAGGAGATTGACCGAATCGCAGTCGTCGGCGAAGCGCGCTGGCGCGATGAAATGCTGCTATTTCTGTTCGGTGATCAGCGACATGCGGAAACGCGATTTTTCACCGATTCCGACCTGACGGCGGCCCGCGCCTGGCTGCTGGGCTGAGTTGTCACATCCGCGTGTCTAGCGCCCGCGCCAGAGCGCCGTCCAGACCAATCCCGGCAGCGCAATACCCAGACTCAGGAACAGCACAGTGACCGTTGCCCTGATACCGTCATCAAGTGCTGCCAGTAACAGCTCGCCATGCGCCTCCAGTCCCGGTGCATTGGCGACCTTCACCACCCCCAGCACCGCCTTATAGGCATAACTGCCCGGCACCAGCGGAATCGCCGGACCCACCGCAAACAGCGTGACACTCACCGCGAAGCGCTGCGCCAGGGCCGTAGACAGCAGACCGATCAGCAGTGCCGCCAGCAATGTAGCGAGCACCAGACCCGTGCCCCCCTGCATCAGGGCCGTGCGCAAGGCATAGGCCAGAGCGCCGACCAGTGCGCAATACGGCAAGGCATAGCGGGGCACGTTGAACAGCACCGCAAAACCCAGGGTCGCCAGCGCTGCCGCCAGACCCTTTTCCGCCAGCAGCAGCGCCAGATCAAGACCGCTCGCCGACGCACTCACAAGCGGACCTCCAGCAGGCGCAGCACGACGCCCAAGCCCAGGGCGATGCCGAGAAACACCATCAGGCTGGTAGCAGCCCGGGCCAGGCCAGCGGAGATATAGCCGCGCAGCAGGTCGATGCTGGCGTTGATCAGCGGCACACCCGGCACCAGCAGCAGCACCGCAGCCGTCAACGCGCTTTGCGGCGTCTGGCTCAACCAGAGTGCGCTGCCTGCCACTAGGCTGGCCACCAGCGCCGTCAGCAGCACCACCAGGAAGTAATTCATCCGCCGCCGGTTCAACTCCATGCGCACCCAGGCCGCAGCGGCCGACGCCACGCCGGTGATGATCAGCGCGGCCCAGTCGCCGCCAAACAACTGGCAGAATGCGGCGCAGGCCATGCCGGTCGCCGCCACATGCACATCGCGCGGATAATGGTGCGGCAAGGCGGCGATGTGTTGCAGCGCCTGCATCAGTTGTTCAGGCGTTACCTGACCCTGCTGAAAGCGGGCCAGCAACTGCTCCACGTCACTCAGGGCATTCATATTCACGCCAACCATCGGTACCCGCACAATCCGGGTGTGATGCGCATCCTGGCGGGTAGCCGTGAGCAGAATGGTCTTGGACATGACCACCGCGTCAATCCGGTCGATACCCAGCCCCTGCTCCATCTGCTGCAAGCTGGTCTCGACACGCCCGGCATCGGCGCCATGTTGAAGTAGCAAACTGCCCGCCTGCACCAGCACATCCACCATCGCCGATAGCGATGCAGGTTCCGGCCTGGGCGCAGGTGCGTCCACACTCATCGTGTCGCTATCCGAACCAGGCAGGGCCATGGCGGGCAATTCCACGTCAGTCACCACATCAGTTCCCGTACGGCATGCCTGACTGCCAAATCAATATACACATATCCGCACCTCACGGTACCGAGAGCAGAACTAACGCAGTGCCACGAGCTGTTTTAATCGACTCTCGCGGCACCGGTATCAGGACAGATCGGTTATTGATTCCAGCCGGACGAGGGTGGTGCAACCACTTCATACACCACGTTCGGGCCATCATAGCGCGGCGCATAATAGGTACCGCCGCAGTTCTGATAGGTGACGCCATCCGACATGAATGTCGAACAACTCGGCGGCAGCGTCGACACAACCGCGCCCACGACAATCGCGGTTCCCACGGCTACCGCTGCCGCACCTCCTGCATAACCCCAGTTCCGATCAACATCGACATTGACATTGCGGTTCACATTAACATTGCGATCCACATTGACATTGCCGCGATTGACATTCGCATTACCACGGTTGAAATCACCACCGCCGCCAACATTAGCCCGCGGCGCTCTCACTTCAGCGCCACCGCCAAAACCACCACGGCCACCACCACCACGGCCACCACCACCGCGTGCTTCCGCATCGACGCTCAAAAGCGCTAGAAGCGGTCCGGCAATCAGTGTAACCATGATCGCCCGTTTCAGGTAAATCGATCGTGCATTCTGCATGGGGAAACCCTCCCGGGATTACTGCGCGGCTTTCGACGGGTGAGCCGTCGGCGCTTGTTCCAGGAACTTAATTTTCTCGGCATTCTGCGGTGGCGTGAAGGTAAAGAAATCCGCCGGAAACTGCGGCGTGAGATTCCAGTCGCTCAGATCGGCCAGCATCTGCGGTGCGCCCTTCACACTCTTATCTGTCAGAACTAGACGGCGTGGCAAGGGTTTAGGACCTTCCTCGATCCACAATTCCCAATCCAGATCCGGTGTCTGAAATGCGAGATGATGACAGACCACTCCCCGCACCAGAATACGACCGACATACAGTTCCGAGGTGATATTCTGCACCAGGCGACTTTCGGGATTAGCGACCAGCAGATCGGCAATTGGCAACGAGATCCGATATTGTGTGGCTAGAAGATCCAGGGTGTCGTCAAGGGTCGGTGCGGCAGCGGCACTGGCATAAACATTCTTTTCCGGTGTATAGAGCGAGAAATTCTGGCCATCGTAGAACAACTGGCGACCGCCGCTGAGATTCTGGAAATCAACCCGCATACGGTTGGGTTTCTGAATGGCGATCACCATGCTTTGATCGGCGTGCAGGTGCTGCTCAGTAGGCAGAATCAATTCCGTGGTTCTTTCCACCCGCACGGCAAAGCGGTCAAGAGTGCGCAGATAGGCCGCCATTTTCTTGATCACGTCCAGAGGCTGCGGTTTAGTCTGCGGTTCCGGACGGGCCACGGGTGCCACTGGAGCAGGCGTCGCTGTGGATTGAGCGGATGGCTCGGTCGGCGCATTAGCGCAACCGAATAGCACCAGGGCCGGAAACAGCATTATGGATAACAGGTGCTCCCTTTTCATGTGCGACCTCCTTATTGATAGGCTTCATTGAGGATCGGGGGCGCCCAACGAATAATCGAGCGCAGTGCAGCCTGTTGACTTAATAAGTTTCAGGAATCAGCTTGAACGGATAGTTTGGTTCCTGATAGTCACCGGCCTTTTGCCGCTTGGGCAACTTAATGTTCTCGCGCGGCAATTCTTCATAGTGAATCTGACTGAGCAGATGGCGAATGATATTTAGACGCGCCCGCTTCTTATCGTCCGAGCGCGCCACGAACCAGGGCGACCATGAAGTATCGGTCGCGGCAAACATGGCATCGCGCGCCCGCGAATAGTCATACCAGCGGTTGTAGGATTGCAGGTCCATCGGCGACAGTTTCCAGATCTTGCGCCCATCCTCGATGCGTGCTTCGAGGCGGCGGGTCTGTTCCTCGGGACTGACTTCCAGCCAGTATTTAAGAAGAATAATGCCGGAATCGACCATCGCCTTTTCGAGCACCGGGGCCATTTCCAGGAAGCGTTTGGCCTGCTCATCGGTGCAGAATCCCATCACTCGCTCGACCCCGGCGCGGTTGTACCAACTGCGGTCGAAGATCACTACTTCACCAGCCGCCGGCCAATGGGGTACATAGCGCTGTATGTACATCTGCGTTTTCTCGCGCTCGGTCGGTGCCGGCAGGGCTACGACCCGGAAGATGCGCGGACTGACCCGTTCGGTAATCGCCTTGATGGTGCCACCCTTTCCGGCGCCATCGCGGCCTTCGAACACAATGCAGACTTTCAGGCCTTTGTGACGCACCCATTCCTGAAGCTTGACCAGTTCGACATGCAGCTTGGCTAGTTCACGCTCGTAATCCTTGTTTCCGAATTTTTCCGGCGCGGACGTCTGGATTTCGTCCGACTTTTTCCCTGATTTGCTCATGGTAGTGTTCCTGAATGGTGGTCGTCGTGGTGCGAGAGTGGAGCCGGCGTGGACCGGTGCCGGTTATCAAGCAAAATATAGAAGCTGATCAGCAGGACCCATAGCGGGAAAACCAGCAGGATTCCCTCGATATAGCGACTGCTGAGCAAAAGCAGTGCTGCTACTGCATAGCCGGAAAATGCGATCCAGCGATCAAGAAAGCCTGTGCGCAGTGCCAGCGTCGAAGTGGCGATCATGAACACGCCGGCCATCTTAATCGCGTAAATGTTCATGATTTCATAAGCGACGGCACGTGCCGACGTGAAGGTGGGCGAACCTACGACCCTGGCCGGATCGGCTGAATAGGCGATGATCAGGCCACCGATCATCGCCGCTGACATAAATAGCATAGCCAGGAATAGTAGGCCGCTGCCCAGAAACACCGTGGCGAAAAAGCGGTCTTCCCGCTCGCCAAGGCGATCGCGCAGCACGCCGATGAACCAGAGAAACGCCACACCGGCAAACGGCACCAGATTCAACGCCAGTACCACCGTGTCGGCGCCGGTCTGTAACCACACCCCCGCTTCCAGCGGATTGGCTGGCACTGCGACCCGGATCAGCACAAAGCTGGTCATCAGCAGGACGGCGAAGAGAATACCAGCAATAGCGGCGGCCCGTGGTGCACGGGCGCTGGCGCTGGTCAGTGGTACCAGTACCGATTCCGGAGGCATGAGGGTTCTCTGTCGATCCATGATTCAGCGCCGGCGTCCGCCGCCGCTGCGCCCGCCGCTGTGCCCGCCGAAACCACCGCTGGAACGCTGGAAACTCTGCGTCCGTTCGGCACCTCGGGCGCGGGTGTTGAAATCCCGATTCAAGCCTGGTTGCTGACTGGCAAAGCGACCCTGTGGTCGGGTGGTGGTTTCCGGCCGCGACCAGTTGCTGCGCTCGCGCTGCTGCCAACCCTGATCGGTGCGGCGATAGACGTTGCCATCGCGGTCGGAGAACACGTTATTGCGGCCCAGATCGGCCGGCTTGGCGCGCGGTGTCGGTTGGGCCGGTCGGCTGGCGCGCGCGGGACGCGTTTCCGGGCGTTGCGCTGTGGTGCGGGCTTCGCGTGTTTCGGGTCGCTGCGGGCGCTGCTGTGCCGCGTCGCCGCGCCGTTCACTGAGGCGCGACTGCCGGTCCTGCACCCGGTCGGCGCGCGGCGTCTGACTATTGGCCAATCGCTCGTTGCGCTGCTTGAGCTGATCGCGGCGATTATTTTGCAGCTGCTGTGACCAGTTGGGATTGTTGTAGATGTTGTTGCGCATGTCCTGGCGATTGGTGCGCAGATTCTGGAAGTCCTGCCGCTTGAAATTGGCATTGCGCAGATTGGCTCGATCCGGGTTCAGATGCTGGACATAATCGCGACTGATGTTGACATTGCGATTGATGTCGACATTGACATCACCATGCCAGCCGCAACAGCCGCAGCCACCCCACCAGTTCGATGCCGCCGCGCCGGCGATGAAGCCGAAGGTAGCGCCAGCCAGGAAGTTCCAGGCGCCATAGCCGGGATCGTAGATCGGCGCATAGCCATAGGTGACCGGCGCCGGATAGTAGACGCTAGGCGCGACATAGGGCGGATAGACATAGCCGGTACCATAAACCACTGTGCCGCCCACGACATAGCTGCCGGTATAGCCGGGCGTATAGCCGACATATACCACCTCCGGCGTGGTCTGATAGACCCGGACATAGGTGACGTTGTACACCGGGCTGCTCGGCGGAATCTGGTAGATCTCCGCCGGCACCGTGGTGGCCACCCGGTAGGTGCCATCGGCCTGCGTGGACTGATACCACACAGCCCGATCGACGGCGTAGTACTGATCGGTGGTTTTGATCACCGGCGTGCTGGTGTTGACCGCGTATTGCAGCGGGCTACCCTCGATGGGCCGAAATTCCGGCGCGCCGTCATAGCGAACTTGCATGGTTTTATCGCGTGCGATGGCGCTGGTCACCGGAATCTGGGCGTCGGCCACCGCTTCGCGCGCCTGTACGGTATCGGGCACGAAGGCCAGTACATGGCCCTTGGTCGACGCCGGCGGGATGCGGTAAAAGCCGGCCGGCAGCTGATCAGGGGCAAGGTAGCTCCACGGGCCATCTTCCAGTGACGGACTGCTGAACCAGCGCCCGGAGAGCAGGACGTAATACTGCTGCGTGCCGATGACCTGGAAGACGTCGCGGCCGCTGTTGCTGAGATAGAGCAGGTCGGTGCCTTCCAGTGGCGCGAACTGGGGCGTGCCATCGGCGACGATCAGCTCGGTCGGCTCGGTGGCGACCACGATACGTGGCACGATCCCGGACTTCAGGGCTGCCTCCTGGACTTTGGTCGGCACTTCGGTCTCGGCGATGCGCTGCGCGGCCATCACCACCGGTGCCGGGGGCGCATTCACCACCTGCCACGCAGCCGTGAGCTCGGTCGCTGTGAACCAGAGCTCATCGCCGGTGAGGTAATAGCTGCTATCGCCGGGATTGAACAGCAGCACGAATGGGGTATTCACCACCCGCTTGACTGGAAAACCCTGAACATCGCGCAGGATCGGCGTGCCATCGATGAGCACCAGGACCGATGGCACAGTGGCAAAGAGGATGCGCGGTGGCATGTTGTTGAAGCTGCCGCCCGTCTTGACCTTTTCCAGTTCAGCCAGCTCGGCCAGCAGCCGATCCAGGGCCAGGGTCGGTTTCGGCCAGCCCGCAATTTCCCGATCCAGCAGGGCGGCAAGGCGGCGCTCCTGCTCAGGCTGTGCATTGGGAAACTTGACCTGGGTGACCTTGATGTCCTGGAACGTTACCAGCCGGCGCTCGCGATCGGTACTGATGCGGCTGTCAAACCAGACGACGCCAAACATCGGTGCTTTCATGCCGGATTTCTGCACCGACACCGCAGCGCGAACCGCTACTTTCTCGCCCTGGAAGGATTCCAACTGGGGCTGATAGATCACGACCCGCCCTTCCGGGGTTCTGATCTCCTGGGGCCAGCGATCCTCGGCGGCGCGGGCGACATGGCCAAGCAGCAATGCCACGCTCAGGAGCAGCAGATTGACCAGTATTGCCACCAGCCGAGCGGCGCGCGCGGACGTGCAAGACACAACATTCATCGAAATTCTCCATGGGAAACCCCGGTATGCATGCCGGGAAATCAGCGCGCTGCCCTGGTGAAACCCCTGCCTGCTGACGGCAGGTTGCTGATGGACGACGCCCGCAACCGCGCTACCACCTTAACGCTGCGGTGAGGCATCCTCGCTACTGATAATGAATACGCCGTCTACCTCGGTGACGCGAAACACCTGCGGCGTGTGGGCAGCCGGCACATCACCCTCGCTCAGGCCGGCACCTTGCAGTAGATGGGCGCGTACCGCCGGATGATTCAGCGCCATCTGATCATCCTCCAGCCAGGCGCGAACCTGCGGATCCTGCGGCTCGAAGATATGCACCTCCTGGTGGCCCCGCCCGAGCATGGCATAGACCGGCGGATCGCCGACCTGCATATAAGAGGTATAGCCCAGTCCCACATAGCGCCGCACCGTCGCCGCCACGCTGGACACCGTCGCGTTCTGGCTCTCGTAGCGCGGACCGCGTTCGAAACGATGGCCCTTTTCCAGCAGGTAAGTACGCAGTGACTTGATCACCGCGACCAGATCAGTCTTCGATGTGCCTTTATTGCCCATGGAAAATCCTCCGCATTCTATTTCCGACAAGCGTCGCCGGGTGACGGCGCTACCTAGCGAACCGAGTACAGCAGTCGGTTGGCTTCCTTGAAGAAATCCGGTTGTGGTAACAGATCGCCGCTGGGAAAATGCACGAACAGCGCAGCGATCCGGCGCTCGTTTTCCATGACGATCTCATTGAAGGAGATCGTATTGGTCAGTTGTGGCGAACCGGCAGCAACCTTGGTGTTGGCGTGATCCAGGGTCAGGGTGACTGGCTCCAGCCGCAGATACTGATCCGGCTCGCTCAGGATGGCGACGACCTTGGCCAGATGCTGATCGAGCGTGGATGAATCGGCGCGCAATTGATCAAGCTCGCTTTCCAGCGCCTGCAACTGCTGCTCGATGGTATTCATATCCACCGACTCACCCCCGTTCCCGGTGAGGAAATCCAGGCCGACATGCGCCTTTTTCAGCAGGCCCGACTTCTGCTGCAACAGGCGGCGCTGCTGTTGTTCGAGTTGCGTCTTTTGCACGCGGCTGGTGGTCAGGGCCTGCAGGGCAACCCCTACCAGATAATCAAAGCCGCGCCGCATCAGCTCGCGGCGGGTATCCTGCTCGTTATCACTCAGACAGACCAGGCGGTGCTCACAGAAATTGACCGTGACCTGCGGCACATCGCGGCGCAGCATCTCGCCGTCCATCTCGATGCCGAGAACATTTTTTTCCACCCGGATCGCGCCGAGCGCGCCATACAGCCTGTCCGGCAGCGGCGTCGGCGCCTGTTTGAGATAGTCGCGCATGCCGTCGCTGAAGCTGAGTACCTCGCGCAGGCTCTCGGGCGAGGCAAACAGGGCGCGCAGCCGTGGATCAGCCAGATAACCAGCGCGATCGGCGGCGATCGGCGGCGGCAGGGCATTGACGAAGTTCACCACGAAATCGATGGTCTTCTCGACCGCCGGCCACAACTGGCGCCGGTAGTGACTCACCGCCCGCAGTCGCAGATCAGTGCCGTCCACCGCCCGCTCAATGGCCCTGAGCATCAATTCCTTATCGAATTTGGCCGGTTGACTCGGCGTCGTGGCGAAAATGGAATACAGGAAACGAAAAGCCATGGCGGTCCTCCTTCAAGGCAACTGCGACAGGGCAAGGGCGCGATTCTCAAACGCACTGCAAGGGGTTGCAGATCGTGCCCGTCATGTCCGTTATGGGATAGATTCCGCCCCCGTGAACACAACGCCCGTTGCGATTAAGTATGGATCACACGCGCAGCTTGCGCGCGGTAAGTATTTCGCAACAGCGCAATGGGCGCCTTGGAGGTGGATGATTCAGCCAGGCTGGATTCCGGTCATCTGTCGGGAATGCAGCCAGTTGACGATGATGTCTGCGGTTTTCCGGGGTGCTTCCAGCGGCGCCATGTGCCCGATTCCGGGCAGCACCACACATTCATCCTGTTTGCGCAGCCGGCGCCACTTGTCCCACGATGCAGCCGGGATCAAGTCGCTCGCCGCCGCCCTGATACCGAGTACTGGCACGCGCAGGGATTTGAGATGCCCCCAGACATGAGGGGGCGTGCTGAAGACATGCGCTTCCCAGATCCTGGGAAATGCCAGACGAAATCCACCATCCCGATCAGGAACTAGACCATGTGCTCCATAATCGTCGAGGGCCGTGCCGCTCAGGCGGGAAAACAGCCGCTTGCTACGATGGAATTCAACAAAGGATTGCACCGACTCCCAGTGCTCGCGCCGTTCCAGCGTCTTGCGGACGAGGGGAAACAGGCGGCGGACCCTGAAGGGTATGCTCTGCGCCGCCAGTAGAAATGCAGTTGAGAACAGGATCGGTTCAATCAGCACCAGCGCCCGGAACAAGTCCGGCCGTTTGCTGGCGGCCAACAGAGTGCCGATTGCCCCGAGTGAATGACCCACGCCGATGACCGGATGGCGTCCGCTTGCGTCCAGAAAGTCAATGAGATCGTCGGCATAGCTCATCCAGCCGGTCTTGGATGATGGCAGGCCGATATTTTTCCAGGTTGCGCGATGCGCCAGGCCGATCACCTGAAAATCGGCCGCCAGTTCAGTAACAAATTCGGTGTAGGTACGAAAGGGAAAGCCATTGGCGTGATAGAAGTGCAGCAGCGGCCCGGTGCTATGGGTTTCGTACCAGTGAGCGCTACCGGACTGCAACTGAATGGCATGGATATTCATCACGTTTCCCTGTCCCGGTATTAAACCGCGCACCGGTTTATCGCGCCTGTCGCTGCACGCGCACCTGAGCAATACGATGCCCATCCATGCCCGCCACTTCAAACTGATAGCCGACCAGCTCGAACTGCTCACCGCCGGTGGGAATTTCCCCCAGCTGATTCAGCACCAGCCCGGCCAGCGTGTGATAATCGCCGCGCGGAAAATCCTGGCAACTGATCACCTCGCGCACCTCATCCAGCGGCAGACTGCCATCCAGCAGCCAGACGCCCTCGCTCTCCTCGACCACTTCGGGCACATCGGCATCGACCGTATCAACCAGCTCGCCCGCAATGGAGGCTAGAATATCGGCGGCGGTCACAATCCCTTCCACGCCGCCATATTCATCCATCACTACCGCCATCGGAATCGGGTGCTGACGCAACTGTTCCAGCACCTGCAAGGCATTCATCCCCTCATGCACCATCAGCGGCTCGCGCAGCGCCGCGTGCAGATCCAGCGGCTCGCCCTCCAGCGCCCGCACCAGCAGATCACGGCTTTGCACCACGCCCTCAACCTCGTCCAGCTCACCCCGGCATACCAGATAACGGCTATACGCATGCTGGCGCAGGATCTCGCGCAACTCATCCGGGCTGGATTCCAGATCCAGCCAGACAATATCCGGGCGCGGTGTCATCAGCGCTGGAATCGGCCGTTCGCCTAAAGTCAGCACGCTGCGGATCATCGCGCGTTCGGTGGAATCAAACGCCTGTACTGCATGCTGACCCACACCCGCCAGAGCGGCCACATCCTCGCCGACCTCGGCCGATTCGGCCCGACCGCCCAGCAGCCGCAGCACCGCCTCGGCGGTGCGCTCGCGCAACGGCCGCTTGCCGGCCAGAAAGCGGCGGCGGTTGAACTGCGCCCACTGGTTGAACATCTCGATCAGGACCGAGAAACCGATCGCCGCGTATAGATAGCCCTTGGGAATCGCAAAGCCCAACCCCTCGGCAACCAGGCTAAAGCCGATCATCAGCAGGAAACCCAGGCAGAGAATAATCACCGTGCGGTGCGCGTTGACAAAACGGGTCAAGGGCTTGCTGGCCACGATCATCAGCGCGATGGCGATGATCACCGCCGCCATCATTACTGCCAGATGCTCGACCATGCCCACTGCGGTAATCACCGCATCCAGCGAGAACACCGCATCCAGCACCACGATCTGCGTCACCACCTGCCAGAAACCGGCGTATATTTTCGAGCCGTCCTGATGCTCGTCGCCGCCCTCAAGCCGTTCATGCAGTTCCATGGTGCCCTTGAACAGCAGGAACAGGCCACCGCAGAATAAAATCAGGTCGCGGCCCGAAAAAGGCTGCCCGAACACGACAAACAGCGGCGCGGTCAGGGTCACCAGCCAGGACAGACTTGCCAGCAGCACCAGCCGCATGACCAGCGCCAGCACCAGCCCGATCACCCGCGCCCGGTCGCGATCAGCGGGGGGCAGCTTATCGGCGAGAATGGCGATGAAGATCAGGTTATCGATGCCCAGCACGATCTCCAGAACAACCAGAGTCGCCAGACCAATCCAGATC
>DAITNL010000029.1:0-23183 GCA_036834665.1 Candidatus Competibacteraceae bacterium | reverse complement strand
GCGACCTGGTGGATTCGCCAGACCATCGAGCGGGCGCTGATGAATCAGACCCGCACCATTCGTCTGCCCATTCATATTATCAAGGAAATCAACGGCTATCTGCGCACCGCCCGCCATCTGACGCAGACGCTCGACCACGAACCGACCGCTGATGAGATCGCCCAGGCGATGGGTAAATCGGTAGCCGAGGTCAAGCGGATGCTGCAGCTCAATGAGCGCACCGCCTCGGTGGATACACCCATCGGCAAGGACGAGGATCGCTCGCTGCTCGATGCCATCCCCGATGACAACAATCCCGACCCGGCGCAATTGCTGCAGGACGCCGACCTTAACGAAAAGCTGGAGCTGTGGTTGGGTCAGCTCAACGACAAGCAGCGTATCGTAGTCGAACGGCGCTTTGGCCTGGGCGGTCAGGAAAAGGCAACCCTGGAGCAGGTCGGCAATGAAATTGGCGTCACCCGTGAGCGGGTGCGGCAGATTCAGATCGATGCACTGCGCCGCCTGCGCAAGATTCTGGAAAGTCAGGGCTTTTCCCGCGACTGTCTGTAAGGTCCACGCCCCGTAGCTGGAGTCGTGGCCGCGCCCTGCCGCGGTGCGCGACTTCAGCCGATCAGCCGATCAACAGCGCCGCTACCACCCGCCGGCCTTCCAGCATCAGAATGTTGTAGGTGCGGCAGGCGGCGGCGGTATTCATGATTTCGACCCCGACGCCGCGCGTGAGCAGTTCGCGGGTCAGGCGCGGATGCGGAAACCGCTGCTGCTCGCCGGTGCCCAGCAGCACGATCTCCGGTTCCAGGGCGGCGATCGTCGCAATATGCGTTTCGTCCAGCTCAGCCAGACATTGCGGTGGCCAGTCGGTGATCAGTTGTTCCGGAGCAAGGATCAGACTGCGGCGCAGCTCGCGCTCGTTGACGTTGACCCAGCCCGGACCATAGCTCTTGATGCTGTACTTGTTAATGTCGGTGTCGAGACTAAAACGCATGTAATCCCTCCTGATTCCTCTGGACGATTGAAGTCCGGCATGGCCGAATACCGGTATAGTCGGCCCTTGCAATTGTGAGCCGTCCACTTTGCCCAAGGTTCCACGCCAGCACCAGCCCCGCCTAGCCGCCGACCCGGAGAATACACCGATGAGCGACCATCCACCGTGCACCATCCACGCCCTGGAACTGGGGCGCATGGCCAACTTTATCTATGTGATTCACGATCACGCCAGCAATCGCGCCGCCGTGGTCGATCCGGCCTGGGATGTGCCGGCTATCTGGGCGGTGGCGGAGCGGCGCGGCCTGCGCATCACCGATATCCTGCTCACCCACAGCCATTTCGACCACATCAACGGTGTCGAGGCGCTGCTGAACCACAGCGATGCCCAGTTGCACCTGCTGCGCGCCGAGGCCGCGTTCTGGGATCGCTATCTGGATCTGCCGACCCTGCACGACGGGGGCGACCGCATTCAGCTCGGCGATACCGAGATCGAGATTCTGCACACACCCGGTCATACCCCAGGCTCGGCCTGCTACCGGGTGGGTCGGCAGGTGCTGACCGGCGATACCCTGTTCGTATTCGGTTGCGGACGCTGCGACCTGCGCGGCGGTGATCCAGAGCAGATGTACCACAGCCTGCGCCGGCTGGGCGAATACCTGCCCGCCGACACGCTGATCCGTCCTGGCCATAATTATGGCATCACCCCGGTTTCGACCCTGGCTGAGCAGTGCGACGGCAATCCATTCCTGCATTTCGACGACTGCCCCGGCTTTATCGAGTACCGCATGCACCTGCACGATCGCGAGGAGCCGTACCGGGCAGAGCCGCGCCGCGTCTGAATCCCGCGCCCGGCGACATGCCCCCACGGCTGCCGCCCGCTCCAGCGTTTTTGCTCGGAGCCGGGCGTTTTCCATCCGAAACCGCGTGAGTGAAACCATGATCGTCAATTGCAGCGCTTATGCCGATGGCCAACGGCTGCCAGCCTTTACCCTCGAGGATATTCCCCAACTGCGCGGCCAGCCCAATGCCTTCGTCTGGATCGGGCTGCGCGAGCCTGATGAAGCGCTGATGAGCCAGATCCAGACCTTGTTTGGCCTGCACGAACTGGCCACCGAGGATGCCCATCGCGCCCACCAGCGCCCCAAGGTCGAGTGGTATGGCAACAGCCTGTTCGTCGTGCTGCACACGGCCCAGATGCGCGACGGGCAGGTCGATTTTGGTGAAACGCATCTGTTCGTCGGGCCGGATTACCTGGTTTCGGTGCGCCACGGCGCCTCGCTGCCTTACACGCCGGTGCGGACCCGGTGCGAGGGCAGCCCGCACCTGCTGCGCAAGGGGCCGGGCTTCGTGCTTTACGCGATTCTTGATTTCGTGGTGGACCACTATTTTCCGATCCTCGATGAGATGGAGGATGCGGTCGATGCGCTGGAGGAACGCTTTTTCCAGGGTGAGTTCAATCCCGCCGACATCGCCCGGCTCTACGCACTGCGCCGCGAGCTGATCGAACTGCGCCGGGCTGCCGTGCCGCTGGCCGAGGTGTGCAGCAACCTGACCGATGCGCTCACCGTGCTGATTCCCGATGAGATCCGCCCCTATCTGCGCGATGTGCACGATCACGCCCTGCGCATCGGCGATACCCTGGATATCATCCGCGAGATGCTGGCCAATGCCCTGCAGTTCAGCCTGTCGCTGGGCGCGGCGCGACAGAATGAAGCGACCAAGAAACTGGCCGGCTGGGGTGCGCTGCTGGCGATTCCGACCATGATTTTCAGTATTTACGGCATGAATTTCGCGGTCATGCCGGAACTGCGCTGGGCCTATGGCTATCCGGCGCTGATGGGTGTGGTGGCGGTGATTTGCCTGCTGCTGTATCGCTCGCTCAAGAAATCCGGCTGGCTGTAGCGGATGTTCAGCTTCACGCCGGTTGGCTATATCCAGTCCTGCTTTCGCGAGAAATTCGGTATTCCCCGCCAGCCTGGTCTGGCACCGGCGGCGCGCGCGACCCTGGAACTGGTGCCGCCGTATGCCCGTGCGGAGATGGTGCGCGGCCTGGAGGGTTACTCGCATGTGTGGCTGCTGTTCGTCTTCCATGGCGTGCCGGCCGGGCGCTGGCAGCCGACGGTGCGACCGCCGCGTCTGGGCGGCAATCGCCGTCTGGGTGTGTTCGCCACCCGTTCGACCTTCCGGCCCAATCCACTGGGCCTGTCGGTGGTGGCCCTGGACGGTATCGGCAGTCACGCTGGCCGGGTGGTGCTGCACCTGAGCGGCGTCGATCTGCTCGATGGCACGCCGGTGCTGGATATCAAGCCCTATCTGCCCTATGCCGACAGCCTGCCGGAGGCACGCAGTGCGCTGGCGCCAGATGCGCCGTCCTGGCGACCGGTGCACTTCAGCGCAGCAGCAGCGGCGTTCTGCGCGCGGCAGCCGGAGGGCGCTGCGCTGCGCGAGCTGATCGAGCAGGTGCTGCGCCAGGGTCCGCAACCGGCCTATCAGCATGCGGCAACGGCGCGGCGCTATGGCATGCGCCTTTACGACTGCGATGTGCGCTGGGAACTGCGCGACGATGGCGCCTGGGTGATGGACATCGTGCCGGCGACCGATCAGGCCGGGAATCGACAAAATCCACAAAAAGCATAAAATCGGCAATCCTTGCCCCTGATTTGTGTGAGGTTGCCGATGAGCGGCCGGTATTTGACCACCCATGATGTTGCCCGCCTGCTGATGGTGTCGCCAGGCTCGGTGCGGCTCTGGTCGGAAAAGGGCTGGTTGCCGGCGCAGACCACGCCCGGTGGCCATCGCCGCTTTCTGCGGCGCGATGTCGAGCGTTTCGCCCGCGAGCGCGGACTGCATCTAATCGATGCCTCGCCGAGCGAACTGCGCGTGCTGATCGTCGATGATGAGGCTCCCCTGGTCGGCTTTCTGGCCGAACTGCTGCGCAACTGCGGCCAGCCGGTCGCGGTGGAAACCGCCAGCGATGGTTTCGAAGCCGGGCAGAAAATCCATGCCTTTCAGCCTCATGTGGTGCTGCTCGACCTGATGATGCCCGGGCTGGACGGCTTTCGCGCCTGTCAGCGCATCAAGCGCGATCCGGCCACCTACCATATTCGCGTGGTGGCGATGACCGGCTACTACTCCGAGGATAATCTGCGCGCCAGCCTGGATGCGGGCGCCGATGCCGTGCTGGCCAAGCCCTTCGAGCGGGACGCACTGCTGGCGGCGTTGCAACTGGATGTCGGCTGGCCGCTGCCGGTCAGGTCCAGCGCAGCGGAGGGGCCATGACCGACCATTTGATTTTGCACGATCTGGTGCGGCGCGCGCCGATTACCGTCAAGCCGGGCGATGCCATCGAAGTGGCGCTGGGGCTGATGGAGGCGCATCGGATTAGCGCGGTGATCGTAACCGCCGGGCGGCGTCCGGTTGGCATTTTTACCGAGCGCGACGCGGTGCGCCTGCTGCTGGGTCATGCGGACCGCGACCGCCTGCCGGTCGAGGCGCTGATGACACCGCGCCCGGTGACCGCGCCTGGCAGCATGGCCTTCCTCGAAGGCTACTACCGCATGACCGAGCACCGCATTCGGCACCTGATTCTGGTTGACGAGGCCGGCGATCTTGCGGGCATCGTCACCGAAACCGATTTCATGCGCCATCTGAAGCTTGATGCCTTCCTGGAGCCGCAGCGGGTCGAAGCGCTGATGACCCCGCAGCCGATCACCCTGGGGCCACAGGCCACGGTTGCCGAGGCGCTGACCCTGATGCACCAGCACCGCATCAGCTCGATCGTGGTCACGGGCGCTGGCTGCCCGATCGGTATTCTCAGCGAGCGTGATGCGGTGCGCCTGGCGCGGCAGGGTCTGGCGCTGAACCAGATCCCGCTGGGGGGGGTGATGAGCCGGCCGGTGCGCATCGTCAGCACCGAAACCCTGGCCCACGAGGCCAACGTGCGCATGAAGGAGGAGCGCATCCGCCACCTGGCCGTTGTCGATAGCGCCGGGCAACTGGCCGGCATTCTCACCGAACACGACATGGTCAAGGGCCTGCAGGGCCGCTACACCGAGTTCCTGCGCCGGGTGATCGAGCATCAGGGTCGCGAGCTGAACGAAGCCCGCCAGGTGCTCAGCGAGACCCTGGTGTTGGAACATATCCTGCGCGGCGCGCTGGACGTGGCCCTGGTCGCTGCCGACCGTGACCGGCGGGTGCATTACATCAATCCGGCGGCGGCGGCGCTGTTTGGCGTCGAGCGCGGTGCAGCGCGTGGCCAGAGTCTGGAAGCGCTGCACCATCTGGCCGGCCTCGACGAGGCACAGCTGGCCACCGGCCTGGCCGCTGCTGATGCCGGTGCCAGCCATGAATACCGCTGTGGCGGGCCCTCGACGGCCATGCTGCACACCTATCAGGGCCGCATCGCGCCGATCATCGACGAGGGCGGCCAGCATCTGGGCTATGTGCAGACTCTGCACGACATTACCGCTGAATTACGCCACCAGCAGGCTCGCGAACGCCTGGAGCGCGAACTGTTCCAGGCGCGCAAGATGGAAGCGATCGGTCAGTTGGCCGGCGGCATCGCCCATGATTTCAACAACATCCTGGCCACCGTGCTCGGCTATACCCAACTGGCGCTGGATTTATACGGCGACGCGGG
Source organism: Candidatus Competibacteraceae bacterium (assembly GCA_036834665.1). Classification (GTDB taxonomy): domain Bacteria; phylum Pseudomonadota; class Gammaproteobacteria; order Competibacterales; family Competibacteraceae; genus RXIX01. Next base: position 17,560 of record DAITNL010000029.1, on the reverse strand, counting down.
CGGCAAGCTGCGCGATTACCTCGAGCAGGTGCAGGCCGCCGGCCGCCGCGCCCGGGCCCTGGTGCGGTCGATGCTGACCTTCAGCAGGGGCAGTGACGCGCCGCCACAGCCGCTGCAACCGCTGCCGCTGATCAAGGAAATCGTCAAGATGCTGCGCCCGACCCTGCCGTCCACCTATCGTCTGGAGCTGCACGGCGAGTCCGGCCTGCCCGAGGTGCTGATCGACCCGATCCGCCTGCAGCAGATGGTGCTGAACCTGGTGCTGAACGCCCGCGATGCCCTGGATGTGCATGGCCGCATCGAGGTGCGCCTGTACCGCGATCCGGCGATCAGCGGCGATTCGGCGGTTACCGGCCGGCCGCTGCAGGGCGACTGGCTAGTGCTGGCGGTGGCAGATAACGGCCATGGCATGACCCCCGAGGTGCTCGAACATGCTTTCGAGCCGTTTTTCACCACCAAGGCGATTGGCCAGGGCAGCGGCATGGGGCTGGCCGTGGTGCAGGGCATTGTCGCGACCGCCGCTGGCGATATTCTGGTCGATACCGCGCCTGGCCTGGGCACTACGGTACGCGTGCTGTTGCCCGTGGCGCCGGTGACCCGCATGCCGGTGGCCGGGCCGCTGCATCCAGTGACGGCGGCGGCGAAAATGCTGACTGGCTACCATCTGCTGGTGGTGGATGATGATCCCGGAGTCGCGGGCTATCTTGGCGAGCTGCTGGCGGTACGCGGCGCGCGGGTCACCCCGCTGTTGGATCCGCTGGAAGCACTGGCCTTGTTCGAACGCAATCCCTGCGCTTTCGAAGGCGCGGTCTGTGATCTGACCATGCCGGGCATGACCGGGATCGAGCTGGCTGAGCGCCTGCAGGCCTGCAGGCCGGGTCTGCCGGTGATCCTGGTCACCGGCTATGGCGAGCCGATGCCCGGTGGTCTGCCAGCTACGGCGATGCTGCTGACCAAACCGATTGATGTCGAAGCACTGGTAGCGGCCCTGGCGAGCGCGCTGCGTCCGGCAGGGATGAGTCATGGTTGACCGTGACCTGAACCATTACCCGAACCGGAAGCCGCGCCCGGTGGCAGAGTGCATAGCGGCGGCTGCCCCTGATCTGTTTGCATGCCTGTTCGAGCACATCGCGCAGGGCGCGCTGCTGCTCGATGCGCAGGGCATCATTCTGCGCGCCAATACCCCGGCGGCCTATCTACTGGACAGCAAGGCCGCCGAGTTGGCCGGTCAGCCGCTGGCGGCGTGCTTTGGCGCCAGCCACCGTGCCCGTGTGGAAACCCTGCTGGTTGCCGGCGCCGGCACGATGCCCGTGACCTTGCAGCCGGCGCCTGGTCGTAGCCAGCCGGCGCTGCTGCATCTGCGCCCGCTACCCCTGCCGATAGCCGGGACGCTGCGTCTGGCGCTATTTGATGAGCGCGTCGCCGGTGAAACGCCGCAGACCGAATCGCTCAGCCAGGCGATTTTCCATCACACTGCAGTGGCCCTGATGGTCTGCAGTCCGCAGGGCCGCATCCAGCGCGTCAATGACGCAGCGGTGGCGCTGCTCGGCAGCGGGCTGCTGTTTCGCGACCTCGAAAGCGCCTGCCCGCTGCGGATGGAGAGCACCGGCACAGCGCTGGATTGGGCGACACTGCGCGCCACGCCGGGCGTCGGCACGGTGATTCTGGACCGCGCCCCCGACCGGACACCGCTCAGACTGCACCTGTCTTGCGCTGATCTTGGCGAGGCGCACGGTGAGTGTCGCTATCTGCTAACCCTGTACGAAGACGGTGCTGCCGCACCCGACCGCATCAGCAATGCCCAGCGCGCGGCGCAACAGGCCCTGGTGGCCAGCGAGGGGCGGCTGCGTGCGGCGCAGGCCTTCGCGCATGTCGCCAACTGGGAACTGGATATCGCCACCAGTATCGTCCTGGTGTCCGAGGAATGGTTTCGGATCTGGGGCCAGGAACCGGGCACGGTCTCGCCGGTCGCCGTATTTCGCGAGACCGTGCATCCCGACGACCGCGAACGTGTCACAGCCGCCCTGCAGCGCACCATGCATGGCGTCGGCGACTATCAAGAGGAATACCGCATCCTGCGCCCCGACGGTGAGGAACGCATTCTGGTCAGCCGTGGCCGGCTGCTGCGCGATGTCGCCGGGCGTCCGCAGCGCGTGTTTGGCGTGGTGCAGGACATCACCGAGCAGAGCCGGGCGCAACGTGATCTGTTGCAGCAGAAGGACTTGCTCGATGCCATAGTGCACAGCATGCCCGACGCCGTCATCATTGCCGATGCCCAGCGCCACATCATGATGGTCAATCCTAGCCTGGAGCAGTTGTTTGGCTACACGCCCCAGCAGGTGATCGGCCAGAGCACCGCCCTGCTTTACGACGATGTAGCCGATTATGAGCAGCAGGGCCGGGTCCGTTTCCACGTCGCCGCGCCGATCCAGCCCAGCCGGCCCTATGTGGTGCGCTACCGGCGTTGCGATGGCAGTACTTTTCCCGGCGAGACCGTCGGTACCGCCATCCGCGACCGGCAGGGGCGCTTTCTGGGCTTTCTCGGCCTGATTCGCGATGTCAGCGAACGCTGGCAGCATCAGGAAAAGCTGGAGCTGTGGGAAACGGCACTGGCGAGCATCACCGAGGGTGTGCTGATCACCGACGCCAGCCAGAATATTCTCTCGATCAATCGCGCCTTCACCGACATCACCGGCTACACCGATGCCGAGGCTTGCGGACAAACGCCGCGGCTGCTGCGCTCGGGGCGTCACGACACGCTGTTTTATCAGCGCATGTGGCACGATATCAACCGGATCGGTCACTGGCGCGGCGAGATCTGGAACCGGCGCAAGGATGGCGATCTGTATCCCAACTGGCTGACCATCAATGCGATTCGTGGCTCTGACCGGCAGGTCAGGTACTACGTCGGCGTGTTTTCCGATCTGACCGCGATTCGCCGTTCGCAGGCCCAGGTTGAGCATCTGACCCATTACGACCCGCTGACCGATCTGCCCAATCGCCTGCTGCTGATGTCGCGCCTGCGCCATGCCCTGCGCCGCGCCGGCAATGAGGCGGTAGCGGTGCTGTTTATCGATCTGGACCACTTCGCGCGCCTCAATGAAAGCCTCGGCCAGCACAATGGCGATCGCCTGCTGGTGTGCATCGCCGAGCGCTGGCTGGAAAACCTGCCCTCGACCGTGACTCTGGCGCGGGTGAGCGCTGATGATTTTGTGGCGGTTCTGGAGGATGCCGAGGATGCCGAAGCGGCCCTGGCGATCGCCGAGTCACTGCTGGTGCAGACCTGCGAACCGCTGTTGCTTGATGCCAGCGCGCCGATCACCATCACCGCCAGCATCGGCATCGCCCTGTATCCGCAGGATGCTACCGATGCCGAGGTGCTCATTCGCAATGCGGAAACCGCTTTGCAGTGCGCCAAGAAGGCCGGTCGTAATCGCGCCTGCCTCTACGATACCCGGCACAGCGCCGATGCCATCGAACGTTTCCGGGTTGAGAATGCCCTGCGCCTGGCGCTGAGCGGTGACGAATTCTTTCTCGACTATCAGCCGCAGATCGAATTGGCCAGCGGGCGCATGATCGGCGTCGAGGCGCTGATCCGCTGGCGGCATAATGGCGCGGTGATGCCGCCGGGGCGCTTCATTCCGGTGGCGGAGGGCTGTGATCTGATCGAGTCGCTGGGGCGCTGGGTGCTGGAAAGCGCCTGCCATCAGGCCCGCATCTGGCTCGATCAGGGGCAGCCGTTGCGCGTAGCCGTGAATGTATCCTCGGGGCAGGTGGTCTCGGGCGCGCTGGCACGTGATGTCGGCATCGTGCTGGCCCGCAGCGGTCTGCCACCCGCGTTGCTGGAATTGGAGCTGGTGGAAACAACCCTGATCGAGCAACCCGATGCGGCAGCATCCGCCCTGCGCGCCCTCAAGACGCTGGGCGTGAGTCTGGCCCTGGACGATTTTGGCACCGGCTATTCCAGTCTGGGCTACCTCAAGCATTATCCGTTTGACGTACTCAAGATCGACCGGCTGTTCATTGGCAATCTGGAGCGCGAGCCAGCCGATGCCGCGATTGTCCGCGCCATCATCGATCTGGCGCATACCCTGGGCATGCAGGTTCTGGCCGAGGGTGTGGAAACCGCCGAGCAGTTGCGTTTCCTGGCCCGCTACGACTGCAATCTGGTGCAGGGTTTCCTGCTCAGTCGGCCCGTGTCGCCGGCCCGGATTGAAATGCTGCGACAGCAGGAACCGGATCTGGGCGCGCTGCTCGGTGAACCGCCCTTGAGTGCCGGGCAGGGGCAGGGGCAGGGGGAGAATAAATGTCCATGAGTGAAAGGGGTGTCGATCCGGTCGTGCCGGCTGGGGCGCTGTCTGATCTGTCTGGCGATACCGTAGCCCAGGAAACCCTGGCGCGTTTTACCGCTCTGGCCGGTAATCTGCCGCTGGGCCTGCTGATGGAGAATGCCGAGCGGCGCGTGCTGCATGTGAATGCGGCGTTTTGCGAGATGTTCGGGGTGCCGTCGCCAACCCTGCTGCTGGGCAACGATTGCGCCGCGGACGCTGAGCGCAGCAAGCACCTGTTTGCCGATCCCGAACGCTTTCTGACACGGGTGGCCGAACTGCTCAGTGCGGGGCGGCCGTCGCGTAATGAGGAATTGCGCCTGGCGGATGGCCGGGTGCTGCTGCGCGACTATGCCCCGGTGCGCGCTGCCGATGGCGCGCTGATCGGTCATTTGTGGCTCTATCTGGATATCACCGATAACAAGCGCACCGAGCGCGAGCTGGCACAGTCGCAGCGCGAACTGGAAAGCATTTTCGAGAACCTGCAGGACACCTATTACCGCACCGATCAGGCCGGGCGCATCCTGCGCGTTTCGCCCTCGGTGCAGCGCCTGTTCGGTTATGAACCGGCGGAGCTGATGGGTACGTCGCTGGACGATTACTACTGCGAACCGGTCGGGCGGCGCTCGTTTCTCGCTGCACTGGCAGCGGCGGGCGGTCATCTGCAGGGTTTTGAAGTCGCGATGCGCCACCGCGCGGGCTACACGGTGTGGGTGGCGGCCAGTTCCAGCTACTGGTACGACGGCAGCGGCGCGATTGGCGGCGTTGAAGGCATCGTCCGCGACATTACCGAGCGCCGCGAAAGTGCCCGGCAACTGGCCGAGAGCGAGGCCCGTTACAGCTCGGTGGTCAATCACATCCGTGAGGTGGTGTTCCAGACCGATGCCGCCGGCTTGTGGACCTTTCTCAATCCGGCCTGGGCCGAGATCACCGGTTTTGCCGTTGCCGACAGTCTAGGCCGCTGCTTTCTCGATTACATCCACCCCGATGACCGCGAGCGCAACGCCCGCCTGTTCCAGCCGCTGATCGAGCGGCGCAAGGACTATTGCCACCATCAGATCCGCTACCTGACCCGCGATGGCGGCTTTCGCTGGATCGAAGTGCATGCGCGCCTGACCCTGGACGCCGGCGATGCCATCATCGGCACCTCCGGCACGCTGCGCGATGTCACCGAGCAGCGCCGCGCCGAGGAATTGCAGCGCTTTAGCGCCTTCCAGGCCGGCATTGCTGAAATGAATACCTCAGTGCTGCACAATATCGGCAATGCCATCACGACCCTGGGCAATGACGCCGTGCTGCTCGGGCAGGCCTGCGCCGATCTGGACCGCATCGCCGCGCTGTTGCGCCAGCATGCCGCCCATACCGCTGCCGCCTTGCCTGAGGAGCCCCGGGTCGAGCGCAGTGTAGTTGACGGGCTGCTGGGATTGCAGCGCGAGGTGGCGGCGGTGCTGGAGCGTCTATGCCGCGACACGTTGGGCGAACGCAGCCAGCGTATCGGTGCCAGCGCCCAGCATATCACCGACATCGTGCGCATCCAGCAGAGCGCATCCCTGCCGGGTGGCCAGGCCAGCACCTTCAGCCTGCGCCAGGCCGTGGAGGATGCTCTGGCTCTGCAGGGTGAGTTCTTCGAGCGCCACCGGATTCAGGTTACGGTCCGTATCGACCCGGCCGCCGACGAAGTGACCCTGTCACGCAACCGCCTGTTGCAGGCGCTGATCAATCTGTTCAAGAACAGCGGCGAGGCGATCAGCGAGCGGCAGCACCAGGAACAATGTGCGGGCGGTCATCTCGAAGTGCGCGCTAAAGCGCTTGCTGAGGATCGCATGCAGCTGACGGTGAGCGATGACGGTATCGGGGTCGAGGCAGCCTATTTGCCCGAGGTCTTCCGTTTTGGCTTTTCCACCAAGGGGCGCGGCAGTGGCTTTGGCCTGCATGCCGTCGCCCTGTTCGTGCAGGAGGCGGACGGCCACATCGCCCTGCAGAGCGCCGGGCGTGGCCAGGGCGCGGCCGTGCTGCTGGAACTGCCGCGTCGGGTTACTGCCGCGCCTGGACCTGTCGCTGGCGGCACTTTGACTATTCCGCTTCACTTGTGATCCACAACGAGGCTACAACGGTGAACGCAGAAGCGTTTAATCGCCGGATTCTGGTGATCGACGATGATACCGCCATCCGCGAAACCTATCGCAGTATCCTGCAGCCGCAGCCGCTGGGATCGGCGCTGCTGCAGTCGCTGCTCAATCAGCAGTCCGCGCCGGTCCGCGAGGCGTTCGAGGTAGCCACTGCCGCCCAGGGCCAGGAAGGCGTGAGCCTGGCCGCCACTGCCTTGGCCCAGGGGCAGCCCTTTGCCTTGGCCTTCATCGACATGCGCATGCCGCCGGGCTGGAATGGCCTGCGCACTGCGGTGGCGCTGCGGGCGCTCGATCCGACCGTACATATCATTATCGCGACTGCCTACGCCGATCATGATCTCGATGAGATTCAGTCGGCGCTGGGCGACAATGTGGTGCTGCTACGCAAGCCGTTCAATCGCGATGAAGTCTTTGCGCTGGCCCGCACCCTGTGCCAGAGCTGGAGCACCCGCCTGCATCTGGATGCCCACGCCAGCTTCTTGGAATCGGTGGTCGAGCACCTGCCTGTGCCACTGTTGATCCTGGCTGCGGACAGCAGGCGCCTGGTGCGGGTTAACGCCGCCGCCGAACGTGTGCTGGGCCAGACGCGGCAGGCGCTGTGCGGGCAGGTCGCGGATGCAATACTGCCAGCACCCCTGGTCCAGACCCTGGACAATACGGGTGGTGATGACTGGCTGGCCATCGATGGTCATTGCTATGGCCTGCGGGCGCAGGCCTTTTCCAGCGGTGAACGCACACTGTGGCTGCTGGCGATCCTTGAAGTGGCCGGGTCAAAAGAACTGGATGGAAAAGCTGCCGGGTAATTTTTTAAATCTGCCTCTTGCCAAGCCGATCATCTTTCGTTAATCTCTCGCGCCTATCGCTTAGGCGCGTAGCTCAGTTGGTTAGAGCACCACCTTGACATGGTGGGGGTCGTTGGTTCGAGTCCAATCGCGCCTACCACATTTTTTGTTGAGTTGCGTAACAAACCGGTCTTCAAAAGGGCGCGCCTTCCTTCCAAAAGAAGGGTTTAATGGCGCGCCCTTTACTATTTGCCCCGGCGAAACGAACGGACCAAGAGAATTGCAGCGATGCCGATCATCACGCTCCCCGATGGCAGTCAGCGAGTCTTCGAGAATCCGGTCAGTGTCCGTGAGGTCGCTGCTGCGATCGGTCCGGGGCTGGCCAAGGCTGCGTTGGCCGGCAAGGTTGACGACCGCCTGGTCGATGCTGCGCATGTAATCACCGGGGACGCGCGGCTGGCCATCATCACCGAGCGTGATCCGGAAGGACTGGAGATCGTGCGCCATTCCAGTGCCCACCTGCTGGCGCACGCGGTCAAGCAGCTTTACCCGAGTGCGCAGGTGACCATCGGTCCGGTGATCGACAACGGCTTCTACTACGATTTCGCCTACGAGCGCCCCTTTACGCCCGACGATCTGGAACGGATTCAGGCGCGCATGGAGGAACTGGCGGCGCGCGACATCCCGGTGGCGCGCACTCTGATGGCGCGTGACGAGGCGGTAGCCTTCTTCCTGGGCATGGGCGAGGACTACAAAGCGCAGATCATCGCCGATATTCCCGCCGATCAGGACATTTCCCTGTACCAGCAGGACGATTTCATCGACCTGTGCCGCGGCCCGCATGTGCCATCCACCGGCCGGCTGAAGGCCTTCAAGCTGATGAAGGTAGCCGGGGCCTACTGGCGCGGGGATTCGCGCAACGCCATGCTGCAGCGCATCTACGGCACGGCCTGGACCGATCAGAAGGCGCTGAAAGCCTATCTGCACCGCCTGGAAGAAGCGGAAAAGCGCGACCATCGCAAGATCGGCAAGGCGCTCGACCTGTTCCATACCCAGGAAGAAGCGCCGGGCATGGTGTTCTGGCATGACCGCGGCTGGCGGATCTATGTCGAGGTGCAGCACTACATCCGCCAGGTGCTGCGCGAGTGCGGCTATCAGGAAGTGCACACCCCGCAGATTGTCGACCGCAGTCTGTGGGAGCGCTCCGGACATTGGGAAAAATTCCGCGCCGACATGTTCACTACGGCTTCGGAAAACCGCGATTACGCGGTCAAGCCGATGAACTGTCCCTGCCACATCCAGATTTTCAATCAGGGGCTGCGCAGCTACCGCGACCTGCCCTTGCGCATGGCCGAGTTCGGTTCCTGCCATCGCAACGAACCGTCCGGCACCCTGCACGGGCTGATGCGGGTGCGCAACTTCGTCCAGGACGACGCCCACATCTTCTGCACCGAGGACCAGATCCAGGCCGAGGTTTCGTCGTTCATGGACCTGCTGTTCCGGGTCTATACCGATTTTGGCTTTAATGAGGTGCAACTGGCGCTGTCCACCCGGCCGGAAAAGCGCGTCGGCAGCGACGAGGTGTGGGACAAGGCCGAGCAGGCGCTGGAACTGGCACTGAATCGCTCCGGCCAGCCCTGGACCCTCAAGCCCGGCGAAGGCGCCTTTTACGGGCCGAAGATCGAATTCGTGCTGCGCGACTGCCTGGACCGGCTGTGGCAGTGCGGCACCATCCAGGTGGATTTTTCCATGCCCGGCCGCCTCGATGCCCACTATATCGCCGAGGACGGCAGCAAGCGGGTACCGGTGATGCTGCATCGCGCCATCCTCGGTTCGCTGGAGCGTTTTATCGGTATTCTGATCGAGCAGTACGCCGGCGCCCTGCCCGCCTGGCTGGCCCCGGTGCAGGTGGTGGTGCTCAATATTACCGACCATCAGGCCGATTACGTCGTCCGGGTCGAAAAAATCCTTATGCAACAAGGTTTCCGCAGCACGGTTGACTTGAGAAACGAGAAGATCGGCTTTAAAATCCGCGAGCACACCCTGCAGCGTGTTCCCTACCTGCTGGTCGTCGGCGACCGTGAGATGGAAACCGAGACCGTCGCTGTGCGCACCCGCGCCGGAAAGGACCTGGGCGTTATGAACCTGACCGCTTTCGCCGAGCTCCTGCAGGCCGATATTGCCCGGCGCGGACGAACTGAATCATGAGTGGAGGACAGCAACATCGCCGCGAACAATGAACTCCGGCTCAACGAGGAGATTACCGGGCGCGAAGTGCGCCTTATCGACCAGGACGGCGAGCAGGTAGGCGTCGTCTCTCTGATCCAGGCCCGACGGCTTGCCGAGGATGCCGAACTGGATCTGGTGGAAATTTCCCCGAACGCCAAACCGCCGGTCTGCCGCATCATGGATTATGGCAAGTACCGGTTTGAGCAGGCCAAGAAGCAGCAGGAAGCGAAGAAGAAGCAGAAGCAGATTCAGGTCAAGGAAGTCAAGTTTCGTCCGGGCACGGACGAGGGAGACTATCAGGTCAAACTACGCAACCTGATCCGTTTCCTGAGCGATGGCGATAAAGCCAAGGTGACGCTGCGGTTTCGGGGCCGCGAAATGGCGCACCAGGACCTAGGTATCAGCCTTCTCAAGCGCATCGAGGACGACCTTGCGCCCTACGGCTCGGTAGAGCAGCGGCCCAGGATGGAAGGGCGGCAGATGGTCATGACCATCGCGCCGGTCAAGAAGAAGTAATTCCCCTCCCAGTGGTTGGCGATCAACGGCCCGCGGCGGTTTGCCGAGGCGATACCCGAACTTACCCTTTTGAAATTGCGGAGTCATGCAATGCCCAAGATGAAAACCAATCGCGGCGCGGCCAAACGCTTTAGCCGCACCGGGTCCGGCCAGTACAAGAGCGCGCACGCGCATCACCGGCACATTCTGACCAAGAAAACCACCAAGCGGAAGCGGCAGCTGCGCGGTACTACCACCCTGGCAGCGGTGGATGTGCCAGCCGTGCGCCGGATGCTGCCCTACGATTGAAGTTGCTTGATGTCGCTGGACCTGGAGAGCTAGACCATGCCCCGAGTGAAACGTGGCGTCACCGCCCACGCCCGTCATAAGAAAGTCCTGAAGCAGGCCAAAGGTTACTACGGTGCCCGCAGTAAGGTATTCCGCGTTGCCAAGCAGGCCGTCATCAAGGCCGGCCAGTACGCCTATCGCGACCGCCGCGCCAAGAAGCGCGAGTTCCGCGCGCTGTGGATCGCCCGCATCAATGCCGGCGCCCGTGACAACGGCCTGTCCTACAGCCGTCTGATCAACGGCCTCAAGCAGGCCGCGATCGAGGTCGACCGCAAGGTGCTGGCTGATCTGGCAGTGTTCGACAAGCCGGCGTTCGCCGAGCTGGCCAACCGCGCCAAGACCGCGCTCGGCATCGCCTGAAGCATCCGCCGGATCGGGACGTCCGGTTCGGCGGCCTGCGGGGTTCCGGAAGGGGAAAGGCCGTGGTCTTTCCCTTTTTCATTGGTTCCCCTGAGCGGTTGCGGTCGGTCCCGCATGTTGCGCCCGCCATCTCGGGTGGGCCTGGCTTGAATCCAATGGAGACCATTTGGCGTGGAAGCGTTGCCCGAACTCATCCAGGCGGCTCAGGCCGCCATTGCCAGTGCCGGTGATCCCGCTGCCCTGGATCTGGTGCGCGTGCACTATCTGGGCAAGAAAGGTGTGCTGACCGAGCGCCTCAAGGAACTCGGACGCCTGCCGGCCGAAGATCGACGTAGCGCCGGCCAAGCGATCAATGAGGCCAAGCAGCTCCTGGAAGCGGCGCTGACCACGCGCAGGACCGTCCTGGAACAGGCCGCGCTGGATGCCCGCCTCAGCGGTGACGCCCTTGATGTTACCCTGCCGGGCCGCGGCCAGCAGCCCGGTGGCCGCCATCCGCTCAGCCGCACCCTGGCGCGCATCGAAGCCTTCTTCGCCAGCATCGGCTTCACGGTCGCCGAAGGGCCGGAAGTCGAGGACGATTTTCATAACTTCGAAGCACTCAATATCCCGCCGCAGCATCCGGCGCGGGCGATGCACGATACCTTTTACTTCGACGACCGCACCCTGCTGCGCACCCACACCTCGCCGGTGCAGATCCGGGTCATGGAACAGCAGGCGCCGCCGGTACGGGTCATCGCCCCGGGGCGGGTCTACCGCTGCGACTCGGATGTCACCCACAGCCCGATGTTCCATCAGGTCGAAGGCCTGCTGGTGGACGAGGATGTCAGTTTCACCGACCTTAAGGGTGTGCTGGACGATTTCCTGCGCCACTTCTTCGAGCGCGATCTGGCGGTGCGTTTTCGCCCGTCCTACTTCCCGTTCACCGAACCCTCGGCCGAGGTCGATATCCAGTGCGTGATCTGCGGCGGCACGGGCTGTCGGGTGTGCAAGCACAGCGGCTGGCTGGAAGTGCTCGGTTGCGGCATGGTGCACCCGGCGGTGTTCGAGAAGGTCGGCATCGATCCTGAGCGCTACACCGGCTACGCCTTTGGCATGGGGGTCGAACGCCTGACCATGCTGCGCTATGGCGTTAATGATCTGCGGTTGTTCTTCGATAACGATCTGCGCTTCCTGCGGCAGTTCCAGTAAGGCGGCAGTGAGGAATTCAGCATGAAAGTCAGCGAACAATGGCTGCGGGACTGGGTCGATCCTGCAGTGTCCGGTGCCGAACTGGCGGCGCAACTGACCATGGCCGGTCTGGAGGTGGACAGCGTTGTCCCGGCTGCACCGCCGTTTGAAAAGGTGGTCGTCGGTCGGGTGGTGGGCCTGATCCAGCATCCCGACGCTGACCGGCTGCGGGTGGCGACCGTGGATGTGGGCGCCGCCGACCCGCTGCAGATCGTCTGCGGCGCGCCGAATATAGCCCTGGGCATGTGTGCGCCGACGGCCCTGGTCGGTGCGGTGCTGCCGGGGGGCTTCACCATCCGCAAGTCCAAACTGCGCGGCATCGAGTCGCACGGCATGCTCTGTTCGGCCAAGGAACTGGGTCTGGCGGAAAGCTCGGATGGCTTGCTGCCCCTGCCGCCGGACAGCCGACCCGGGCAGGATGTACGCGCGTTGCTGCAACTGGATGATCAGATCATCGAGATCGAGCTGACGCCTAATCGCGGCGACTGCCTGAGCGTGGAGGGCATCGCCCGCGAGGTAGCGACGCTCAACCGCTGTCCGCTGCACCTGTTGCCGGATGATCCGGTGCCGCCGCGGCTGGCAGTGACCTTTCCGGTGAGCCTGCAGGCACCGGCCGAGTGTCCGCGCTATGTAGGCCGGGTGATCTGCGGTGTCGATCCGACGGCCAGCACGCCCCTGTGGATGCAGGAACGCCTGCGCCGCGCCGGCGTGCGCAGTCTCGGCCCGCTGGTAGACATCACCAACTATGTGATGCTGGAACTGGGCCAGCCGATGCACGCCTTTGATCTGGACCGGCTCAGCGGTGGCATCGAGGTGCGCCGCGCCCGTCCCGGTGATCGCCTGGAACTGCTCAATGGCACGGTGGTGGAGCCGGATGCAGAAACCCTGCTGATCGCGGATCAGAACGGTCCGCTGGCCTTGGCCGGGATCATGGGCGGCGAGATCAGTGGCTGCAGTGCCGCGACCCGCAATGTATTCCTGGAAAGCGCGTTTTTCACCCCGGCTAGCATCGCCGGACGCGCCCGGCGCTATGGTCTGCAGACGGATTCTTCCTATCGCTTCGAGCGTGGTGTCGATTCGCAAGTGCAGCGCCGCGCCGCCGAGCGTGCTACCCGGCTGTTGCTGGAGATTGCTGGGGGCCAGCCCGGGCCGCTGATCGAGGCGGTGGCGCAGGAGCATCTGCCGGCGGAACCGGCGATCCGTCTGCGCCCGGCGCGCATCCGCACCCTGCTGGGTATGGAGATTCCGCTGATTCAGGTCGAGGATATCCTGCGCCGGCTGGGCATGGCGGTGGCCATCGAGGTCGATCACTGGCTGGTGGTGCCACCGAGCAGTCGCTTTGATATCCGCCTGGAAGTGGACCTGATCGAGGAAATCGCCCGTATCTATGGCTATGAGCGCCTGCCGGGCAAGCGGCCGCTGACCCGCATGGACATGCAGGCGCAGCCCGAAACGCAGGTGCCCGTGGACCGGTTGCGCGAAGTGCTGATCCAGCGCGGCTTTCAGGAGGCCATCACCTACAGCTTCGTCGATCCGGCTTTCCAGCGCCTGCTCGATCCGGATCGTGAAGCACTGGCGCTGGCCAACCCGATTTCCGCCGATCTGGCGGTGATGCGCACCAGTCTGTGGCCTGGTCTGCTCAAGGCGCTGATTCACAACCAGAAGCGTCAGCAGTCACGGGTGCGGCTGTTTGAGCAGGGTCTGACCTTCGTGCCCAGTGCGGAAGGTTTGCACCAGGCTGCGTATCTGGGCGGGGTGATCAGCGGCAGCGCGCTGCCTGAGCAATGGGGATTGCCGGCGCGCTCGGTGGATTTCTTCGATCTTAAGGCAGATGTCGAAGCGCTGCTGGCGCTGAGTGGCACCGCCGAGTCCTTCAGTTGGGTCGCGGCTGCGCATCCGGCCCTGCATCCTGGCCAGTGCGCACGCATCGAACGGGCGGGTAGCGCGATTGGCTGGCTCGGTGCCTTGCATCCCCGCATCGCTCACGCACTGGATGTGGAGGGTGAGGTATTCGTTTTTGAAGTGCAGGTGTCCGGCGTGCGCGCCGCACAACTGCCGGTATTCCAGGAGCTGTCCAAGTTTCCCGTCAGCCGCCGCGATCTGGCCATTGTGGTCGATGGGGCGGTTTCGGCGGCCGCGGTCGAGGCCTGCGTGCGCCGCTGCGGTGGTCCTTTGCTGCGTGAAGTCCGGCTGTTTGATATTTACAGCGGCAAGGGCGTGGCCCAGGGGCAGAAAAGTTTGGCTTTTGGATTGATTTTACAGGATTTTTCGCGCAATCTTACCGACAGTCTGGTCGAAGAGACCGTTTCCGGCATCATCGCGGGACTGGCGGAACAGTTCGGCGCAACGCTTAGGGTCTAGGAGCATGGCACTGACAAAAGCCGATATGGCGGAACGATTGTTCGAAGAACTGGGAATTAACAAACGGGAAGCCAAGGATTTGGTGGAAATCTTCTTCGAGGAGATTCGCAGCGCCCTGGAGCAGGGGCGGCAGGTCAAGTTGTCCGGATTTGGCAATTTTGATCTGCGGGATAAAAACCAGCGCCCGGGCCGCAATCCGAAAACCGGTGAGGAAATACCAATCACCGCGCGGCGTGTGGTTACCTTTCGCCCCGGGCAGAAGCTCAAGGCACGGGTTGATCTGTTCAAGGGTGAGGCCCAATAACCCCGGTGCCAGGTCGAGACTTGGCAACGACAATGGATTGGCTTAATATACGCAGCCTTAGCAGTCAACAGATGCTGCTAAGCTTCGGGGCGTAGCGCAGCCTGGTAGCGCACCTGCATGGGGTGCAGGTGGTCGGAGGTTCAAATCCTCTCGCCCCGACCAGTTAAAACGAAGAGTTAGGCCAAAAGCCTAACTCTTTTTTTGTTGGCCAGCTTTTATTGGCCTGCCGCAAGCGTTGTTGCGCAACAAGCAATTAAATGCGTAACGGTAGCTGGTTGACATCCGCCCCGCCCTGAGATGACGGGGCTTGTCGCGCAACGGGTCAGGGTCGTCTTCGCCACTGATCGGCTACTGCGGTGGCCGCGCCTAGATCGCATAGTCCGGCGGGGCGCCTGGAATTTCGATGGTCGACAGCTGATCACCATTGCACTGAACCGCAATCGCCTTGCCGACCCAGTCGTCATCGCCAAACAGCACGGTCAGGCCATCGGACAGCAGCCTGGCATCCGCCTGTAAGCGATGCAGCCCGCGCCCCGTATCCAGGATCAGAATGGCATGGCCTGCTTCGTGGGTTACATCGGCTATTGTTCCAGACAGATACAGCATGGTGTGCCCTCCAGCATTCATTCGGTTCCGGAAACCCGGCTACTTTAGCGGCGCTGGCCCGTCCCCTCAAGAAAAACGCCCGCGGGCGATTGCGCTCATTGCACGGGCCGCAAGGCGGAGTGCGCGGCGAGATTACTGCTATGCTTAATCCAAAATGCGGAAAAACGCGCGCCCATCTCGCGGGTGTTCCCGTGTGTCGCCACTCCTCGTAGCACTTAATAAGCTGATTTCAGCGCGATTATGTCCTTTGTTCTCATTGACTGGCTGTCAACGCTGGCAGGTCGTATGCGCTTGCTGGTGCTGATTGCGACCTTGCCGGCCCTGGCCCTGGTGGCGAACAAGGCGCTTGAGCAGCGCCAGAGCGCGGTTGACGAAGCGGAACAGCGGGCACTGAGAGCGGCCCGCCTGCTGGCTGCCGATCAGCAGCACCTGATCGCCCATACCCAACTGTTTCTGCAGGGACTGGCGCGCTTTCCGGAGGTACATGAACCGGATGCGCCGGCCTGTGCGCAGCTGCTGGCGCAACTGCTGCCGATGAATCCGGACTACGTCAATCTCGGCGTGCCACGTGCCGACGGCGAACTGCTGTGTAATGCCCGGCCACTGGCGCAGCGGGTTAATGTCGCTGATCGTCCCTATTTCCAGCGTGCCATCGCCCGCCGGGACTTTGCCATCAGCACCTTTCAACTGGATCGCGCCGCCGGAGTGACCAGTGTCAACTTTGCCTACCCGGTGCTCGATCCGGGTAGTGACCGGGTCATTGCCGTGGCCGTGGCGGTGTTATCCCTGAACAGCTGGAGTCGACGCCTGGCCGAATCGGATTTGCCGGAAGGGGCGGTGTCTGTGGTCATCGATACCCATGACACGGTGATCGCTCACTTTCCCGAGGCTGCCGATACCATCGGCCGTCCGCTGACCGCGCTGGGTCTGGATATCCTCACCGCGTCATCGGCGCGCAATGGCGAGGTTCTACTGCGGGACCATAGCCAGGGGCAGGACCGCTTGGTCATCCAGGTGCCGTTGTTTGAAATCGATGGCCTGTCCGCGGCCCGGGTCGGTATGGTGATCCCGCTGGATATCGTCTACGCCAGGGCTGATCGTCAGTTGATATACGACATTGCCCTGCTGCTGAGCGGGGCGATCTTCATCCTGCTGTTGGCCGACTGGGGCACGCGGCGGACCCTGAGCCGGCCGCTGGATAATCTGCTGCGCGCTACGCAAGCTCTGGCGACTGATCAGCCGCTGGCCAGTCCGCCGCCGGTGCCGGTCGCGGGTGGCCGGGAACTGGTGGAACTGGCCGAGTGCTTCAATATCATGGTGCGGATCCGCCACGAGGTCGAGGAATCGCTGCGCGAGAGCGAGCATAACTATCGCACCCTGGCCGATTCGGCCTCGGCGTTGATCTGGACCGCGGGCGTGGATGGCCTGTGCAATTATTTCAACCGGGGCTGGCTGGATTTCACGGGCCGCAGCCTGGGGCAGGAATACGGCATGGGTTGGGCCGAGGGCGTGCATCCAGACGATCTGGAACGCTGTACTGCGGTCTATCTGGGAGCTTTTGAGCGGCGTGAGCGCTTCAGCATGGATTATCGCCTGCGCCGTCATGATGGCGAATACCGCTGGATTCAGGATGACGGCTGTCCGCGCTATGACCTGTCTGGGCAGTTCGTCGGTTATATCGGCTATTGCCTGGATATCACCGTGCGCAAGCAGGCCGAGGACGAGGTCCGGCGCCTGAATGCCGAGTTGGAAGAACGGGTGCACGCGCGTACCGCCGAACTGATGGCGACCAACAAGGAGCTGGAAACCTTCAGCTATTCAGTGTCGCATGATCTCAAGGCGCCCCTGCGCGGTATCGACGGCTATAGCCAGTTGCTGCTGGCCGAGCACGCCGCGCAACTGGATGAGGAAGGCCGCCTATTCTTGGCGCGCATCCGCAACGGTGTCGGGCAGATGCGCGCGCTGATCGATGCCCTGCTGGATTATTCGCGCATGGAGCGCTGCCCATTGCAAGAAGGGGTGGCGGTGGATCTGCGGGCACGGGTCGATACCGTGCTGGCCGAGCGGCGCGATGAATGGATGGCGTGCGGTGCCGAAGTCAGCGTCGACATTCAGGTCGAGAGTGTGTGTGCCGATCCGGATGGTTTGGCGATGGTGCTGCGCAACCTGCTCGACAATGCCCTTAAATTCAGCGCTGGCCAGCGACCGCCGCGCATCAACATTCACGCCTGGAGCGAGGGCAAGCGGATCATGCTCAGCCTGAGCGACAACGGCATCGGCTTCGACATGCGCTTTCACGACCGGCTGTTTGAAATTTTCCAGCGCCTGCAGCGCGCCGAGGATTATCCGGGTACCGGTGTTGGCCTGGCTATTGTCCGCAAGGCCATGCAG
>DAITNL010000028.1:3028-24321 GCA_036834665.1 Candidatus Competibacteraceae bacterium | reverse complement strand
CCACTATACCGATTCGGGTATATCCCAAGAGGTAGAACAACGGCCCGCCGCTCAGGGCTCCAGCCGCTCCAAGCGCCAGCCGCCTTGCTGCAGCCGTATATAGCGCAGCCGGTCATGCATGCGCCCCTGCCGCCCCTGCCAGAATTCCAACCGCTCCGGTTGCACCCGATAGCCGCCCCAGTGCTCGGGCAGCGGAATATTGTCGTCGGCATATTGCGCTGCCAGAAGATCGAAACGCTGATCGAGAATGGCGCGGCTGGCGACGATCTGACTCTGGCGCGAGGCCAGCGCGCCGATGCGACTTTCACGCGGGCGACTGCGGAAATAGGCCTCGGATTCGGCGGGCGCGACCTGGGTCACCGTGCCTTCGATGCGCACCTGCCGCTCCAGCGCCAGCCATGCAAAGACCAAAGCAGCATGCGGGTTCTCCGCCAGTTGCCGGCCCTTGTCGCTGCGGTAATGGGTGTAAAACACAAAGCCGCTGGCGTCGCAATCCTTGAGCAGCACCACACGGGCATAGGGACGGCCGGTGCGGTCAGCGGTGGCCAGGGTCATGGCGTTGGGTTCGGGCAGGCCGGCGCTGATCGCATCCGTAAGCCAGGTTTGAAACTGACGGATCGGATCGGCATCGACGGTACTTTCGTCCAGGACGCCGCGACGGTAGTCCTGACGCAGATCGGCAAGCGGGGATGAACTCATAACGGCACTCCGCTGATGATAGGAAAAAACCGCGATACGCGGCAACCGACGCTTCAGGGCAACAGCAGGTCGCCGCCTTCCATATGCAGCACTTCAACCCGCCAGCCGATCAGCAGCACGCTGCCCACCTGACGATGCAGGCCGGTATCGGTGAATTCGAACACATACAGCCGCTCCCACTTCAGCCGGCCATCGCGATCGCGGCGCAGCCACAGCCGTTCCAGCGCCACGGTATCGTCGAGCAATTGCACACCGCTCTGCCGGCAGGCACGGGTGCTGGCGGCGCGGGCCTGTTCGCGGGCGCCGAGACTGTCGCGCCAGAACCACAGGCCAATGCCGACAACGAGCAGGAAACCGAGCAGGAAGGAAAAGCTCATAGCAGCGGCTTCAGCCGCGCCAGGATATCGTCGCGCGCCTGGGCCAGCAGCGATTCCCGGTCGAGGCTGTCGAGAATATCCTGCACCACCCGCTTCGGCCCGCCCTCACCCCAGGACTTGCCCTGAGCAAAATACTGCTCGGCGGCACGCCCCACCACATAGGTGCCATACCAGGCCACCGCGCCCTGCGCACCCGCAGTCACCACGGTCGACAGGCCCAGACTGATGCCCTTGAGCGCCGTCGCCACCAGATTCATCGCCCACACCGTGCCCATCAGAAACGCCAGTTGAATGGAAATGGTCTTGAGCAGCGAACCGGCCTCGGTGCGACTGATCGGCAGACCATAGACGCGGCTCAGATGCAGAATCATCGCCGCATCGGTGGCCACTGCGGCAATGATATCGGCGACCGGAATCGGGTTCAGCGCCACCGCCACACCCTTGGCCAGGCAGTAATTGCGCACCACGCTTTCCGCCAGATCACGGCGAATGGTGACGATCTCGCGGGTCAGGCGGTCGGAGAAGCGCCCGGCAAATAGCCCGGCATTCAGCGCCGCCATGGTCTTGCCTTCGGCCTTGAGGATGTCCCAGATGCGCTCGCGCAGCGCGGCCACATCCGGGGCCGGACGGCGGCGGGTTTCAGTTTCCTGGCCATCGGCATCCACCAGGATGACAATGCGCTCGGCCGGCTGCGCGGCAGCGGTCACGATATCCTGCGGCTGAATCAGTCCGGTGGCGCGCAGACGCAGGCTATCAAGCAGCAGATCACGGTCGGCGCGGCTGTAGCGATCGATCTTGTTCAGCACCAGCACTAGCCGCTGCGCCACGCCCTTCACCTGGCGCAGCGCCTTAAGTTCGGTGTCAGTGATATCGCTATCGACCACGAACAGCACCAGATCGCTGCGGCTGGCGACATCGTGGGCGAGCTTCTCGCGCTCCTCACCGGCCACCTCGTTGATGCCCGGCGTATCGATCAGGAACACGCCGCCCGCGTCATATTCCTGCCAGCGGGCATGGGCGGCGCGGGTGGTCTCGCCATGCAGCGGACTGGTGGAAAAGCGCACCTCGCCGAGCAGTGCATTGAGCAGCGCCGACTTGCCGACGCTGACCCGGCCAAACACGGCAATATGGATATGGCCATGCTCGAGCTTTTCCAGCAGCAGTTGCAACTGCCGGTAATCCTCGGCCAGCGCCGCGCGCACCGGCGGCGGTACGCGCTGGTCATCGAGCAGTTCGCGCAGGCTATCGCGGGCCAGCGCCAGATGGGCGTCGCCGTCAGCTCGGGGTGGATCCGTTGCCGCCACTGCCATCATCCCGCTGTCGCGCCCAAACCAGTTGGGCAAAACGCTTTGCACGCGCTTCCAGATCTTCACTCAGATTATCCTCGAACATGCGCAGGGTCGGCCCGCTGACCAGGTCGCCCCGGCTCTCCAGGGAACGGGCCACCGCTTTCCCCAGACTTTCGAATATCAGACCGTAAACCACGGCGTGCAGCATGCCGCCCACGACCGTGCCCATGCCGGGAAAGGCCTTGAACACGTTGCCGACCAGGGCCAGCAGCAGGTTGATACTGCGCTTGATCTGGTTGCCGGCCAGATCCAGGAAGCGCTGCATGTCCATCTCGCGCGCCGGCACCTCGTACAGGGCGCACAGTTCCTTGATCAGATTGAAACCCAGATAACCCTGGATCAGCACATCGGTGCCCGGACTGACCGCAGCCAGGGCGCCAAACACCGCCTTGCGTGAATAGCCCTGGACAATGGCATCGGCCCGTTCGCGGCGGTGCTGGGCAACCGCCACATCCAGCTTCTGCTGAGCCAGTACGAACACCGCCGTATCGCGCAGCGCATCGAGCACCTGCGGATCGGCATCGAGATAGCGCTGCAGGGCGCGGCGCAGTTCTTCGATACGCGCGGGCCGCTCGCGCAGGCTGGTTTCTTCGCGGCCATCGTGATAGATGCGGGTCACTTCCTCGGTGCCGCCGCACTGCACCGGCGCCACTTCGATCTGCTCGCCGACGCGCTCGTTCAAGCGCTGGCGCACTTGCGCCATCTCGGCCTCGCTATAGCGATCCATCTTGTTCAGCGCCACGATCAGCGGACTGCCCAGATCAAGCAGCGTGCGCAGCGCCTGATACTGATCGCGGGTCAGGTCACCTTCGCAGACATAGACCACCACATGGGCGCGCAGTGCTTCATCACGGGCATTTTGATCCAGCGTGCCGTCGGCTTCGTTCAGACCGGGCAGATCGGCCAGGATCAGACGGTCGCCGGCGGAACTGGTCCAGGTGTAATAAGTCACCACGCGCGTAGTGCCGCCGCGCACGTCAACCGCGATATCGCTGCCCGGCAGCAGGGCGCGCACCAGCGAGGATTTGCCGGCGCTGATCTCGCCAAACACCGCAACGATGATTTCACCCGCCGCCCGCCGCCGCTGCAATTCCTCCAGCTCGCGGCGGATTGACTCAACGGCCACACCGGCAGCCTCGCTGTGTTCCAGGCGCTGGCGCAGGCTCGCCTCGTCAGGCGGTTTAACCGGAACGACGGCGCGGGAACGGCTGGCCGGCTGACCAAGGCGCAGCACCCGCAACACGCCGTAGATGCCAGCGGCGCTGAGCAGAGCCAGCAGCAGCAGATACAGCATCCAGAACACCGTGCCGCGCTGCGCCAGGCGATCCCACACCGACAGGCCCAGATCGGTGATATACAGCACCAGCACCAGCGCCACGGCAACGCCAACGCTGGCGCCGATGCCAAGCAGCAGGCGTACCGGCAGCCAGGCGCGGGCGCCCGGCGACAAGGGAAGCTTAGACAGCAGCGGCATGGGGTGTGAACAGGTCCAGGAAGGGCGCGGGCACGTTCTGAATCGTGCGCTGGCGATAGTCGAAGAACACGATGCCGGTCTTGGCGCGCGCCACCTCGCGGCCGCTGCTCTTCTCGCTGACCCGGTAGACGACATCGCAGCCATAGCGGTTGAAATCGGTCACCGCCACGGCGATGCACAACGTCTCGCCGGGAAAGGCCTCGGATTTGTAGACGATAACGCTATCGGCCATGATCAGACCGACGCCGAAGATGTCCAGTTCGCTCAGCCCATAGTGGTTGAGAAACCGGACCCGCGCCTCGTGCAGCAGGCCCAGCAGGGCATCATTCCCCATGTGCCCACCATAATTGACATCGGTGATCCTGACCCGCAGTTCGGTAGTGAAGGGAAACTCCGCCGGCAGGTCCAGTTTGATTCGCGCCATGTGCCGCCTCGACAGAAATTCGGGAAACCGGAAAAATACGCTTTACCAATGAACGTGTTAATCTGACTGCCGCGCCAGAGAGCCCTGCGGCTGCGGCGGCGATTGTAAACGATTATGGCTAAAAACGGGCCGCGCGATTGCGCCGCGTGCCGCTGATCATCCAGCCAGAGAGACTTTGCCATGCTGATCGATTACGACATGCCGGTCTGGCGGCCACCGTCGGAAGGCAACAGCTTCATCCTGCAGGCCACGCTCGGCTGCAGTTTCAACCGCTGCAGCTTCTGTTCGATGTACCGCAGCAAAACCTTCACGGTGCGCCCGCTGGCACAGGTGCAGGCCGAGATCCAGATCATGGCGCAGCGCTATCCGGATACGCGCCGGGTGTTCCTGGCCGATGGCGATGCACTGGCCGCACCGCTGGCGCATCTGCTGACGATTCTGGAGACATTGCACAGCGCCTTTGCGCATCTGGAACGGGTATCGAGCTATGCCCTGCCCGCCAATCTACTGAAAAAACCGGTCGATGAACTGGCGCAGCTCCGCGCCGCCGGCCTGAGCCTGCTGTATTACGGCATTGAAACCGGCCATGCTGAGTTGCTCAAGCGCATCACCAAGGGCGCAACGCCTGATGCCATGGCCAAGGGCCTGCTCCGGGCCAAGCAGGCCGGGCTGCGCATCTCGGCAACGCTGATTCTCGGTCTGGGCGGGCAGACGTATTGGCGCGAGCATATCGACGCTACCGCCGCGCTGGTCAACCGGCTGGAACTGGATTATCTGTCCACCCTGCAACTGATGCTCGACCCGCTGATCGAGGGCGAATTCCGGCGCACATTCGGCGAGCCGTTCCTCATGCAGGATGATCAGGCGCTGCTGGCGGAACAGGCCCGGCTGATCGAACAGCTGAACCCGCCGGCGCCGCTGATCTTCCGCTCCAATCATGCTTCCAATGCCTTGGCGCTGGCCGGGACGCTGCCTGCAGACCGTGAGCGGTTGCTGGCGCAACTGGAACAGGCCCGGACCGGTGCGACCCGACTGCGTCCGGCATGGCTGCGCGGCTATTAAATTCTGGCGCTGCACTGCACCACGCCGGACATGCTCTAGAATTCCGGTGAGTTCACCGCACAATCTCATCGGAAAAGCATGAATCCTGACATCGTCCATATCACACGGCACCACATTGCACGCCTGCTAGGTGTGCTGTGCCTGCTGCTCAGCGCCAGTGCCAGCGCCGAAGACAAGCCGGTCGTGACCTGGTATGTGCTCGACTTTGCGCCCGCCCACATCGTCAGCGGCGCCGCCAAGGGTCAGGGCTATCATGACGCCAATCTGTACGCGCTGATCAAACAGCTTCCGGAGCTCCAGCACCGCATCATTTACAGCAATGGCCCACGGGCCTATGAGGCGCTGCGCAACACGCCCAACGCCTGTCATCCGGCAACGGTGTGGACTGCGGAACGGGCCGAATTCATGTACTTCTCCAAGCGGGTGGTTAACTGGGGCCTGCCCAATGGCCTGATCATCCGCGCCCGGCAGGCCGCCGATTTTGCCCCCTTCCTCAACGCCGCCGGCGAACTGCAACTGGAAAAACTGCTGACTGAAAGCCGCTTGCGCATCGGCATCATCGCCAAGCGTTCCTACGGTGCGGACATTGACGCGATACTGGCCCGCCACCGTGACCAAGTGCTTGAAACCGTGTCCTCGAACCTGCTGGCCAGCAACCTGAACAAGCTGGACACCCAGAACGAATTCGACGCCACCATCGGCTATGCCACGGAGCTGTATTACCTGACCTGGAGCAATACCGTACCGGCGAATTTTCAAATCCTGCCGATCGCCGAAGCCCGGAAACTGATGCCGGTGGTCTTTGGTTGCTCCAAGACCGCCGAGGGACAACAACTGATCGAGCTGATCGAACGCACCCTGCCCCAGCCGCAGGTGCAGGCGGCTTTTGCAAGCGCCTATCTGAACTGGCTCCCCGATGCGCGCATGCAGACCTATTACCGCCGCCGCCTGGCCGAACAGCCCGCGCCATGACCATGATGCGGCGCAGTGCCTGCCTGAGCCTGCTGCTGGGGGTACTGCTCAGTGCCAGCGCCAATGCCGAAGACAAGCCGGTCGTGACCTGGTATGTGCTCGACTTTGCGCCGATCAATATCATCCAGGGGCCCAATAAAGGTCAGGGCAACCGCGATACGGCCATGCGCGAGGTGATCGCAAACACCCCGGAGTTCACCCATCGCATCACCTACAGCAACGGCCCGCGGGCACTGGATGCGCTGCGCAACACGCCCAATGCCTGCCAGCCGGCGCTGATGTATACCGAGGAACGGGCGCGCTTCGCCTACTACAGCATATCGGCCGACTGGGCGCTGCCCAATGGCGTCATCATCACCCGGACGCAGGCCGCCAGTTTTGCTCCGTTCCTCAACACCGCCGGTGAACTGGAACTGGAACGGCTGCTGACGCAGTCCAGCCTGCGCCTGGGCATCCATAGCGGCCGTTCCTATGGCGAGGAAATCGATACCATCCTGGCCCGTTACCCGGCGCGTCTGTCGCCGATCGTGTCCGCCAACCTGCTGTCCAGTACTCTGCAAAAACTGACCACCCAGAATCAGATCGATGCCACGATCGGCTTTCCCACCGAGCTGTACTATCTGGTTCGCACCGGTGTCGTGCCGGACGCGTTCACCTTTCTACCCATCGCCGAAGCCCCCAGCATGATCCTGGGCGAAATTGGCTGTTCCAAGACCGAACAGGGCCGGCAATTCATTGACGCCTTTAACCGGGTGCTTGCCCGTCCAGCGGTGAACGCAGCCATTGAACGGGCTGCACTGACCTGGTTGCCCCCGGAACTGCACGCCTATTATCAGCACCGCAAGGCGCAACAAATCCCAGTAAAAATCCCATGAAGCGGCTACTGCGTGTCTGGTCCGGCTCCTTGATCCTGTTCGCCCTGCTGCTGAGCCCTCTGGTTCCGGCACAGGAACCGTTGACCGTGGAATGGCACCGGGTGGAATTTGCCCCGACATTCATTCTCGCTGGTGCAGCACGCGATCAGGGCTTTGGCGACGCCCTGCTGCGGGCCTTGATAAGCCGCCTGCCGCAGTACCGTCATCTTATGGTGAACGCGCCGCTGGAACGGGCACTGGACCGCACCAGCACCAGCACCAGCACCCGGCTGGCCTGTGCCGTCGCCCTGCTGCTGACACCCCAACGCGAACAGCACATCCATTTCTCCAACCCCTTTCTCTACACCTCCACCAACGGCACCCTGATCCGCGCCGCTGACTATCGCCGCTTTGAACCCTTCCTGCGCGATGGGCGTCTGTCCCTGGGCCAGGTCCTGCAAACCCGCGCCTTCACGCTGGGCATCGCCCACAAGCGCAGCTACGGACCGAGCCTCAACGCCCTGATCGCCCAGCATGCCGGCCAGCCCTATCTGATCGAGAAAGGGGGTCAAGGCTCTACGCTGTCTCTGTTGTCCACGCTGTCCAAGCAGCAACAGCATGTGGATTTGGTGCTCGCCTATCCGCTGGAAGCTGCCTACTGGCTGAAAACCAGTCGCAGCCCGGTCCCGCTGCATTTCCTGCCCCTCACCGAAGCAGCGGCGCGCGAGGAATGGCGGGTCGGCTGTTCGCGCACCCCCCAGGGCGAGCAACTCATCACCGCCATCAACGCCCTGGTCACCGACCCCGCGTTTCGCCAGAGCTATCTCAGCAGCCATGCCCAATGGCAGGCGCAACTGAGCGGTATTCTGCGCGGTGCGCCAACGCCCAGCGAGATCCCGCAGCCATGAACCGGCCAAGTCCGCTGGCACGGGTGCTGCTGCGCCGGATTGCCGTCTGGTATCTGCTGTTCGCCGTCGCCGTCACCGGTGCGCAGCTCTATATCGAATACCGCAACATTCGCCTGGATGTGGTCCATACCCTGGATGCGCTGTCGCGCACGTTTGCCCCGGGCGTCGCGGCGGCCCTGTGGGATTATCAGGAAGATCTGCTCAAATCGCTGGCGCGCGGCATCGGTGAGCATCCGCTGGTGGTCACCGTCGATATCAGCGACCTGCACGGGCGCATCAATGTCCATTACCGGACAACGCCGCATGAAACAGTCGCCGAGAGCCTGACCGTGCAACAGCCCCTGTATCACCGCTTCGAGGACAATCAGCAGGAAGCCCTGGGCACGCTGCGCATTGCCTCCAGCACTGGCCGGGTGTTCGCCCATCTGCGCGGCGCGGCCCTGTCGGTGGCCCTGTTTATTGCTGCGCAACTGCTGTTCCTGGGCGTGGCGCTGGCGCTGCTGGCACGCCTGCTGGTGGTCGAACCGTTGACGCGCTTTTCCGAACAGGTCAGTCGTCTGAAAACCGGCGAGGAACAGCAGATTGATCTGGGGGCAACCCCCATCAGCGAAATCGCCACCCTGCAACAGGGATTCAACCAGTTATTGCTGCGGATCGCGGAAAGCCATCAGGCGATCACCACCACCAATGCTGGCCTGGAACGGCGCATCGCCGAGCGCACTCGCAATCTGGATGAGCGCAACCGCGAACTGCGCCGTGAACATGAACTGACCCTGGCGCTGGTGCGTTCGATTCCCGGTTTTGTCTGCGTCATCGGCAGCAACGGCGCCATCCTGCTGGCCAATGCCACCGCCAACCGGCTGCTGGGCAGTCCGGGCAGTGCCCTGGCCGGGCAGAACTGGGCCCTGTTACCGACACTGGACGCGCCGGATCACCCGCTGCATGGCCTGATGCACCAGGCCCAGACCCACGGTCACGGCAACGCCCAAGCCACGTTCACCTCCGTAGCCGATCCGGCGCAAACCTACCAGTTTGAAGCCTTGCGGATTGGGCAGGACAGCGATGCCCGCACCGTCATCGTCGGCGTGGATATCACCGCGCAGCAGGAACAGAAACTGCTGCTGCAACATCTGGCCTTTCACGATCGTCTGACCGGCCTGCCCAACCGGGCGCTGCTGCTGGAGCATCTGGACAACACCCTGCACAGCACCCGCTACCCGCAATCGCCCTTTGCTCTGGCCTTTATCGATCTGGATCACTTCAAGCCGATCAACGACTCCGCCGGTCATGAGGCCGGGGATGCGGTGCTACAGGAAATTGCCAGCCGCTTGCGCCAGTGCGTGCGCGAACAGGACCTGGTGAGCCGGCATGGCGGTGATGAATTCGTCCTGTTCCTGAACAGCCCGGCACAGGGCTTGCCACGCATCGCCCGCGCCATTCTGGAGGCGATCACGCAACCGATTCACTGGCAGGACACGCAATTTCAGGTCAGCGCCAGCATCGGCTTTGCGCTCTTTCCCCGCGACGGGGCCAGCACGCAACAGTTGCTGGATGCCGCCGATGCGGCGATGTACCGGGCTAAGCAGGCCGGGCGCAACCGGGCTGATTTCGGATCCGCGCCCTTACGGGTGGCGCAATAGCCGTACTCAGGCTGCGTCGGCGGCGCAGCGAATCGCGCTGAGAATGCGGTCTTCCAACTCGATGCGCCGTGCCAGATGCTCGCCAAGCTGCGATAGCGCTGCGCCCAGCTCGGCCAGTGCCGGCGCGGACAGCTCACCCTCATAGCCATCATGGAAGACCAGCGCCGCCTGGGTGGTGTTGGCAATGCGCGCGTAGAGCTGCCGGGCCAGTGCGCGCGCCGGGCCATAGGGCGAATCGGCGGGCTGTTCTTCCAGGGCCTGATACACCTCGAACGGGCCTAGGGCCAGGTAATCGATCAGGGCCTGCCGGAAACGGCGCAGCAGGTGCGTCACCGTTTCGGGCTGGGTAAACGGCTTGAGCGCCGCCAGTTTCTGATACAGCAGCAGACTCTGCTGGCGCGCATCCAGCAGCTTGTCCACCAGATCAGGCAGAGCCTTGCTGTGCGCGGAATCGGCACGGGTCTCGGTGTGCATGGTTCTTCTCCATTGGATCGTGCCTATGCTAGCACTGGCACACCATTTGCCAAGACCCCACGCGCATCGCTCAGCACTGGGGATTGATCGAGGCCTGTTTCTTCGCCACCTCATTGCGCAGATACACCGGCAATGCCTGTTCCGCGCTGACCCAGGTTGCACGCCGGCCCGGATCAGCCGCCAGCCGCACCACTTCACCGGCGCGCGGATAGCGGTCGCCCTGCCAGGCGCTGACCGACAGATGTTGCGCCAATACCCCGGCATAGGTCGCCCAGCCGCTGCCCACGCCCAGCCAGTCTCCCTCTGCAGCCGGTGCGCTCACGGCATCCGGCGCACAGCAGCGCTCCACGCCCAGCAGAGTCGCGGTCGCGTCGGTCACGGCATAGGTCCCCCAATACACCTCGCCCATGCGCGCATCCAGCGCTGCCGCCACCCGGGTCGCAGCGGTCTCGCGGCCCGCACCCAAGGCCAACGCCGCCAGAGTTGACACCGGCGCCACCGGCAGATCAGCGGCAAAGGCAATGCCCTGCACCACACTCACCGCGATGCGCACCCCGGTGAACGCGCCCGGCCCACAGCCCAGCGCCAGCGCATCAAGCTGGGTCGGGCGCAGACCGCACTCGGCCAGCAGCGCCTCAATCATCGGCAGAATCAGCGCGGCATGGCGCCGTGGCGCCCATTCATAACGCTCCAGCACCACGCCATCCATCCAGACCGCCGCCGAACAGGCTTCGGTCGCGGTTTCCACAGCCAGCAGCTTCACGAATACCGTGCTCCGAATACTTGTCAGTAATGTACTGATATTCTAATAGATGCAGGCAAAAACACCCGCTACCCGGATCACCGGCCCATCGCCCGACTTCACCGATGTCCTGGAACACCGGGGTCAGGTCGGCCAGGCGCGATTGCAGGGACTTAAACGCGGCTTTGACCGCTTGCGCGTTGGCAATGCTCAGATTGATATCGAGTGATGCACCGGCCATTTAGGCACTTCCAGCCGCGTAGGCCGGATAAGCGAAGCGCATCCGGCATGTCAGACCAACGCCGGATGCGGCGCGGTGCGCCTTATCCGGCCTACTCACTCATTACGGAACGCCCGGCGCTGCCCCTGCCTATCGCCACCTCAGGTGCCCGGTCACGCCCTGTTCACGATAGCGCAACACAGGCCGGTGTTTAATCGGCGCCACCTGCCACCTTGCCGAGGACCCGTCATGGCCAAGGCCGATCGCTTGACCCACTGCCTGCGCTGCGCGCGGACCTTTCTGCTCAGCCACAGCCAGACTTATGCCGCCACTGCGGTGCGCTGTCCACACTGCGGCAGCCACGACCGCAGCGGCCCGCGCCGCCCAGCGCTCGCGGCACCCAGCGCAGCACCGTGGCCGCTCAATACGCATTCTGCGCCGCTGCGCTAGCGGCGATCGTGCGCAGGATGATCCACAGATCCAGCCGCAGCGACCAGTGATCGATGTAATACAGGTCATATTCGAGGCGCTTGAGCAGCTTTTCCCGGGTATCGGTCAGGCCGCGAAAGCCATTGATCTGCGCCCAGCCGGTCAGACCGGGCTTAACGCGCAGCCGCGCCACATACTGGCCGATAATGGCGCTGAATTCCTGATCATGCTCCAGGGCATGCGGACGCGGCCCGACCACTGACATGTCGCCCTTGAGCACATTGAAAAACTGCGGCAACTCATCGAGGCTGTAGCGGCGCAGGATGCGTCCGACCCGGGTGACGCGCGCATCGCCAGGACCGGCCTGCAGCAAGCGTGCCCGCGGATCATGGCGCATGCTGCGAAACTTGTACATGCGAAAGGTCCGGCCGTTGAAACCACCGCGTGCCTGGACGAACAATACCGGTCCGGGGCTTTCCAGCTTGATGGCCACGGCGATCAGCAGCAGCAGCGGTGCCGTCAGCACAAGCGCCAGACTGGCCACCAGCACATCTTCAACCGCCTTGACCAGCCAGCCGCCCTTTTCCAGCGGACGGTCGACAATCTGCAGCATCGGAATACCGCCCAGGTCCACCACTTCGGATTTATCCAGCTCGTAGCTGATCGGCCCGGAGCAGATATGAATCCGCACCGGCAGCACCCGCAACTTCATCACCAGTTGATGAATGCGCTCCTGAGCCTCATAGGGAAAGGTCACCACCACCACGTCGATGCGGTTTTCACGCACAAATCGCAGCAGCGCATCGATATCGCCATAGATAGTCAGCGGCGGCATTTCGATCTGGCGAATCGAGCTGCGATCCGGGTCATAGCGATCATCATAGATGCCGACCACCCGCACCAGCTTGCGGCTGACCCGGTTCAGACGGCGAATCGCCCAGCGACCGGTTTGCCCGGCGCCAATCACCACCACCCGGGTTACGAAACCGCCCTGCCGATAAAAGCGGCGCACCAGCGGATGCAGCAACAGGCGCAGCACGATAAAACCGGCCAGCCCGACCAGCACCCAGCCGATCAGCCAGAAGCGCAGTCCGACCTGGTCGATGCTGGCCAGCAGCAGGATGGCCGCCAGCAGCAGCGCGCTCTGCAGCCAACTGCGCGTCAGCAGGCGAATGCTGGTCCACGGCGACTGGCTGGGACTGAACAGATAGACCCCGGCAGCGCTGAAGCCGTGGATGGCCAGCAGCGCGAAACCGGGAATCACCGGCACCGACCAGGACGGCAACTCCAGATGCCGGTAGCGCAGCGCATGGATCAGCAGTGCCGCCACAATCGCCCAGAGCAGATCCAGCAGGCGCAGGATGCTCATCAGGGCATGGGCAAGTTTATTGGCGTCGTTTTCCGGGATCATGAATAGTTTTTGGTCAAGCAGTTGATGGTTGGAACCGTCGCGAGGGTAACGCATGCCATGCACCGGTCGGGCACAGCCCCGCACCGCTCATGGCCCGCTGCGGCGCGGTGGCCGCCGGCGCGGGACCGGTGTTGCAACCGGCTTATCCACCAGGCGCACCCGGCCAATCTCAGTCATGCCGGCCGCGCGCCCGGCCGCGCTCAGATAGGCACGCCGAAAGGGAATCACCCGGCCGTCCTTGCTGAAGGCATCCTCGCGCAGTTCGAGCAGCCCGGCCCCGGCCAGCGCCTCCAGCAGGCGTTCCAGCGCTCGCCGCTCCATCTGTCCATCACCCAGCCGTTCGCATAACTGGCCGGGCGTCTGGCCATCGCGCCAGCGCAGCCACTCCAGCACCTGCAAGGCACACTGGCTCTCGCTGCGATTCAGCCAGCGGCTTTTGCGCGCCACCGCTGCGTCCGGTGCGCACACATCGCAGATGCCGCAGGGCTGATCATCGTCGTTATCGCCAAAATGCCGCACCAGCCGCACCATCCGGCAGCCGGTGGCCTGATCGGCCAATTCCAGCATCTGATGCGGCTCACGCAGCTTATGCGCGCTCTGCTGCCGGTAGGGCTGCACCCAGCCGGTCTCGCCCCGGCTGAGCTGGCCATCAAGCTCGCGCCGCGCCCCGCCGTGCACCAGCAGTTTTTCCGCCGCCGCATCGAACGGCTCCAGTCCTATACCAAGCCGGTCGCGCAACTCTTCGCGCGGCTGCGGCGTCGCGCCCAGCACAGCAAACAGGCGTGCCAGGACTTCAACATCGGGATAGCCGCGCTGGTGAAAATATTCATGGGTGCGCAGATCCGCGTAGGAATACAGCAGGATCGCCCGGGCCGGCTGGCCATCGCGCCCGGCGCGGCCGATTTCCTGATAATACCCCTCGACGCTGCCCGGCAGTGCGGTATGGATCACGGTGCGGATATCGGCCTTGTCGATGCCCATGCCAAAGGCGATGGTGGCCACGATCACCTGCAACTGCCCGGCGCTGAACTGGCCCTGGACCCGCTCGCGCTCCTGCGCGGTCATGCCGGCATGATACGCGGCGCTTGGATAATCAGCGCCCAGTTCCAGAGCCAGCGCCTCGGTGTCCTTGCGGGTCGGCGCGTAGACGATGGCCGGCCGGCGCGCCGCAGCGGCCAGAATCTGCTGCACCGTCTGCTGCCGCGCCACGCCGCGCGGTGTCTCCACGGTTTCCACTGCCAGATTGGGGCGGCGAAAGCCGTGGATATAACGGGTTGCCGCGCTCAATCCGAGCTGCCCGGCAATATCATCCTGCACCTGCACGGTCGCGGTAGCGGTCAGGGCGATCACCGGCGCCGGTCGCAACAGCGGCAGATGGCGGCCGAGCATGCGGTAATCGGGACGGAAATCGTGGCCCCATTGCGAGATGCAATGCGCCTCATCGACCGCAATCAGCGTCGGCTTGCGCCGGGCCAGCATCTCGGGAAAGCCGGGCACACTGAGCCGCTCCGGGGCAATGAACAGAAAATCCAGCTGCCCCTGCAAATAGTCCATGCACACCTGACGCGAATCGGCGCGATCGCGACCGGAATGAATCCGCTCGGCGCGCAGACCCAATTCGCACAGCTTGGCCACCTGATCCTCCATCAGCGCGATCAGCGGCGACACCACCAGCGTGGTGCCGGCGCGGGCGATCCCCGGCAATTGGAAGCACAGCGACTTGCCGGCGCCGGTCGGCATCACCAGCAGCACATCATGGCCCTCGGTGACCGCCTGGCAGATGCGCGCCTGATAGGGTCGGAAACTCGGCAGCCGGAACACGCTGCGCAATAGCGTCTCCAGTTGTGTCGCCGGGACCGGTTCACGGCGCGGTGCTGCTTGCGCTGACGGCACCGGCAAGGCTGCGGGCGCTGCCGGACGTGGCAGCGCAAAGGCCGCGGCCACCGCCTGGGCGACGAACTCGGCTATGCCAGTCATGAAATCGGCCAGATTATCCTCGCCACGCTGGATGCGTTTCAGGCGTGCTTCCCATTCGCCGGTCATGGCGGGACTCTTGATCGGCGCCTGCACCGACGCAATCAGGCGCAGACCGCGCTCGGTGGCCTGCAGGGCCTTGCCGTCGCGCGTCAGGTATTGACGCTTGAGCAGGGTTTCAATGATCTCGGCGCGGGTGGCCGGTGTGCCCAGGCCGCGCTCCTTCATCGCTGCGGACAATTCCTTGTCCTCCAGTTGCTTGCCAGCGGTTTCCATTGCGGTCAACAGCGCTGCCTCCGTCAGGCGTGGCGGCGGCCGGGTCTGCTTGAGCAGGGCGCGTACTTCGCGCACGTGCTGCACCTGACCCACCTTCAGCCCGGCGGGCAGCGCC
Organism: Candidatus Competibacteraceae bacterium; assembly: GCA_036834665.1. Lineage (GTDB taxonomy): Bacteria > Pseudomonadota > Gammaproteobacteria > Competibacterales > Competibacteraceae > RXIX01. The sequence continues at coordinate 8,921 of DAITNL010000028.1, read as the reverse complement.
TGCTCGGCATCTGCGGTCTCAGCGGTCTCAGCGGTCTCAGCGGCATTCGCAGCCTTGGCCTTGCGCGCCGTGGCCGCGGCGGATTTCGCCACTGGCTTGTTGCCGCTGACCTCCAGCACCTTCCAGCCGATCTGCTCGACCGCCGTGCCGCTGCTGTGATAGCGGTCGATCAGGGGCGCGCCATCGGCCTGCCGGCTGCTGATCGCGGTGATCAGCGTGGTCACCGCCCAGATATGCTCGTCATGCCAGGCCATCAGCAGCCGCCGGCAAATCAGATCATGAATCTTCTGTTCCTGCGCGCTCAGACGGGCGCGGACCGGCACCGGGGTGGGAATAATGGCGTGATGATCGCTGACCTTGCCATCATCGACGAAGCGCGCGCCCAGTGGCCGCTGCCCGCTGCCCGCGGCCAGACGGTCGCGATAAGGTTCCTCGATCGCCGCGACCACGGCGGCCAGCGTACCGGCGACTGCCGTGGACAGGTGGCGGCTATCGGTGCGCGGGTAGCTGATCAGCTTGTGCTGTTCATAAAGCGCCTGGGCGATATCCAGCGTGGTCTGGGCGCTGAAGCCATACAGGCGGTTGGCGTGGCGCTGCAGTTCGGTGAGGTCATACAGCAGCGGCGGTGCGGCGCGCCGGGTTTCGGCAGTGCGCGCTTCAATCACCGCCCGACCCTGCCGGGCGCGGGCAATGATGCGTTCCGCCTCCTCGCCATCAGCCGGCAGACGCTTGGCCTTGGGCTCCGGGCGCGCGCCGCGAAACCAGGTACCGGCGTAGGCCAGGGCATCCTCGGCAGCAGACGCGAAAACCGCCATCACTTCCCGATACTCCTCGGCGACAAAGGCGCGAATCGCTAGCTCGCGCTCGACCACCATCGCCAGGGTGGGCGTCTGCACCCGCCCGACTGACAGCGCCTCGTCGCCGGGCGTGCCACAGGCCAGGGTATAGGCGCGACTTAGATTCAGGCCCACCAGCCAATCGGCCTGACTGCGCCCGCGTGCGGCAGCGGCCAGCGGCTCGAATTCGCGGCCATCGCGCAAGGTCTGGAAGCCTTTCTGGATCGCGTCCGGCGTCAGTGAGGAAATCCACAGGCGGCTGAACGGCTTGCGGCAGCCGGCGGCCTGATAGAGATAGCGGAAAATCAGCTCGCCTTCGCGCCCGGCATCGGTCGCGCAAACAATGCGTTCAATGGCGGCATCATTGAGGATGCGCCGCACCACCTCGAACTGGGCGCGGGTGCGCTCACTGATCACCAGCGGCCAATGCTCCGGCAGCATCGGCAACAGCGCGCGCTGCCAGCGCTGCCAGGCCGGATTCATCTCCTGCGGCTCGGCCAACCGCACCAGATGTCCCACCGCCCAGGTCACCACATAACCATTGCCGTGCAGAAACCCGTCGCCACGCTGGCGGGCGCCGAGCACCTTGGCGATATCGCGCGCCACGGCTGGCTTTTCAGCGACAACGGCAATCGTCACGCGTCTTGACCTAGCGCAGCGGGATCACTTTCCGCGACCATGCGGTGAAGGACTCCGCGCCGGTCGCCGCCCGCCAACTGGCCTCGACATCCTGACCGGCCAGATCCACCACCATGCCATCCAGGCGGTTCTGGTCCACGAAGGCCCGCAGCATATCCAGAATGCGCGCCGGCGACAGCGGCTGGCGATAGGGACGCTTCTGCGCCAGGGCCTGAAACACATCGGCCACGGCAATGATGCGCATTTCCACGGTCAGCTCGGTGCCGCGGCGATGAAAGGGATAGCCGCGCCCGTCCGGGGTTTCGTGGTGATAGGCTGCCCACAGCGTGACATCCTCCAGCCCGGTGATGCCGCGCAGAATCTGATAGGTCTCGAAGCTGTGCCGTTGCACCAGCGCCCGCTCGGCCTCGGTCAGCGGACTGGTTTTCTCCAGAATCTCATCGGGTACTTGCAGCTTGCCCAGATCATGCAGCAGTCCCGCCACTTCAATCTTCTCGCACACCGGCAGCGACAATCCGGCGCGCTCGGCCAGCAGCCGCGCCAGCCGCGCCGTGCCCAGCGAGTGCTCCATGGTGTAGGGGCTCTTGGCATCGACCACACGCGCGAACAGCAGCGCCAGCTTCCTCAGTTCGGCAAAGCTCAGCGGCACCAGCCGGGCATGGCGTTCGCGCTCGTACAGGAAGCGCACCAGATGCCGCGCCTCCAGGCTCAGCCAGAACGCCTCGCTATCGGACAGATCCATGAACAGCGCCACCAGATCCGGCGCAAAAAAGGCTCCGGCCAAGCCCCACACCTTCTGACGGATCATCTGCCGGTTGAGCAGCAGATCCTTTTCATAATGCGGCGCGGCCAGGGCATCGACCCGATCAGCCAGATAGACCAGATTGGCCCAGCGGGCGATCTCGGGCGGCACATTCAGGCTACTCAGTTCATCCCAGTGGGTATGGTGATAGCGCACGATCGGCGCCAGATGCGCCAGCGGCGCAAACTGCGCCAGCAGCTCGCTGCCACGGATGCAGTGAAATTCAGCGCCCTCCCAGTCCAGTTCATTGACCAGATGCCGGTGCACGCTGGTCGAGGACACCGCGCAATCATGCAGCAGGCCGGCATGGAATAAATCCTCCAGCGCCGCATCGTCCAGGCCGAGCGCCTGCCCACAGTGCAGGACCATGAAGCCGACCCGCTTGCCGTGATACACCTGATCCACGCCCACCAGATCCAGCGCATCGGACAGGGCGTGAATGGCCTGACCCAGATCAACACTAATGCTCATAGCGACATCATCGCTTTTGGTTATGGCGCTCATGGCTGCGTGGGGCCCTGCAGCCGTTCAGCGCGGTGATGGAATTGCTGCAAGGCCGGGATGGCAATGGCCGCAACCACGCCGAGTGCGAACAACAGCGGTAGAATCGCCGCCAGCACAATCACCCCGGTACTGTTGGGCGGTGGCGGCGCGCCGAAACGATTGGCGCCCTGCGTGCCGGGCATGATCAGCAGCAGCAGATAGAGCACCAGATTGACCAGCGGCAGCAGCAGCAGCAGCGACCACCAGCCGCTGGCATCGAAATCGTGCAGGCGCCGCACGGTGAACAGCAGCGACATCAGCAGCGCTGCCACACCCAGCACGCCCAGCACGCCGCCGAACAGCCACTGGAAGAAGTCATTGCTATTTTTAACCCACAGCCCGGCCAGCCCGGCCAGCCCGGCCAGCCCGCCGAGCAGCAGGGCTGCGGCATTGATCAGTATGACCAGCCCGATTGCGTAGCCGATATAGCGCACCCGACCCAGGCGGCCCTGCGTACTGAACCAACCCACCGGGCCGTACTCGGTGCTGACCGGCGGCGCAAGCGCGCTGCGTGGCGGCTGGTAAGGACTGGCATGCATGGGCAGGGGTTACTCTCAAGCAGAAGGGCGGAAGTCGAAAGATGCGCCAAAACGCGGCCTGGCGCGATTCTAAGAGCCTGTCCAGATTGCCGCAATTTAAAACCGCTCCGCCCGCGGGCAACTGTTCCACCGCGCTGATCCGTGCCATGCTTTACGCATTCTTCCACCGGATCAGCGCGCCCGATGTCGGCACCCGCCCTGCTCGATACCCTGCATGCCATCGAGACGCCCGAAGGCATTGATGTGCGCCTGCGGGTGGCCGGGCCGATGGCGCGGGCGCTGGCCTGGATCATCGACAACCTGATCAAGTACGGCGTGCTGTGGGCCCTGCTCATGCTGCTGGCGCTGCTCGATCGCGGCGGCTGGGGCCTGTGGCTGATTGCCCTGTTCATCGCCGAGTGGATCTATCCAGCGCTGTGGGAGGTTTACGCCCAGGGCGCCACACCCGGCAAGAAGGCGCTCAATCTGCAGGTCATGCACGCCGACGGTACCCCAGTGGACTGGCCGGGGGCGCTGATTCGCAATCTGCTGCGGGCGGTGGATTTCCTGCCGGTCCTGTATGGTCTGGGCCTGGTCACCCTGCTGAGCAACCGCAAGTTCCAGCGCCTCGGCGATCTGGCCGCCGCTACGGTGGTGATTTATCGCGAACCGCCGCCGGCCGCGCCGCGTCTGCCACCCGGTCCGGCACTGCCGCCACCCTGCGCACTGCAGGCCGACGAACAGCAACTGCTGATCGATTTCGCCGAGCGCGCCGCCAGTCTCAATCCGGCCCGTCAGGAGGAACTGGCCGACCTGCTGGCCGACTATACCGGTCTGCGCGGCCGCGCCGGCGTTGAGCGTCTGCAGGCCCAGGCGCGCTGGCTGCTTGGGGACCTGCAATGAGACAGCGACCGTTCGAACAGCGCCATGCCAGCGACTGGCAGGCCCTGGCCGCATGCCTGGATCGGCTGGAACGGCGCGCCACGCCGAAACAGGCCACGCCGATCACAGCACTGCCGGTAGCCGAGCTGCCCGCTGCGTACCGGCGGATTTGCCAGCACCTGGCGCTTGCCCGCCAGCGCCGCTACAGCACGGCGCTACGGGCACAGCTGGAACAACTGGCCCTGCGCGCCTATCAGCAGCTCTATCGGGCACCGCAACAGCGCTGGCAGGCGCTGCTGCACTTTATCAGCGCCGACTTTCCGCAACGGGTGCGCGCCGATGCCGCCCTGTTCTGGCTGTGTGCGACGCTGTTCTACTTGCCGCTGCTGGGCATGACCATGGCGGTTTACACCGCGCCGGAGCTGATCTACAGCCTGCTGCCGACCGAGGCCGTAGCCGATCTGGAGGCGATGTACAGCCTGGAACCGGCCACCCAGCGCGATGCCCGCGATAATCTGGCCATGTTCGGCCATTACATCCACAACAACATCGGCCTGGGCTTTCGCACCTTCGCCGGCGGTGCACTCTGCGGCGTGGGCGCGGCCTTCATCCTGTTGTTCAACGGCCTGTTGATTGGCGCAGTCTCGGGCTATTTGAGCGCGCGCGGCCTGACCGAAAACTTTTACACCTTCGTCGCCGGGCATAGCCCGTTCGAGCTGACCGGGATCGTGCTGGCCGGGATGGCCGGCCTGAAACTGGGCTGGGCAGTCATAGCGCCGGGCCGCCAGCAGCGGGTGGAAGCGCTGCGGCAGGCGGCGGCCAGTGGCCTGCGTCTGGTGATCGGCATGAGCGTTCTGCTGCTGCTGGCGGCGTTCATCGAGGCATTCTGGTCATCCAACGACGCCATTCCGGCGCAGATCAAGTACGCGGTCGGCATGGCCGGCTGGCTGCTGGTGGCGCTGTACCTGACCCGGGCCGGTCGCCATGCGCCTTGAAGCCGTGACCGCCGTGCTGCGGCCGCGCAATCCCTGGGAGGCGACCGATCTGGGCGTGGCGCTGGCGCGGCGCTGGATCGGGCCGCTGTATGGCGCCTGGTTCAGCGTGGCGCTGCCGCTGTTTGTGCTCCTGCATCTGCTCTGCTGGCAGCGCTGGTGGCTGATTCCGTGGCTGCTGTGGTGGCTGAAACCGCTGCTGGACCGCGCGCCGCTGTATCTGCTCAGCCATGTCCTGTTTGGCGATCTGCCCAGCCTGCGCCGGATCGGGCGCGCACTGCCGCTGGTGCTGCGCCAGCAGGCCCTGGCCGCGCTGCTGTGGCGGCGTTTCGATCTGGCGCGCAGCTTCACCCTGCCGATTTCGCAACTGGAACACCTGCGCGGCAAGGCCCGGCGCCAGCGGCAGCGCACGCTCGGCCAGCCGGGACGCGGTCCGGCGGTGTGGCTGACCGTGATCTGCGCCCCTGTGGAGATCGGCCTTGATCTGGCCCTGATCGCCCTGGTGTGGATGCTGATACCGGATTTCGTGGCGCTGGATCTGCTCGACCTGTTCAGCGATGACACTGCACTCGGGCAACTGTGTCTGAACCTGGTCGGCTTCTGCGGCATGAGCCTGGTCGAACCGTTCTATGTCGCTGCCGGCTTCGCGCTTTATCTCAAGCGCCGCACTGAACTGGAAGC
>DAITNL010000028.1:0-3018 GCA_036834665.1 Candidatus Competibacteraceae bacterium | reverse complement strand
GGATCTGGAACTGGGCTTTCGCCAACTGGCGGCGCGGCTGGAAAGGGCTGGACGGGTCGCGGCGGACATGGCCCCGCTGGCGCTGGCGCTGCTCATCGGCACGGGCCTGCTGGCCCTGCCCATGCCCGGCCTGAGCGCCGAACCGATCCCCTCACCCTGCACACAGCGCCGCGAACGGGAAATGCAACTGGCACAGGCTGCCAGTCCGGTGCAACAGGCTCTGGCGGAAACCCTGCGGGAACCGGAGCTGCAGATCTGCGCGGTGCAGCAGCGCTGGCACTGGCGCGAGACAGATCAGGCGCACCCGGTCGCGCCACATCCCGAATCGCATGACGGAGCCCGGCTGTTCGCGGCCCTGATCGAACTGCTGCTGTGGTGTGCGCTGGGCGTGGGCGCGGCCCTGTTCGGCGGGTGGCTGTGGCGACAGGCGCCGGGCACGCTGCTGCCACGCCGGCGGACTGTGACCACCCGTGCCGCCCCGCTCCGCACAGGCTACGACGCGCTGCTGCTACCGCCCGATGCCGGATTGGGCGCGACCGCCTGGCAGCTTTGGCAGAATGGACAGGCGCGCGCCGCCCTGCGGCTGCTCTATCAGGGCAGTCTGGCCGGGTTGGCCAGCCAATACGGCATCATCCTGCCAGACAGCGCCACCGAGGATGAGAGTCTGCGCCTGATCACCGCGCAACTTGGCGATGCCGAACTGCTCGATTTCTACCGCCGCCTGATCCGCGCCTGGCAGCTCGCCGCCTATGGCCATTACCTGCCGGATGCCCGCGAGGCAGCGGCCCTGTGTGCGGCATGGCCGCGTCATTTCGCCATGCCCGTGCAGCAGCAACCGGTATGAGCACGCCGCGCCGGGGAATGTATCTGCTGCTGATCGGGCTGACGCTGCTGGCCAGCAGTGCGCTGGCGCTGTGGCTGAGCCAGCATCTGGTGCAGCGCAGCGAGGAGATCTACACCGGCTTTGGCAACGCGGCGCAGCGCAATCCGTTCTACGCTGCCGAACGGCTGCTGACCCGGCTGGGGCGCACGGTGTCGAGCATAGAACGCCTGCGCGCCGTACCCGACCCGCTGCCGCCTGCCGATGCCCTGCTGCTGGCCCTGCCCAGCTACGCGCTGAGTGCGGCTGAGGGGCAACGACTGCTGGACTGGGTGAGTGCGGGCGGTCACCTGCTGCTGGGTGTCCAGCATGAATACGAGCCCCATCAGGGCCTGGATCATCTGCTAAACCGTCTGCAGGTACGCAGTGCGGCAGCGCAGACAGCGAACGGGGCAGTTGCGGTGCAGCTCGATGATCGTCTGCCGCCGCTGCAGGTCGATTTCCGCTCCAGGCTGCGCCTGAACGATGCGCCCTGGCTGCAACTGCGCTGGGGCCGGGGCCGGGTGACGCTGCTGAGTGATCTGAGTGTGTTTGGCAACTGGCGCCTGGACGAACACGATCACGCTGCATTCCTCTGGGCGCTGGCCCAGCAGCAGCCCGCTGGAGCGATCTGGCTGCAATATCAGACGCTGACGCCCTCGCTGGCGCACCTGCTGTGGCAACACGGCTGGCCGGTTCTATTGGGTCTGCTGCTCAGCCTGCTGACAGCGCTGTGGCATTACAGCCGGCGTCTAGGACCGTTGCTGACGCCGCGCGCCACTGCACAACGGCGGCTCGGCGAGCACCTGCGCGCCAGTTCGCGTTTTCTGTGGCGACAGGGCGCCGGACCCCTGCTGCTGCACGCCACCCGTCACTACACGCTGCGCCGCCTGCAGGCCCGGCATGGCAGTACTGTGCCTGAACTCAGCGGTATTCTGCGCGATTCCGATCAACCGCTGGACGATGACGCGCTGCTCCAGACCCTGCAAAGCCTGCAAAGCCTGCAAAGCCTGCATACCCGTCTGCAAACGGTGCAGCATCCTGACCGTGACGCCCTGTGACCCTGCCTTGAGCCTGAACCTGCCATGAGTGAAACCCACGCTACCCCGGATATCAGCACTCCAGACGCCGCCGAACTGGCCTGGGCCTGGGATTTCCTAAACAGCCTGCGCCATGAAATCAGCCGGGTGCTGATCGGTCAGGCTGCAGTGGTCGATCAGGTGCTGATTGCCCTGGGTGCGGCCGGTCATGTCCTGCTCGAAGGTGCGCCGGGATTGGGCAAGACCCTGCTGGCGCGGGCGCTAGCGGCGTGTGTCGCGGCCCGTTTCGCCCGGATTCAATTTACCGCCGATCTGATGCCCAGCGATGTCACCGGCCATGCGCTGTACAACCTGCGCGAGGAACGTTTCGAGATTCGGCGCGGTCCGGTGTTCTGCCATTTCCTGCTCGCCGATGAGATCAACCGTGCCCCGGCCAAGACCCAGGCGGCGCTGCTGGAGGTGATGCAGGAAGGACAGGTGACCATTGAAGGGCAATCCTTTGCCCTGCCGCCACCGTTCATGACCCTGGCGACGCAGAATCCGATTGAACACGAAGGCACGTATCCGCTGCCGGAAGCGCAGCTTGACCGTTTCCTGTTGAAGATTCAGATCGACTATCCCGACCGGGCTGAGGAAAGTGCATTGCTGCGTGCGGTCACTCAAGGCCGGGTGGGTGATCGGCTTGATGTAGCACCGGTGCGGGCGCTGGCTGATCCAGCGGCCGTGCTGCGCGTGCAGGATATTGCGGCCCGGCTGCGCCTCGATGACGCGGTGCTGGATTATGTGGTGCGGCTGGTCACAGCCACCCGCGAGACGCCCGGTTTTGCAATTGGCGCTGGGCCGCGCGGGGGCATTGCTCTGATTCGCGCGGCCCGGGTGCAGGCGCTGCTGCACCGGCGCGATTTTGTTACCCCGGATGATGTGAAGAGCATTGCCAAGCCGGCCCTGCGCCATCGCCTGACCCTGGCTGCCGAGTATGAAATGGAAGGCGCGCGCATCGATGAACTGCTGGAGGATTTACTGCAGCGCGTAGCGGCGCCACGGCTGTAATTTTACAACGCATCCGGTCCTGTCCAAATCCTAATCAACTGATTATCAATGCAATCACGACAAAAGGCC
>DAITNL010000027.1:7672-24378 GCA_036834665.1 Candidatus Competibacteraceae bacterium | reverse complement strand
GGTTGACCCAAAAATAGTGCAACACGCCCGGTGGAGCGCGCCAAGATGGCGCATTCAGTCGCGACCGATGCGTCGGAGTAAAGCCGGGTCCGCACCGTTCATTGCCCGGTGTCCAGCGTCATGCGCGACTTCGGCGGCAATCCGGCCGCGCGGCCTGGAATGGAGTGAAAATCCCCGCTTGCGCGGGGATACCGGGCTGGCCCGACGGCTGGCGTGAAACCAGATCAACCCGCCGGATACCTAGCGGGCTGTGAGCCGTTGTTGCAGGGCCTGCTCCTGGGCGTCGACGGCCGCGATGGCAGTCATGTTGACGATGCGCCGCGCGGTGGCCGAGCGGGTGAGAATATGCGCCGGCTGTGCCAATCCGAGCGTGATCGGTCCGACCGAGACGCTCTGGGTCACTTCCTTGATCAGGTTGTGGGCAATGTTGGCGGCATCGATGTTGGGCATGATCAGCAGGTTGGCCGCGCCCTTGAGCCGCGAATGCAGGAACACCCGGCTGCGCAGCTCTTCGGACAGGGCAGCATCGCCGCGCATCTCGCCTTCCACTTCCAGATCCGGGGCGCGCTGGCGGATCAGTTCCAGAGCCTCGGCCATCTTGCGCGCCTGCGGCGCCGGGTGCGAGCCGAAGCTGGAGTGCGACAGCAGCGCTACCTTCGGTGGCACGAAGCGGGCGACTTCTTCGGCGGCGAGCAGGGCGATTTCGGCGATTTGCTCAGCGCTGGGATCGGCGTTGAAGTCGGTATCGCAGAAGAACAGCGGTCCGTGGGCAGTGATCAGCATGTTCATCGCCGCCGGGGTTTTGACGCCCGGACGCAGGCCGATGATGTCCAGTACATATTCGACGTGGTCGGGGTATCCGCCGATCAGGCCGCAGAGCAGGGCATCAGCGTGACCGAGGCGCAGCAGCAGCGCGCCGATCACCGTGGCGCGGGTATTGACGCGGATGCGTGCCTTGCTCGGGTCGACGCCCTGGCGGCCGCACAGCCGGTGATATTCCTGCCAGCAGTCTTCGTAGTAGGGGTTGTTCTGTGGATCGACCAGCTCGAAATCGCGGTCGGGGCGAATGCGCAGGCCCAGTTCAGCGATGCGCTGTTCCACCCGCCAGCGCCGGCCAATCAGGATCGGCGTGGCCAGGCCGTCATCGAGTACTGCCTGCGCCGCCCACAGGACCCGCTCTTCCTCGCCCTGGGCATACAGCACCCGCTTGCGGTCGGTCTTGGCGCGATCGAACAGTGGCCGCATCACCAGGCCAGAGCGATAGACCCGCTGGCTGAGCTGGGCGTGATAGGCGGTAAAGTCGCGGATCGGCCGGGTAGCGACGCCGCTGTCCATGGCAGCCCGGGCGACCGCCAGCGGCAGGGTCAGCAGCAGGCGCGGCTCGAAGGGCTTGGGAATCAGATATTCCGGGCCAAAGCTGAGCGGCTGGTCACCATAGGCGGCGGTTTCCTCCAGGGAATGCGGCTCGCGTGCCAGTGCGGCCAGGGCACGCACGCAGGCCAGTTGCATTGCTTCATTGATGGTGGTCGCGCCGACATCCAGTGCGCCGCGGAAGATATACGGGAAGCACAGGACGTTGTTGACCTGATTGGGATAGTCCGAGCGGCCAGTGGCGATGATCGCATCGGGCCGGGCGGCCTTGGCTTCTTCGGGCATGATCTCCGGCACCGGATTAGCCAGCGCCAGGATCAGCGGCTGCGTGGCCATGGTTTTCACCATATCGCCAGTCAGCACCCCGGCCTTGGACAGGCCCAGAAACACATCGGCGCCCACCAGTGCCTCAGCCAGAGTGCGCGCCTCAGTCTCTGCGGCATAGGCGGCCTTTTCCGGATCCAGCGGTCCCCGTCCCTTGTAAATCACCCCGCGGCTGTCGCAGACGATGACGTGCTCGCGGCGCAGCCCCAGGCCGACCAGCAGATTCAGGCAGGCGATGCCCGCAGCACCAGCGCCGGAGGTGACCAGCCGGACCTGGCCGATATCCTTGCCGACCAGCGACAGGGCGTTGAGCACGGCGGCGGCGGTGATGATCGCGGTGCCGTGCTGGTCATCGTGGAACACCGGAATCTTCATCCGTTCGCTCAGGCGGCGTTCAATGTAGAAGCATTCCGGAGCCTTGATATCTTCCAGATTGATGCCGCCGAAGCTGGGCTCCAGACTGGCAATGATCTCCACCAGCTTGTCGGGATCGTGCTCGTTGATTTCGATATCGAACACGTCGATTCCGGCAAATTTCTTGAACAGTACGCCTTTGCCTTCCATCACCGGTTTGGCCGCCAGCGGGCCGATGTCGCCCAGGCCGAGCACGGCGGTGCCGTTGGTGATCACCGCCACCAGATTGCCGCGCGCGGTGACGGTAGACACTTCGCGCGGATCCTGGACGATGACCTCGCAGGCGGCGGCAACACCCGGCGAATAGGCCAGCGCCAGATCATGCTGGTTGGCCAGCGGTTTGGTCGGGGTGACTTCGATCTTGCCATACGGGGCCATGCGGTGATAACGCAGAGCGTTTTCGCTGAAATCGTCAGCCATGGGCGGGGCAGCTCCTGAAGAGAGTGGGGGTGGCGCATGTCCACCGGTGTTGGATTGGAGAGGCTCAGCTTGAATGCAAATCGACGCTAAGCGTAGCGGAAAGCGCGCACGGGTGACGGCTGGCGGATGAACAGGGAGTTGCCCGGTCCAGGGCGCACCGCCACCGGGCGTGAATACTGCTAAAATGCACCCCGTTGCACCGAAGATCGAGCCGGGGCGCGGCGCCGTGTCCTGGCATTCCTGCCCCTAGGAGCGCGCAATGACCACCATTCGTCAAGAAGACTTCATCCAGAGCATCGCCGACGCCTTTCAGTACATCAGCTATTACCACCCGGTCGATTACATCAAGGCGCTGGCAGCAGCCTATGAACGCGAGGCAAGCCCGGCGGCTAAGGATGCCATCGCGCAGATCCTGATCAACTCGCGGATGTGTGCCGAGGGTCACCGGCCCATCTGCCAGGACACCGGCATTGCTCTGGTGTTCCTCAAGGTCGGTATGGACGTGCACTGGGATGCGACGCTGTCGGTGCAGGAGATGGTCGATGAGGGCGTGCGCCGCGCCTATCTCAACCCGGAGAACAAACTGCGCGCCTCGGTGCTGCGCGATCCGGCCGGCAAGCGCCAGAACAGCAAGGACAATACCCCAGCGGTGGTGCATTACGAAATCGTCCCCGGTCACCATGTCGAGGTGATCTGTGCGGCCAAGGGCGGCGGTTCGGAAGCCAAGTCCAAGTTCGCCATGCTCAACCCGTCCGACAATCTGGTCGAATGGGTGCTCAAGACCGTGCCGACCATGGGCGCGGGCTGGTGTCCGCCGGGCATTCTCGGCATTGGCATTGGCGGCACGCCGGAAAAGGCCTTCATGCTGGCCAAGGAATCGCTGATGGCCCCGGTTGACATTCAGGAACTGATCGCCCGTGGCCCGGCCAATCGCGCCGAGGAATTGCGCATCGAGCTGTATGAAAAGGTCAACGCCCTGGGCATCGGCGCGCAGGGTCTCGGCGGCCTGACCACGGTGCTGGATGTCAAGGTGCTCGATTACCCGACCCATGCTGCCAACCTGCCGATCGCGATGGTGCCAAACTGCGCCGCCACCCGTCACGCACATTTCCATCTGGATGGCAGCGGTCCGGCCAAGCTGGAGCCGCCGAGCTTGGAGGATTGGCCGCAGTTGACCTATGCGCCGACCAATGCCCGCCGCGTCGATCTGGCCACCGTCACCCGCGAGGACGTAGCGACCTGGAAGACCGGTGAGGTGCTGCTGCTCAACGGCAAGATGCTCACCGGTCGCGATGCCGCCCACAAGCGCATGACCGACATGCTTAGCGCCGGGCAGAAACTGCCGGTCGATTTCACCAACCGCTTCATCTACTACGTCGGTCCGGTTGATCCGGTGCGTGATGAAGTCGTCGGCCCCGCCGGTCCGACCACCGCGACGCGCATGGACAAATTCACCCGGCAGATGCTGGAACAGACCGGCCTGCTGGGCATGATCGGCAAATCCGAGCGCGGCGATCTGGCGATCAGTGCGATCAAGGACAACAAGGCGGTTTATCTGATGGCGGTCGGCGGCGCCGCCTATCTGGTGTCCAAGGCGATCAAGTCAGCGCGGGTGCTGGCCTTTGAAGATCTGGGCATGGAAGCGATCTACGAGTTCGAGGTCAAGGACATGCCGGTGACGGTGGCGGTCGATTCGCAGGGCTCCAGCGTCCACAAGACCGGACCGAAGGAATGGCAGTTGAAGATCGGCAAGATTCCGGTGGTTGAAGCCTAAGAGCCGTTCAGGGTTCGGTCGTTCGGACCTTACCCCTGTTCCCTGTCCCGACTGGGAAAGGGAACAGGGGCGAGGTAATGCGTCTTTACCGTCTTGCAGCAGGGGCTGAAACATTGAGCAATACCGACAACAACAGCGCTGCTCATGTCCGCCATTTCCGGCAAATTCTGCTCTGGCCATTGCAATTGATGCCATTCCAGACTTCGCAGATTCAGAAGCACTGGGAACTGCTGCAACTGGCGCCGGACAATCCCTGGGCTGAAGTGGACGACGAGTTTCCCAGCGATCCAGCCGAATTCAAGGAACGGCACTACGCCGAGTTCATCACCTTCCTGCCCTATGTGCAGCGTTTTCTCTATGGCGAGGGCAGTGGACGTGGCGCGGGCGACGATGCCGGCTATGGCGAATCGCCGATCAAGGTATTCCGCCGCACCGATGTCGCGCGGGCGCGGGTGACCTTCGAAGCCGGCGAAACACCGGTGCTGTTCGAGATCGCCCATATCGACCTGTATTTCTTTCTCGATCTGGACATCGCCATTCTGGTGGTGGAAATCCATACCAATGATCTGTCGCTGCATCGGGCCCAGGATGCGCTGGCCCGCTTTGGCCGCGCCTATCCACCAAACTGGACCGCCGCGGGTCAGGGCGGGCACTGCCTGAGCAAGATCGAATGGCTCGATCACACCGGCGCGGTGCTGGCGGCCTCGGATTACGAGAATCGCGACAAATTCCTGCGCTTTGCCTGTGAGCACCGCACCCCGCGCATGGCGGCGCACTGGGAATACCTGCTGCGACCGATGGTGTTGCACTATTCCGATCGTAATGGCGCGCTGCGCTATCGGCAGATCGAATACCACCGCATGCCGCTGATGGGCTATCTGGCGCTGGATGATCCGCGCCAGTTGACCCGTGGTGACTATGTGCGCCTGGGTCTGGTGGCCGGGCCGGGCGCCTCGGGTTCATTGCCGTATTCAGCGCGTTATCTGCAGGATTTCGAAACCCGCTATTGCTATGACCGCTATCGCGAGGATCGCGAGGGTCACGACTGGATCGACACCCGCACCATGTGCTGCGGACACGCCTTCGTCATTGTCGGCAATCATAAGGATCACTTCTTCACCGATGCTGAAAATGGTTTGCTCGGCCATTTTCGCCACCAGTATTTTCTGCTGTTCCTGATCGCGCATATGCATAAGGTAGCGCTGCTGATGCTATCGGATCGCCTGGTGGTGGCGCTCAGCCGGTTGGAAATTCAGGACGTGGAATCGGTCAAGCGCTTCAAGCGTGAAATTCGCCACACCATGGAAATCTTCCTGCGCTTTACCCACCGCTACTGGTTTCATGAGCTGTCCAACCAGATGCAACTGCGCGATTTGTACCAGATGTGCGTGCGCCATCTGGATACGCCACGCCTGTATAACGAGGTGCGTCAGTCCGTCTATGACATGCATGGTTATCTGGAAAGCGATGGCATTCGCCGGCAGGCCAATACCGTGGTGCGGCTGACCGTGGTGACCACTTTTGGCATGATTGGTACGATCACGACCGGTATTCTGGGCATGAACGTATTTGATGAAGCCGGCGAGCCGAGCTGGTATCGCCTGCTGATGTTCATGCTGGTGTTCGTGCCGACCACCGTGCTGACTTTGTACACCATCGAGCAATCCAAAGCGCTGGCTGATTTTCTCGAAGCCCTGGCTAACGAGCGCTGGGGCATCGGGCGCAAATTCAAGGCGCTGTTCAAATCATGGTGGCGGCGGCCGAATCAACCGTCCTGATGCTGGACTTCCCGCTTTCTGGAGCGCCGCGATGCCGGATTTTAGTTGCCTGACTGTGAGCCTGAGCGATCAGGTTGCCTGGATTGAACTCAACCGCCCCGACAAGGCCAATGCGCTCAACGGTCCATTGTGGCGGGAAATCGGTGCGGCCTTGCGCTGGGTGGATGAGACCCCCGAGGTGCGGGTGGCGGTGCTGAGTGGCGCGGGCCGGCATTTTTGCGCGGGCATCGACTTTGAATTGATGGGCGAAGTGCTGGATGCGGTTGAAACCAGCGGCCCTGGGCGCAAGGAAGAGCAGTTGCGCCGCGCCATTTTGGATCTGCAGGCTTCCTTCACCGCGCTGGAACAGTGCCGCAAGCCGGTGCTGGCCGCCGTGCAGGGCCTGTGCATTGGCGGCGGGCTGGACCTGATTGCTGCCTGTGATATGCGCTATGCCAGTGCCGAGGCCGCGTTTTCGCTCAAGGAAGCGGATCTGGCGATCATCGCCGATGTGGGCAGTTTGCAGCGTCTGCCGCAGGTGATCGGTGCGGGCCGGGTGCGTGAACTGGCCTTTACCGCCCGTCAGTTCGATGCTGCCGAGGCACAGGCGATGGGGCTGGTGAACCGGGTGTATGCCGACGCCGTACAACTGCGTGATGCAGTACGGGCGATCGCGCTCAGCATTGCCGCAAAATCGCCGCTGACCGTGCGCGGCATCAAGCAGGTGCTCAATTACAGCCGCGATCACAGTGTTGCCGATGGCCTGGATTATGTGGCGACCTGGAATGCCGCCATGCTGCTGTCCGATGATACCCGCGAGGCGATCACGGCAGCGATGCAGAAGCGGCAACCGCGTTTTCAGGATTAAAGCGCGGGCGTCCGATCAGTTGCGGCAGCGGGTGCGCTGCGGGCGAAAGCACGCTGCCGCTGGCTGGCCAGTGTTCAGATGGCCACGACACCGGCGACGCTTGCCTGACGCGGCTGCTCCTGCTGTTCGCGGATCACCTCCGCCAGCACCGCCAGGCCACGCTCCAGTTGCTCGGGCGTGGCGTGGCTGAAGTTCAGGCGCATGAACGCGCCGTGCCCAGCACCGGCATTGGCGAAGAAGGCCTCACCGGGCATGAACGCGACCTTGCGTTCCAGCGCCCGCACCAGCAGCGCCCGGGTATCGCCGCCCCCCTTGAGCCGCACCCAGAAAAACAGCCCGCCATGGGGCAGGGTCCAGTCCGCCAGTTCGCCCAGATGACGGGTCAGCGCCGACTGCATCGCATCGCGCCGCTCGCGGTAGAAGGCACGCAGCCGCTGCAGATGCGCCGGGTAATCGGCGCCCGTCAGGAAGCGGGCGCACCACCATTGGCCAATGCGATTGCTGTGCAGGTCGGTGGACTGCTTGAGGCGCACCAGATAGGGCTGTACATCCTCGGACGCGGCGATATAGCCGATGCGCAGCCCGGGAATGCCGGTCTTGGAAAAGGTGCCCATGTACATCCAGCTATTGCCGTCCTCGAGCTGTGCGCACAGCGGACCGCGATCCACCGCTTCATAAACCAGTTCCCGGTAAGGCTCATCCTCCAGCAGGGGCGTGCCGGTGTCGCGCAGCACGCTTGCCACTGCGGCGCGGGTCGCGGCGTCGTAGCAGACGCCAGCCGGGTTCTGGAAGGTCGGGATCAGGTAGACAAAGGCCGGCCGCTGGCGCTGGATCACCTGACGCAACTGGTCCGGATCGATGCCGTGCGCGGTCAGCGGCAGTTCCTCGAAGCGCGCGCCAAACAGGCGAAACGATTGCAGCGCGGCCAGATAGCTCGGCGCTTCCACCGCGACCGGCGTGCCCGGATCGATGTACAGCTTGGACACCAGATCGATGCCCTGCTGCGAGCCACTGGTGATCAGTACCTGCTCGGCGCGGCAGCGCAGGCCCAGACCGTGCAGTTGCGCGGCAATGGCGGCGCGCAGTTCCGGCTCGCCATCGGTGGTGCCGTACTGGCTGAGCTCAGGCGGCAGCGCGGCCAAATCCAGCGGCGGCATCGCCTCGCGTGCGGGCAGGCCACCCGCGAAGGAAATAATGTCGGGTTTCTGGGTGAGGGCGAGCAGTTCGCGAATCAGCGAACTGGTCAGGCGATCGACGCGTTCGGAGAACATCGGCGGGCATTCCTGGGCGGATGAGCGGCAAGGGCGTGGAACGATGGCGGGTTATGTGTGCAGTCAGTGATGCGGCATGAACAGATCGTCGCGGCGCGGCATCTGCAAATGCCAGCCGCGCTCGCGCAGGTTGTGCAGCACTTCGGCGGTGTCTTCCTGGGCCAGGCGCCGCTGCGGGTGCAGGTCCAGGTCCATGACATGCGCCGGCGTGCCGAACATCGCCAGCAGCGGATCGGGGAGGGCGGAAAAGTCATCCTTGGTGGCGATGTACAGATAGGTATCCTGCTTTTTCGGGCTCTTGTAGATGGCGCACTGCATGGGGCGTCTCCAGGCGAAAGCTTGGTGAAGGACAGGTATAATGCATGCCAGACCACGGCTTAACGGGAGATGGCACCATGACCGAAATCAATGAACTATTGCAAGGTTTCCAGCGCTTTCGCGTCAAGAGTTTTGAACCTAACCGGGAGATGTACAACCGGCTGGCGATGAAGGGCCAGACGCCGCGTACCCTGCTGATAGGCTGCAGTGATTCGCGGGTTGATCCGGCAATTTTGACTGATTCAGCACCGGGCGACCTGTTCGTGGTGCGCAATGTGGCCAACCTGATCCCGCCCTACGAGACCACCGGCCGCTTTCACGGCACCAGCGCTGCACTGGAATACGCGGTCTGCAATCTGCGAGTTAACAACATCATCGTCCTGGGGCATTCCCACTGCGGTGGCATCAGCGCGCTGCTCGATGGCTATGGCGAGAACGACGAGGGCGAGGGCTATATCGCCCCCTGGGTGCGGATCGCCGCACCGGCTCGCGATGAGGTGCTGCGGCGCTGGCCGGATGCCAGCCGCGAATTCAGGCAGCGCGCCTGCGAGCGCGCCGGGGTGCGCACCTCGCTGAATAATCTGATGACATTTCCCTTCATTCGTCAGCGGGTCGAGGAGGGTGGCCTGCGCATGTATGGCTGGTACTACGACCTGGAAAATGGCGAACTGATGCAGTACGACCCGGACAAGGATCGTTTCTACGACCTGTACTTTGGTCCGCTTGCCGCCGATATCCTGTAAAACCGCGGACACACCCGTTCCCGTTACGACCGCGCTTTCCCTCTCCCCGACGCACGGACTCCTCGCATGAACCCGACCCCCGCGCCTGCCATTCGCCGCGCCCTGATCAGCGTCTCCGACAAGACCGGCATCCTCGATTTTGCCCGTGCCCTGCACCACTTGGGCGTGGAAATCCTCTCCACCGGTGGTACGGCCCGCCTGCTGGCGGACAGCGCTGTGCCGGTGATCGAAGTGGCCGACTACACCGGCTTTCCGGAAATGATGGATGGCCGCCTCAAGACCCTGCACCCGAAAATTCATGGCGGCCTGCTGGGCCGGCGCGGTCAGGACGAGGCGGCGATGAGCACGCATGACATCCCGCCGATTGATCTGCTGGTGGTGAACCTGTATCCCTTCGAGGCGACCGTGGCCAGGCCGGACTGCAGTCTGGCCCATGCCATCGAGAATATCGATATCGGCGGACCGACCATGCTGCGCGCCGCCGCCAAGAACCACGCCGCCGTCACCGTGGTGGTCGATGCCGCCGATTACGCGCGGGTGCTCGATGAAATGCGTGCCGGCAATGGCGCGGTCAGCGCCGCGACCCGCTTCGATCTGGCGCTGAAGGTGTTCGAGCACACCGCCCGCTACGATGGTGCGATTGCCAATTATCTCGGTTCGATCCGCGCCGGGGACGCGCGCGATCCGTTCCCGCGCAGCTACAGCGTGCAGTTTCGCAAGGCGCAGGACATGCGCTATGGCGAAAATCCGCATCAGGGCGCGGCCTTCTATGTTGAGCCGCAGCCGGGTGAAGCCTGCATCGCCACCGCCCGCCAGTTGCAGGGCAAGGAACTGTCCTATAACAACGTTGCCGATACCGATGCAGCGCTGGAATGCGTCAAGAGCTTTGCCGCGCCGGCCTGCGTGATCGTCAAGCACGCCAATCCCTGCGGCGTCGCAGTGGGCGCCAGCCTGCTGGATGCCTACGACCGCGCCTATCAGACCGATCCGACCTCCGCTTTTGGCGGCATCATCGCCTTCAACCGGCCGCTGGACGCGGCGACCGCCAAGGCGATTGTCGATCGCCAGTTCGTCGAAGTGATCATTGCGCCGCAGGTCGCGCCCGAGGCCCTGGCGGTGACGGCCAGCAAGCAGAACGTGCGGGTGCTGGCCTGCGGCGATTGGGGCGCACAACGGATACCGGGCTGGGATTACAAGCGCGTCACCGGTGGCCTGCTGGTGCAGGATCGCGATCTGGGTCAGGTGGGCCTGGCCGATCTGCAGGTGGTCAGCCAGCGTCAGCCGAGCGCGGCGGAACTGGCCGATCTGCTGTTTGCCTGGCAGGTGGTGAAGTTCGTCAAGTCCAATGCCATCGTCTTCTGCCACGACGGCATGACGCTCGGGGTGGGTGCCGGACAGATGAGCCGGGTCTATTCGGCGCGCATCGCCGCGATCAAGGCCGCCGATGCGCAGTTGAGCCTGCAGGGATCAGTGATGGCCTCCGATGCCTTTTTCCCGTTCCGCGATGGCATCGACGCCGCTGCCGAGTTTGGTGTTGCCGCCGTGGTGCAGCCGGGCGGGTCGATGCGCGATGCCGAGGTGATCGCCGCCGCCGATGAGCACGGCATGGCGATGGTGTTTACCGGCATGCGGCATTTCCGGCACTAACAAAATTCCGCATCTCCCTGCGGGAGAGGACTGCGGTTGAGGGGTACATGCATGAATATCCTGATCGTTGGCGGCGGTGGCCGCGAACATGCCCTGGCCTGGAAGGTGGCGCAGTCCAGCCGGGTCAGCAATGTCTACGTCGCGCCGGGCAATGCGGGCACCGCCCTGGAACCCAAGGTGACCAATATCGCGATCACCGCCGATGATCCGCCGGATTTGCTCCGGTTTGCCCAGGCGCATCATGTCGATCTGACCATCATCGGCCCGGAAGTGCCGCTGGTTCTGGGCATCAGTGATCTGTTCGCGGCGGCGGGCTTAGCCTGCTTTGGGCCCCGGCAGGCAGCGGCACAGCTGGAAGGTTCCAAGGCCTTTGCCAAGGATTTCCTGGCCCGGCACGCCATTCCCACGGCCCGCTACCAGAGCTTCACCGACGCCGATGCTGCCGAAGCCTTCATCCGCGAGATGGGTGCGCCGCTGGTGGTCAAGGCCGATGGGCTGGCGGCGGGCAAGGGCGTGGTGCTGGCGCAGAGCATCGAGGAGGCCATCGCTGCCGCCCGGAGCATGCTCAGCGGTACGGCGTTTGGCGCTGCCGGTCAACGCGTAGTGGTCGAGGAATTCCTGGTCGGCGAGGAAGCCAGCTTCATCGTCATGACCGATGGCGACTTCATTCTGCCGCTGGCCTCGTCGCAGGATCACAAGGCCCGCGACAATGGCGATCAGGGTCCGAACACGGGTGGCATGGGCGCCTATTCGCCGGCGCCGGTGGTGACCCCGGAACTGCATGCGCGGATCATGGCGGAGATCATTGCGCCGACCGTGCGCGGCATGGCCGCCGAAGGCTGCCGCTATGTTGGGTTTCTCTACGCCGGGGTGATGGTGACTGCCGAGGGACCGAAGGTGCTGGAGTACAACTGCCGGCTCGGCGATCCCGAGGCCCAGCCGTTGCTGATGCGCCTGCGCTCGGATCTGGTCGAGCTGTGCAAGGCAGCGCTGGAGGGCCAACTGGCCACGGTCGAAGCCGAGTGGGATCCGCGCCCGGCGCTGGGTGTGGTGATGACGGCCGCTGGCTATCCGGGCCGCTATCGGCAGGGCGATGTCATCGAGGGTCTGCCGGCGCATGATGAGGATCTGGATGATGATCTGAAGATCTTCCATGCCGGCACCCAGGAGGCCAAGGACGGCAATGTCGTGACCCACGGTGGCCGGGTGCTGTGCGTCACAGCCCTGGGGGGCAGCGTTGCCGAGGCGCAAAGCCAGGCCTATAACCTGGTCAAGCAGTTGCGCTGGGAAGGGGCCTACTATCGTACCGATATCGGCTATCGCGCCATCGCCCGCGAGCGGGGTGAATAGCATGGCCAGTCCGGCTCCCGCCGCCAATGCCCCCACCCTGGAACTGGTCTGTCCCGCAGGCAACCTGCCGTCGCTGAAAACGGCCATCGATCAGGGCGCCGATGCGGTGTACATCGGCTTTCGCGACGACACCAACGCCCGGCATTTTCCCGGCCTGAACTTCGACGCCAAGGCCGCCGAGCAGGGTGTGCAGTATGCCCATACCCGTGGCCGGCGGGTCTTCGTCGCCCTCAACACCTTTCCGCAGCCGGATGGCTGGGCGCGCTGGCAGCGAGCGGTTGATCAGGCCGCTGAACTGGGCGTGGATGCAGTGATCGCCGCCGACATCAGCGTGCTCGACTACGCCTGCCAGCGTCATCCGCAACTGCCGCTGCACCTGTCGGTGCAGGGTTCGGCCACCAACTACGAAGCGATCCGCTTTTACCATGAGCGCTTTGGCATCCGCCGGGTGGTCCTGCCACGGGTGCTGTCGCTGCCGCAGGTGCGCCATGTGCTGGACAGCAGCCCGGTCGGTATCGAAGTCTTCGGCTTTGGCGGTCTGTGCATCATGGTCGAGGGGCGCTGCCTGCTGTCCTCCTACGTCACCGGCGAATCGCCCAATATGTGCGGAGTCTGCTCGCCGGCCAAGGCGGTGCGCTGGGAGGAAACCCCGCGTGGCCTGGAAACGCGGCTCGGCGGCCTGCTCATCGACCGTTATGAACCCAACGAGCCGGCCGGCTATCCGACCCTGTGCAAGGGCCGCTTCATGGTTGGCGACCAGACCTATTACGCCATCGAGGAACCGACCAGCCTCAATACCCTGGAGCTGCTGCCGGAGTTGCAGGCCATGGGTATTGCCGCGATCAAGATCGAGGGTCGCCAGCGCAGTCCGGCCTATGTCACCCAGGTGACCCGGGTCTGGCGAGCGGCGATTGATGCCTGCCGGCGCAATCCGGCCGGCTATGCGCCAAAACCGGAATGGCTGCGCGAACTGGGCAAGGTGTCCGAGGGGCATCAGACCACGCTCGGCGCCTATCACCGTACCTGGCAGTGAGGAGCAATCGCCATGGCAACCGTTGAACAAGGCCTGCCGCGCCTGGCGCTCGGTCCGGTGCTGTATTACTGGCCGCAGCAGATGCTGCTCGATTTTTACGAGCGGATGAGCGCGGCGCCGCTGGATATTATTTACATCGGCGAAACCGTATGCTCCAAGCGCCATGCCCTGAATACCACCGACTGGCTGGACTTGGCGGAACGCCTCAGTGCCGCCGGCAAGGAAGTGGTGCTATCAACGATGGCGCTGCTGGAAGCGGAATCGGAACTGAAGACACTGCGCCGGCTGTGCGCGAATGGCCGCTTTACCGTTGAAGCGAACGACATGGGCGCGGTGCATCTGCTGGCGGCGCAGGGCGTGCCGTTCGTGCTCGGCACCGGGATCAATGTCTATAACGAGCGCACCCTGGGCGTTCTGGCCGGCCTGGGCGCGCAGCGCTGGGTGATGCCGGTGGAGCTATCGCGGGAGACGCTGGCGGCGATTCAGGCCCGACGGCCGGCCGGTGTCGAGACCGAGGTGTTCGCCTATGGCCGCCTGCCGCTGGCCTATTCGGCGCGCTGCTTCACGGCCCGCTACCATGACCTGCCCAAGGATGATTGCCAGTATCGCTGTCTGGACGATCCCGAGGGCCTGACTCTGAGCACCCGCGAGGGCCAGATCTTCCTGGCGCTGAACGGGATTCAGACCCAGTCGGCACAGACCTGCAACCTGCTGGCGGAACTGGCCGATTTGCGCGCGCTGGGTGTAGACGTGCTGCGCCTCAGTCCGCAACCGCACGACATGGAGACGGTGATCGAGGCGTTTGCCGCCTGTCGCAGCGGTGCGCGTGATCCACGCGAAGCGGCGCAGGCCTTGAATGCCGGCCTGCCGCACGGTGCCTGTGATGGCTACTGGCAGGGCCAGCCGGGCCTAAGGCAGGTCGCGGCGGCGGTGTAAGGCGGGCGAGTGGGCTGCAGCTGAAGGAAGAAGCCGTTCAGGGTTCGATAGACGTACTCTGAACGGCTTTGGTTTTTGTTAGGCCGTGCGTCCGCTGAAGCGCTCGTGGACGCGCAGCAGGGCGCTGGTGGCGCGCAGCAGCGGCGGCAGTGGGCCGCCGCTGGCGTCCAGATCCTGGCTGTCCAGCCAATTTTTCAGCTCCAGACCCAGGGCAGTATCGCCCTCCATCAGCACGCGGCGGCTGAAAAACAAAGTATCGGAATCTTCGCGGCGGGTAGCCAGTACCAGGAAATCGTATAGCGTACCGCTGATGCTCAGATCTGCGGTCGTGGCCTGTGCGCCGGGGACAAAACCGGCCGGCCCGGCAAAGCGCAGGCGATATTCCACGCCAGCATCGCGCAAACGGATCAGGATCAGCCGCTCACGCAGGAAGTCGAATTCGCCCTCGCGGATGCTGGCGGCGAACAGCACGTTCAGCGCCGTGGTCAGCAGGGTCGAATGCACCGGACCGGGAATCAGTCGCAACGGTAGCGCCAGTGGTGCGGGCAGGGTCGGACGACGGGGAGCCTGAACAGGCGCGGCAGTATCGGCAGTAGCGTTCATCGGGAACAGTCGTCGGGAAAATTCGTCACGGGTCCGGAGCCGGGCGCCCTAGCGCTTCATCGACTCGAAGAATTCCTTGTTGGTCCGGGTATTCTTCAGCCGCTCGAGCAGGAATTCCATCGCCTGCAGTTCATCCATCGGGTGCAGCAGCTTGCGCAGAATCCACATCTTCTGCAGATCGTCAGCGTCGGTGAGCAGTTCCTCGCGGCGGGTGCCGGAGCGGTTCAGGTCGATCGACGGGAATACGCGCTTCTCGGAAATGCGCCGGTCAAGATGGATTTCCATGTTGCCGGTGCCCTTGAATTCCTCGTAGATCACATCGTCCATGCGCGAGCCAGTGTCGATCAGCGCGGTGGCGATGATGGTCAGCGAGCCGCCTTCCTCGATATTGCGCGCCGCGCCAAAGAAGCGCTTGGGCTTTTGCAGGGCGTTGGCATCGACGCCACCGGTGAGCACCTTGCCCGAGGCCGGCACCACGGTGTTATAGGCGCGCGCCAGCCGGGTGATGGAATCGAGCAGGATCACCACGTCGCGCTTGTGTTCGACCAGGCGCTTGGCCTTATCGGAAACCATTTCCGCAACCTGCACATGGCGGGTGGCCGGTTCGTCGAAGGTGCTGGAGATTACCTCGCCGCGCACCGAGCGCTGCATCTCGGTCACTTCCTCCGGGCGCTCGTCGATCAGCAGCACGATCAGGTAGCACTCGGGATGATTGGCGGCGATGCTTTGGGCAATGTTCTGCAGCATCATGGTCTTGCCGGCCTTGGGCGGCGAGACGATCAGGCCGCGCTGGCCCTTGCCAATCGGCGCGACCAGGTCAATAACCCGGGCGGTGATGTCCTCGGTGCTGCCATTGCCGCGCTCCAGCTGCATGCGATCGGTCGCGTGCAGCGGGGTGAGGTTCTCGAACAGGACCTTGTTCTTGGATACCTCGGGCGGTTCAAAGTTGATGTCGTTGACCTTGAGCAGGGCAAAGTAGCGCTCGCCTTCCTTGGGTGGGCGAATCTTGCCGCTGACCGTGTCGCCGGTGCGCAGGTTGAAACGGCGGATCTGGCTGGGCGAGACGTAGATGTCATCGGGGCCGGCCAGATAGGAGCTGTCGGCGGAGCGCAGGAAGCCAAAGCCGTCCTGGAGAATTTCCAGGACGCCATCGCCGGAGATGTCCTCACCATTCTTGGCTAGGGCCTTGAGAATGGCGAAGATCACGTCCTGCTTGCGCGACCGTGCCATGCCCTCGAGCTTCAGATCCTGCGCGATGGCGATCAGGTCGGCGGCGGATTTCTTTTTGAGTTCAGTCAGATTCATGGAAGCTACGTGCTCGAGACGGCAGGCGCGGGCAGGCGGTGCCGGCGGGGAGGGGTGCGTGTTCTCGGGTCGGGAAACGAGCCGGGCGACGGGCCGAACGGGCTTGGTGTATGGGCGGCTTGGGGATGAACGCCGCAGTGAAAGCTAGCATGGCCATCCGGCGGCGTCTACCCTGGGCGGACGCCGCATCGGGCGGCGCTTAGCGCAGACTGCTATCGAGGAAGGCGATCAGTTGCGACTTGGACAGTGCGCCGACCTTGGTGGCTTCGACGCTGCCGCCGCGGAACAGCATCAGGGTGGGAATACCTCGGATACCATATTTGGGTGGGGTGTTCTGGTTTTCATCGACGTTCAGCTTGCAGATCTTGACGCGGCCGGCGTATTCCGCAGCGACCTCGTCGAGGATCGGAGCGATCATGCGGCAGGGTCCGCACCACTCGGCCCAGTAGTCCACCAGGACCGGCTGACCGGCCTTGAGGACCTCGGCGTCGAAGGTTTCGTCGGTGATATGTACGATGTGTTCGCTCACGGAAAGCGTCTCCGGTTTAGGAAGGAGGCTGGCGGCCGGTCGC
>DAITNL010000027.1:6377-7662 GCA_036834665.1 Candidatus Competibacteraceae bacterium | reverse complement strand
GAATAGGATATGCAACGGCGCCTGGGGTCTGGCAGGGGCACCTGCCTAGTGCAGCCGCGAAAATCGGCGGCGCGCGGCATGCGACGGCTGATATTGTGGCAAAATAGCCAATCGGGGCACAAATTTCCTTGCAGCATGTTCTTGCAGAATTTCAGCCCAAACCGGGCGCCGATGCAAGTCCCCCAAACCTGCCCATCTGGGATTTCGCTGATCACATGCAAAAAGACCATCTTACCAACGTCCCCTTTTCCGGGCTCGGCCTGAGCGAATCACTGCTGGAAAGCCTGGAAGATACCGGCTTTACCTATTGCACGCCCATCCAGGCGGCTACGCTGCCCCTGGCCTTGCAGGGTCAGGATATCGCGGGCCAGGCGCAGACCGGTACCGGCAAGACCGCCGCGTTCCTGCTGGCTGCCCTGCATCATCTCATGGAAACCCCGGTCGCGGCCGATGCAGTCGGGCCCTGGACCCTGATTATCGCCCCGACCCGCGAACTGGCGGTACAGATTCACCGCGATGCCGAACTGCTCGGTCGCTACACCGGCCTGAAATTCGCCGCTGTATATGGCGGCACCGGCTATGACAGCCAGCGTCGCCAGCTCGAGGCCGGGGTTGACGTCCTGATCGGTACACCGGGTCGGCTGATCGACTACTTCAAGCAAGGTGTTTACAAGCTGTCGGCGATTGAAGTCGTGGTGCTCGACGAGGCCGACCGCATGTTCGATCTGGGCTTCATCACCGATATTCGCTACCTGCTGCGTAAGATGCCACCGCCCGATAGGCGCATCAACATGCTCTTTTCCGCCACTCTCAGCAACCGGGTGATGGAACTGGCCTACGAGCATATGAATGATCCGCAGGTGGTGCGCATCGAGGCCGAGCATGTCACCGCCGAGAAGGTCCGTCAGGCACTCTATCACGTCCCCGCTCATGACAAAATCGCGCTGCTGTTTGGCGTGCTGCGTCAGCAGGAGCCCAAGCGCACCATGATCTTCGTCAACACCAAGCGCGCTGC
Organism: Candidatus Competibacteraceae bacterium; assembly: GCA_036834665.1. Taxonomy (GTDB): domain Bacteria; phylum Pseudomonadota; class Gammaproteobacteria; order Competibacterales; family Competibacteraceae; genus RXIX01. The sequence continues at coordinate 6,647 of DAITNL010000027.1, read as the reverse complement.
CGAGCGGGTGACCGGCTATCTGCTGGGCAATGACTACGAGGCTGGCGTGCTCTCTGGCGATATCCCGCAGAACAAGCGTTTGAAGCTGCTGGAAGCCTTCCAGCAGGGCGAGCTGCCGATTCTGGTGGCCACCGATGTCGCGGCGCGAGGCCTGCACATTCCCGATGTTACCCACGTTATCAATTTCGATCTGCCGCAGGATCGCGAGGATTACGTGCACCGCATCGGCCGTACCGCGCGCATTGGCGCCAGTGGCGATGCCATCAGCTT
>DAITNL010000027.1:0-6367 GCA_036834665.1 Candidatus Competibacteraceae bacterium | reverse complement strand
GCTATCAGCTTTGCCTGTGAGGAATACGTGTACTCGCTGCCCGATATCGAGGATTTCATCGGCCAGAAGATTCCCGTGCTGGTGGTGACCGAGGAGCTGTTGCCCGAATACAAGCCGGCCAGGCGTCTGGAACGCCGCCGGCCGCTGTTGTCGGGTGGCGAACATCGTGGCCGTGGCCGCACGCCGCACCGTCGGCCAAGCGGTCGGAGCTGAATGATGGCGGCACAGCGTTCCCGGGCCGTTGTGGCGGCCGGGCACCCTGAAACAACTGCCGCAGCCTGTGCGGTGCTGCGGGCGGGCGGCAATGCCTTTGACGCAGCGGTAGCGGCGGGCTTTGCCGCGACGGTGACCGAGCCGGCTCTGGCCAGTCTGGGCGGTGGTGGCTTCCTGCTGGCGCGTACCGCTTTGGGTCGGGCCGTGCTGTTTGATTTCTTCGTCGATACCCCGGGGCAGGGCCTGCAGCCTAGTCTGCTGGAGCCGCATTTCCATCCGGTCACGGTGCGTTTTCCCGGCAGTGAGCAGGTGTTCAATATCGGCATGGGCTCGGTGGCGGTGCCCGGCGTGCTGCGTGGCTACCTGCATGTCCACCGGCGCCTGGGGCGTCTGCCGCTGCGTGAGGTGCTGGTGCCGGCGATTGACCTGGCGCGCCAGGGGGTGCTGATCAATCGCGCCCAGGCCTATTTCCTTGATCTGCTGGTGCCGATCCTGACCCTGACCGCTGCCGGGCGGGCGCTGTTCGAGCCGGGCGGGTGCTATCAGATCGAAGGTCAGCGTTTTTGCAATCCGGAGCTTGCGGCATTTCTGGAACGCTTGGTCGATGACGATGGTGAGCGGGCCTTTTACGAGGGTGAGCTGGCGCAGCGCATCGCCGCCGACATGCGCGAGGGCGGCGGCCTGCTGACTGTTGCGGATCTGGTCAGCTATCGGGTGATTGAGCGCGAGCCGTTGCCGGTGGATGTGCGCGGCCTGCGCCTGCTGACCAATCCGCCCCCGTCATTTGGCGGTTCGCTGATTGCTCTGTTGCTGCGCCTGCTGGAGGCGCGCGTACCGGCACATCTGCAGTTTGGCTCACCGGCGCATCTGGCGCTGCTGGTGGCGGCGATGGAAGAGGTTGACCGGCGGCGTGCTGAAGGCTATCTGAGTCCGGTTGATCTGGGGCGTCCCGGCCTGAGCGAAAGCCTGGAGCGGGTGCGCAGTGCCTCGGGCGGCACTACCCATGTCAGTGTTTGTGATGCCGAAGGCAATGCCGCCAGCATGACGGTCTCCAATGGCGAGGGTTCCGGTTATTTCGTGCCCGGCACCGGGGTGATGCTGAATAACATGATGGGTGAGGATGACCTGCACCCGGAAGGCTTCCATGTCAGTCCGCCAGGGGTGCGGGTGGCGTCGATGATGGCGCCCTCGCTGCTGCTGGATGGTGAGCAGTTGCGCCTGGTGCTGGGCAGCGGGGGCAGCAAGCGCATCCGCACCGCGATGGCCCAGGTGATCAGCAATCTGGTTGACTTTGGCATGGCGCCGCGCGCGGCGGTCGAAGCGCCCCGGCTGCACTGGGATGGCGAGCGCGTGCAGGTCGAACCGGGTTTTGCCGAGGCATCCCTGGCGGCGCTGGCGACCCGCTGGCCGGTCAATGGCTGGTCAACGCAGGATGTGTATTTTGGTGGTGTCAATGCCGTGGCGCCTGCCGGTGAGGGTGCCGGTGATCCACGTCGCGGTGGTTGTGCGGCAGTGGTGGAATGGCCCGAACCTTTTTCTGAATCAAGGTGAAATCGGCATGGAACTGAAGGATTACCTGCTGATCCTGGCCCGGCGCGATGGGTCGGATATTTATCTGAGCACCGGCGCGCCGCCTTGTGGCAAGTTCCAGGGCGTGCTGCGCGCCCTGGACAAGGAGCCGCTGCCGCCGGGGCGGGTCAAGCAGATCGCCTATTCGGTCATGGACGCGGCGCAGATCGCCGAGTTCGAGAAAACCCTGGAGATGAATCTGGCCATCGGCGAGTCGGGTATTGGCCGCTTCCGGGTCAACATCTTTCGGCAGCGCGGCGAGATCTCGATGGTGATCCGCAACATCAAGACCGAGATCCCCAGCATCGAGAGCCTTGGCCTGCCGCCGGTGCTGACCCAGGTGATCATGGAAAAGCGCGGGCTGGTGCTGTTCGTCGGCGGCACCGGCTCGGGCAAATCGACCTCGCTGGCGGCGCTGATCGACTACCGCAACAGCAACAGCGGTGGCCACATCATCACCATCGAGGATCCGATCGAATTTGTGCATCGCCACAAGCGTTCCGTGATCAACCAGCGCGAGGTCGGTGTCGATACCCTCAGCTATGCCGACGCGCTCAAGAACACCCTGCGCCAGGCGCCGGATGTGATCCTGATTGGCGAGATTCGCGACCGCGAGACCATGGAACACGCCCTGGCCTTCGCCGAGACCGGCCATCTGGCGATTTCTACCCTGCACGCTAACAGCGCCAATCAGGCCCTCGACCGCATCATCAACTTTTTCCCCGAGGAGCGCCGCCCGCAGCTGCTGACCGATCTGGCCGGCAACCTGCGCGCTTTCATCTCGCAGCGACTGATTCCAACCGTGGACGGCAAGCGGGTCGCGGCGATCGAGATTTTGCTCAATTCACCGATGGTCGAGACCCTGATCAAGCGCGGCGAGGTCAGCAGTCTCAAGGAAATCATGGAAAAGGCCACCGGCCAGGGCATGCAGACCTTCGATCAGGCGCTGTTCGCCCTGCAGCAGGCCGGCAAGATCAGTTTCGAGGAGGCGATCAAGAACGCCGATTCCGCCAATAATCTGCGCCTGCGTATCAGCCTCACCGGCAGTGCACCGCGCGTTGCTGGCGAGGGTGGGGCGGCCTTGACCCTGGAAGCACTCGCCGAACCGCAGGCCGATGAGGACGAAAAACCGGCGGCTTTGCGGGTGCCGCCACGGCCGGCGGGTGCTTTACCATGGGTGAGCACGCGCTATGGCCGGAGCTGGTGGTGCCCGCTGGCATCAGCGGCCTGATTTTCGATTGCGATGGCACCCTGGCCGATACTCTGCCGCTGCATTATCGCGCCTGGGAAGAGGGTTTTGCGGCCCTGGGGCTGGTCTGTCCGCAGCCGTTTCTGGTGCGCCATAACGGTAAGCCGACCGAGCAGATTCTGCACCTGTACAACGCCGAGTTTGGCCAGCAGCTCGATGTGGCCGGATTCACGGCGCGCAAGGAACAGCGGGTGCATGAACTGCTGGTGGATGCGCGACCTCTGGAGCCGGTGGCCGCGCTGGCCCGGCATTACCAGGGACGCCTGCCGATGGCGGTCGTATCGGGTGGCACCCGCGACAATGTCGAACGCACTCTGGTAGCCATCGGGCTGCACGCGCTATTTGCGGTGGTGCTGACCGCTGATGATGGCTTACCGCCCAAGCCGGCGCCCGATCTGTTCCTGGAGGCCGCCGCGCGCCTGGGTGTGGCAGCGACGGCTTGTCAGGTGTTCGAGGATGCCGACGCCGGCTTGGAAGCAGCCCGCCGTGCCGGCATGCTGGCGACGGATGTGCGGCCGGTAGTCGGTGGTTATCCCGATCCCGGCCGCGCCCGTTCCAACGCCTAGGTGATGACGGTCGGCGCGGCGCGCCCGGTGCGTTCGCGGATGCCGGCCAGCGCATTGGCGATGGCGATCAGTTCGGCCAGGGCCTGCTGGGTGTCCAGATCGTGGCGAGCCGGATCGGGCTCGTAGGCTTCGATGTAGACCCGCAGCGTTGCGCCCTCGGTCCCGGTGCCAGACAGCCGGTACACGATGCGCGAACCGTCCCGGAAGCCGATGCGTACGCCCTGCTTATCGCTGACACTGTCATCGATCGGGTCGAGATAGCGGAAATCATCAGCATAATCGACTACATAGCGGCCCAGCGTTTGCCCCGGCAGAGTGGCGGTGGCGGCGCGCAGGGTGTCGATCAGGGTATTGGCAGCGGCGCTGTCGACCGCTTCGTAGTCATGCCGGGTGTAGTAGTTGCGCCCGTAGAGGCGCCAGTGCTCGCGGACAATTTCGGCCACCGACTGGCGGCGCTCGGCGAGGATATTCAGCCAGAACAGCACCGCCCACAGTCCGTCCTTCTCGCGCACATGGTCGGAGCCGGTGCCGAAACTTTCTTCGCCGCACAGGGTGATCTTGTTGGCGTCGAGCAGATTGCCGAAGAACTTCCAGCCGGTTGGCGTCTCGTAGCAGTTCAGGCCAAGCTTGGCGGCGACCCGGTCGGCGGCCTGACTGGTCGGCATCGAGCGGGCGACACCGGTGACGCGCGAACGATAGCCGGGTGCCAGCGCGGCATTGGCCAGGATCACCGCCAGGCTGTCGCTGGGGGTGACGAAGAAATGCCGGCCCAGCACCATGTTGCGGTCGCCGTCACCATCGGAGGCGGCGCCAAAGTCGGGCGCATCCGCGCCAAACAGGTGATCGGCCAGTTCCTTGGCATAGACCAGATTGGGATCGGGATGGCCGTGGCCGAAATCTTCCAGCGGCACGCCATTGATGACCGTCCCGGCCGGTGCGCCAAGGCGATTTTCCAGAATTTCCGTGGCATAGGGGCCAGTGACGGCGTGCATGGCGTCAAAGCGCATGCAGAAGCCAGAGGCGAACAGGTTCCGGATTTTGTCGAAATCGAACAGATCTTCCATCAGATCGGCGTAATCGCTCACCGAATCGACGATGTCTACGCGCATGTCGCCGACCAGGGTGGTGCCGAGGCGGTCGAGGTCAATATCCGGGGTCGTGAGGGTATGGTAGCGACTGATGTGCAAGGTGGCGGTGTAGATGGCCTCGGTGACCTTTTCCGGTGCCGGCCCGCCATTGGGGGTGTTGAATTTAATGCCGAAATCCTCATCGGGGCCGCCGGGATTGTGGCTGGCCGAGAGGATGATGCCGCCGCAGGCGTGATGCTTGCGGATCATGTGTGAAACCGCTGGTGTCGAGAAGATGCCGCCGCGCCCGAGCAATACCTGATTGCAGCCATTGGCAGCGGCGATGCGCAGGATGGTCTGGATCGCCTGCCGGTTGTAGAAGCGGCCATCACCGCCGACCACCAGGGGCGCATCCTGATAGCCCTTCTGGGTGTCGAAGATACTCTGCACAAAATTTTCCAGGTAGTGCGGGCGCTGGAAAACCCGGACTTTCTTGCGCAGGCCCGAGGTGCCGGGTTTCTGATCCTGGAAGGGCTGCGTGGCGACGGTTTCAACGCTCATGGCAAAAATCCCCTGTGGCGGTTTTTTCCGGAATAAACATGGTGATTATGCGCCCGTTCACCAACCTGGAGAACGGGCGGTTATTGATCGTTGGCTAGAGCCAGCGCAGGTCGAAGCAGTAGGGCGTCAGGGCGCGCGCCGGTGGTTCCTGGCCAGCGTTGGCCGGTACACCGGCGAGCCGCTCGACTACGAAGCGCTCGGCGCGCCGCGCTGCCGCCTCGGCAGGATCAGCGGGCAACCCGTCGTAGCCGCCGCCTGCGGGCCGCCACTCGTGCAGGGTTACCCGCAGCGCCTCGGGCCGCTGTGGATGGCTGAGCTGCAGCGTGATCGGCCCCTGTGCCTCCAGGGTCGGGTGCAGTCCGGTCCAGGGCTTGAAGCGGCGATAGCGCAGCCCGAGCAGCCGGGTTTCCCCGCCGAGATCGTTTTCGCTGCGCAGCGGCAGGCGATAGCCATTGGCGGTCAGGTGCCAGTCGGCCAGCGCCCCCGGCGCCGCGCCCGGCAGCGCACACAGGCGGATTTCCAGACGGGCGCTGCTGGCATCGACCAGCCGCGAGTGGCCATGCTCCTGCGACAGGGCATCGCCAAGCAGCGGCCAGAATTCCAGGGCGCGGCGCACGCTCAACTGGCACTCGCCCAGCGTGGTCGCGCCCAGCAGGTGATACTCCTCATCAAGCAGTTCGCTGATCAGCGGCTGGCCCAGGCCCAGGCCGGCGCGGGCCAGTTCGTCGAGCACATCCCAAAAATCGGCGTGCAGGTAGAAAGGCAGGGCGAAGCGGTCGTGCAATTCGCGGCCCCAGTGCACCGGCGCGCGGTTGTCGGGCTGCTGGATCAGCAGGGCGAGCAGGGCGCGCAGCAGCACAGCCAGTGCTGCCAGCCGTTCCGGGGTTGGCGGCATGCGAAAGGCACGGAATTCCACCAGCCCGAGCTGACCGCGTCCAGGCAGGTGCGGATTCCACAACTTCTCAATGTTGATCTCGCTGCGGTGCGGATTGCCGGCCGGGTCGGCGAGAAAGGGTGACAGGGTTTGCCAGATCAGTTCCGGCGTCGGGTTGCGCTGACGCTGCAGCAGCTCCAGGGTCAGGGCCAGTTCCTCGAATACGTCGCTGGTACGCTCGTCGGCGCGCGGGGCCTGGCTGGAATTG
>DAITNL010000026.1:8904-25021 GCA_036834665.1 Candidatus Competibacteraceae bacterium | reverse complement strand
CGCGCAATGCTTCCGGCAGGGTTTCCAGCGCGCCCGGATGACCGACCGCGATCATGGCCATGCAACTGTGATCGGCGGGAATGGCAAAGCGTGCCTGGGCCTGTGCCGGATCGAAGCCGCCCATCTGGTGCGCCACCAGCCCCAGAGCGGTGGCCTGCAGGCACAGGTTCTCGCTGGCGGCGCCGGTGTCGTACTGCGCCCAGCGGTTGGTCTGGCCGTTATGGCTGAACTGCGGCGCGGCCACCGCCAGCAGCAGGATCGGCGCGTTCCTGGCCCAGATCTGATTGCCTTCCGCCAGACAGGCGAAAGCCTGCTGCCAACTGTCACCATCGCAGAAGCGATCCCAGACCAGATAGCGCCACGGCTGATCGCCAAAGCAGGATGGCGCCCAGCGCGCCGCTTCCAGCAGTGCTGTCAACTGTTCACGGGTGACCGGGCGATCAGGATCGATGGCACGCGGACTCCAGCGATGGGCAAGCAGATCGGCGATGGCGACCACGGTTGATGCGGGTTTCTCCAACATGAGACAAGTTCTCCAGGCTGCCAGGGTTGAGTTATCCGCAACTGTGACCACAATCGAGGTAAAAAAAGCGAAAATGCCCGGTCTTTTTCTGCCATCCAATCAATCCCGCGCTGCGCGCGTTCTGGAGCCTTGCATGTCCTACATCCAGGAAATCAACGACTATCTTAATCGCCATGTACCGCTGTTCCAGGCCATGCAAGCCCGGCTGGAGCGCTGTGACGAGCAGGGCCTGAGCCTGGTCGCGCCCCTGGCACCGAACATCAACGACAAGGGCATTGCCTTCGGCGGCTCGATGGCGGCGATCACCTCGCTGACCGGCTGGGCGCTGACCCGCATCACCCTGCGCGAAAACAGTGAAAGCGCCGAAATCGTCATCACCGATGGCATGCTCAAGTTTCTGCGCCCGGTGCGCGATGACATCGTCGCCGAGTGCGTCCGTCCGGATGCCGAGACCGTAGCGCGCTTCCTCGACAGCTATCGCCAGCGCGGCAAGGCCCGCTGGAGCATCGAAGTGGTGATCCGCGCCGGCGGCGAACCGGCCATGACCTTTACCGGTCAGTATGTGATCTATCGCCCGGAATCCGCCTAGCAGCGCCAGCGACGCTTGTTCCGTCCTATCCACATCGGGTTGATTCGAGTATTCTGAGGTTATTGTGCACATCGCAAGACAGCCACGGCGGGGCACGCCGAATGCCGGTCGCGCGGCGCGAGCACGATCCGCCGCCCGTCCCAAGCCCGGCTGAACAGGCTGAACCGGCGTCCGGGCCATGCCCAGCGCATGGCCCGGACACCCAACCCGGAACTGGCGCGCATAATCCGAGCTGCCCTGCCCTTCCGGCAACCCCCAGTGCGGTTTACCCCTTCCATCCCCTAGCGCCAGTCCGCTGGACCGGCCCCATAGCCGCGCAGGATGCCCGCGCCGCCAGCGGACGCACCTGCCCACCCGCGAACCGGCGGTGCCAAGCCACCGCTCTTCGCCCAAGCTGACCCAACAGGAGGTCGCGCATGAAGACCATCTTCGTCGGCAATCTGCCGCCAGACGCCACGGAACAAGAAATCACTCTGCTATTTTCGGCCCATGGCCGCGTACGCTCGCTGCGCCTGGTCCGCGACGTATTCGCCGGCACTTGTCGCGGCTTCGGTTTTGTGGAAATGGAAGGTCATGAGGCGCGCGCCGCGATAGGCGCCCTCAACGGCCTGGAACTGCGCGGCCGGCAGATCAAGGTGAACGAGGAACGGCCGGCCAAACAACGTGCCGGCGGTGGCCGCCCCCGCTGATTCGCCTACCGTATCCGCGTGGGCCGTGCCGATCCTCACGATCATCAGCCCGGCCCACGCCATCATGGCGGATTCATACCAGCAGTAGCGCGGGCGGCGCGCTAGAATGGCCGGCACAGGGATGCAGACTCACTTTGGAGGTCCGCCATGCCCGCCCTTGATCTGTCCGGCTTTGCCACCACCTTCCTGGCCACCACCGCAGCGCTGTTTGTGTTTGCCGTCGGCGTCGGCGTGCTCCTGGTCATCATTCTTTACATCATCGACATCACCCAGACTCAGCACGCCATCCGCCGCAATTTTCCGGTGATCGGGCGGCTGCGCTACATGCTGGAACATGTCGGCGTATTCCTGCGCCAGTACTTCTACGCCATGGACCGCGAGGAAATGCCCTTCAACCGGGCCCAGCGCAGCTGGGTCTACCGGGCGGCCAAGAACCTCGACACCACCCAGCCGTTTGGCTCCACCCGCGATCTGCGTCCGCCCGGCACCCTGCTGTTCGCCAACGCTACTTTTCCAGCGCTCGACAGTGAAGCGGTCAGTGCCGCGCCCTTGATCATCGGCCCGGACTGCGCCCAGCCCTATGCAGCACCGAGCTTCTTCAACCTCTCGGCGATGAGCTACGGCGCCATTTCCCGGCCCGCCGTGCTGGCCCTGTCGCGCGGGGCGCACCTGGCCGGCTGCTGGATGAACACCGGCGAGGGTGGCCTGTCGCCCTATCATCTGGAGGGCGGCGCCGATTTGATTTTTCAAATCGGCACCGCCAAGTACGGGGTGTGCAATGCGCAGGGCGGGTTGGACGAAGCCCGGCTGCGCGCGGTGGCCGCACATCCCCAAGTGCGGATGTTCGAGATCAAGCTCAGCCAGGGCGCCAAGCCCGGCAAGGGCGGCATTCTGCCGGCCGCCAAGGTCACGGCGGAGATCGCAACGATTCGCGGGATCCCGGCCGGCCAGGACTCGCGCAGCCCCAACCGCCATCCCGAGATCGCCAGCAGCGCCGAACTGCTGGACTTCGTCGCCCGGGTGCGCACTATCACCGGCAAGCCCACCGGCTTCAAGCTGGTGATCGGCGATCCCGATTGGCTCGCTACCCTGTGCCAGGAGATCCAGCACCGTGGACCGGCCAGTGCGCCCGACTTCATCACCGTGGACAGCGCCGATGGCGGCACCGGCGCGGCGCCGATGAGTCTGCTTGACTATGTGGGTCTGCCGATCCAGGAAAGCCTGCCGCGCCTGGTGGATACGCTGCAGGCGCACGGCCTGCGCGAGCGCATCCGGGTGATCGCCTCCGGCAAGCTGATCAATCCGAGCGATGTGGCCTGGGCGCTGTGCGTAGGGGCCGATTTTGTCAACTCGGCGCGCGGCTTCCTGTTCGCGCTCGGCTGCATCCAGTCGATGCAGTGCGACAAAAACACCTGTCCGGCCGGCATCACCACCCACAATCCACGCCTGCAGCGCGGCCTGGATCCGCACGACAAGGCCGAGCGGGTGCGCCATTACGTGGAGAATATGCGCCACGAAGTGGAAATCATCGCCCATGCCTGCGGCGTGACCGATCCCCGCCACCTGCAGCGCGCGCACTGCCGGATCGTGGTTGAGCCAGGGCGCTCGCTGCCGCTGGATGAACTGTACCAGCGCCCGCCAGCACCACGGCGCGACGCTGCCTGAACCGGTCGCAGCCACAACCCCCGCTCATCGCCCTGGTGAACACCATGCCCCACCTCAATCACGGCCACCTGCCTCGCCGGCTCGATCCCGCCGAGGCCTTTTTCTGGTTCCTCGACCACGTCTCGCCGATGAATTTCGCGGTGATCGCCGAAGGCCACGGTCCGCTTGACGATGCGGCAGTGCAGGCCGCCCTGACACGCGCCCAGCAGGAACACCCGCTGCTGCGGGCAGCGATCAGCACCGATGCCAACCAGCATCTGATCTGGGTGCCCGCACCCGAAGCAACTCTGAATTACACGATCAGCGCCACGGGAAACGCCTGGCAGGCAGCGCTGGCCCACATGCTGGTACAGCCATTTCCGCTGCATAGCGCGCCGCTGGTGCGAGCCTTGCGCTTTAACCTGGATGATGAGCGCTGGGTGGTGGCGCTGGTGTTCCATCACAGCGCCGGCGATGGGCGTTCCGGCTGCCGGCTGCTGGCAGATATCCTGGCCAACGCCGCCCAATCCGAGCAGCCGCCACAGCCGCATCCCGGCTATCCGCCTCTGCATGCTCTGTATCCAGAGCATTATCAGCAGACCGCAGCCCTGCACGCCTTCAAAACCCAGCGCAAGGAGGAATTGCAGCGCTACGGCCGTTTCGATGAATTGCCCGGCTTCAACCGTCAGGCGCCGGAATTGCAGCCGCGCATCCAGACCCTGCGCCTGAACGCAGCGCAGGTGCAACGCCTCAGCGAGCACTGCCGCGCTGCTGGCGCGACCCTGCACGGTGCGATCAGCGCCGCCCAGTTGCAGGCCGTACACCGCGCCTTTGGCGCTGCCGAACCGCGCACCCTGGGCCTGACTACGCCCGCCGATCTGCGGCCGCATTTGCGCGAGCCGCTGGATGATGCATCGCCCCTGATGTGCGCTACCCTGGTGACCAGTGTTTACCGGCTGGAGGCCGAGGGTGATTTCTGGGCGCTGGCCCGGGCGATTTCCGGCGATTTGAAGCGCCAGTTACGGCGCGGCGACGGGCATCTGTTCTATGGCCTGTTTCCGCCGCCGGCCGATTTTCCGGCTACCGCCGAGGGCATCGCCGCGTTCAGCGCGATGATGGCGAACGCGCCGCAGGTGTCGATGGTGAGCAATGTCGGCCGGCTTGCTCCACTGCCGGCGGCCACGCCCTTCACGGTCGAGGCGCTGTCCTTCGCCCTGTGCCCGATGTTCAGTCACCTGCTGTTCAATGCGGTCAGCACCTTTGCCGGACGCATGACCCTGAACATCAATTTTGATGCTGCCCGGCTATCGCCGGAACGGGCGACCGCCATCATCGCCGATCTGGAAGCGACGCTAGCGCGCGCTGCCGCGTGAACCGCTTCAGGTGCTGCTGCCGGTCAGCCGCTGCAGCGCTTCACGGTACTTGGCAACGGTGCGCGCGACAATCTCCGCCGGCAATTCCGGACCCGGCGCCTGCTTGTTCCAGTCCAGAGTTTCCAGATAGTCGCGCACGAACTGCTTGTCAAAGCTGGGCGGATTAGCGCCCGGCTGGTACTCATCCACCGGCCAGAAGCGCGAGGAATCCGGCGTCAGCACCTCATCCATCAGCACCAGCCGGTCCTGCTCGTCCAGACCGAACTCGAATTTCGTATCGGCGATGATGATGCCCCGTTCCAGGGCATATTCGGCAGCCTCGCGGTACAGGCGCAGACTGACTTCGCGCACCTGCTCGGCCCGTTGCGGACCGATGCGGGCGGCGATCTGGGCAAAGCTGACATTCTCATCATGGCTGCCCAGCGCCGCCTTGGTCGAGGGGGTAAAAATCGGTTCTGGCAGGCGCTCGGCCAGGCGCAATCCCGCCGGCAGCGCAATCCCGCACACCGCGCCGCTGCTCTGGTAATCCTTCCAGCCCGAACCAATCAGATAGCCGCGCACGATGGCCTCGACCGGCAGGCCGCGCAGGCGCCGCGCCACCACGGCGCGATCCGCGACCCGCGCGCGCTCCAGCGGATCGGGCAACGCCTGCTCCAGAGTTTTCCCGGCCAGATCCAGATGGTTGGGAATGATGGCGCGGGTGCGCTCGAACCAGAAGCGCGATACTGCGGTGAGCACCGCGCCCTTGCCGGGGATCGCTGTCGGCAAAATGACGTCAAAGGCAGAGAGCCGGTCGCTGGCCACCATCAGCATATGCTGCTCGTCGATCGTGTACAGATCACGCACCTTGCCGCGATACAGCAGCGGCAGACTGTGCACATCGGGCGGGGCAACGGAAGTAGTAGACATAAGCAGGCGACTCCTGACGGCAAGGGAACGGATCGGCGCCGCGCATTGTACCGGCCCGGCCCGCTGCGGAAAATGCGCACAGCGGCCGTGATGTTTCGCAATGCCCCCGGAACAGGCGGATCGCTACTCTGCGGACTGCGCACCGCATGCCGCCCACTCACATCAACCGGACTTCGCCATGAATCTGCATGACACGCTGCTGCCCGCCGACCTGCTGCTGTTCGCCAACTTCATCTGGCTGCTGATCGGCCTGCAGGCCCTGCGGATGGCGCCCTGGCGGGTGTTCCTGACCAGCGCCAGACTGCAGCATCTGTTTCTCGGCGCATCGCTGAGCCTGTTCATGCTGTGGCTGCTTGGCGTCGGCGTGCGCCCGGGACTGGGTTTTCATTTCCTGGGCGTAACAGTGTTCACGCTGATGTTTGGCTGGTCGCTGGGCGTGATCGGCGTCAGCCTGATCATGGTCGGCATCACGGCGACCACCGGTCACTGGTCGGCCCTGGCGATGAACACGCTGCTGCTTGGCGTCCTGCCGGTGTCGGTCAGCTATGGCATCTATGCGCTGGTCTACCGCTATCTTCCGCACCACCTGTTCATTTATATTTTCCTGTGCGCCTTCTTCAATGCCATGCTGGCCGCCGGCGCCGCCATCCTGATGCTGGTCATGCTGCTGGTGATGACGGAAACCTACAGCTTTACCCGCATCAGCAACGAATACCTGCCCTTTCTGCCGCTGTACCTGTTCCCGGAAGGCCTGCTCAATGGCATGACCACCATGGCGCTGATCGGCCTGCGCCCGGACTGGCTGAAAACCTACCACGACGATATCTATCTAAAATCCTGAATCACACCAGCGAGGTTCTACATTCACTGTGTTAGGAAAACTGTTTGGCGGTGCTTTCGGTTTCATGGTTGGCGGCCCACTCGGCGCACTGATCGGCGCGGCTGCCGGCCATAATCTGGATCAAGGCGCCTGGAATCCGACCACGACTGGCAAGGCTACGGGCCAGACGGACTTGGAGCGCGCCACATTTCTGGCCACGACCTTTCAATTGCTCGGCTGCATCGCCAAGGCCGATGGCCGGGTGTCGGAACCGGAAATTGCCATCGCCCGCGCTGCCATGGATCAGATGCGGCTGAACAGCGCCCAACGCCAGGCCGCCATCGACTGCTTCACCGAAGGCAAGCAGGCTGCCTTTGCCCTTGACGCGGCGCTGGACCGTTTCCAGCAAAGCTGTAGCGGCCAGCCGGCGCGGCTGCAGCAACTGCTGGAATTGCTGCTGCTCATCGCCTATGCCGATGGCGCACTGCATCCGCAGGCCCATACCCGGCTGTTGCAGATCAGCAGTCGGCTTGGCTTTGCCCGCCTGCAGTTTGAGGCGCTGCATACCCTGTTTCGCGCCCGGCATGGCGCCTGGCGCGGCAGTGATGCAGGCGCGGGCCGAGGTGATGGCAACCCGCGGCGGCCGAGCACGGCGGTCAACACGCTCAGCCAGGCCTACCAGATCCTCGGCCTGAACCATGACGCCAGCGTTGATCAGATCAAGCTCGCCTATCGGCGCCTGATTCGCCAGCATCACCCCGACAAGCTCGCCGCACAGAACCTGCCGGCGGCGGAACTGGCCCGCGCCACCGATAAGACCCGCGAAATCACCGCTGCCTACGAGCGCATCCGCGAAGAGCGCAGGTTTTGAATCAAAAGGCCGTTAGCGCCGCAGCAGACCGGCCAGCCATACTGATCACCTCGCACCTACAGCACCCCGCGTTCGGCCAGCGACACCGTTTGTCCATCGCCGACCACAACGTGATCCAGCAGGCGCACATCGATCAGGGCCAGCGCCTCCTTCAGCCGCAGGGTAATCGCCTCATCGGCGCGGCTCGGTTCCGCCACGCCCGAAGGATGATTGTGGGCGATGATCAGAGCGGCGGCGTTGTGATGCAGCACCCGCTTCACCACCTGACGTGGATGTACCGCTGCGCTGTCAATCGTCCCTTGAAACAGCTCTTCGTATTGAATCACCCGGTGCTTGTTATCCAGAAACAGGCAGGCAAACACCTCGTGGGCGTAGCCACGCATCCGCGCACTTAAATACCGGTGCACATCAGACGCACTCTGAATCACATCGGTACGCTGCAGGGTTTCTGCCAGATGGCGCCGCGCCAGTTCCAGCACCGCCTGCAACTGCACATACTTGGCCGGCCCAAGACCAGGCGTCGCGCAGAAGGCCGCCTGATCCAGATCGAGCAGTACACGCAGGCTGCCATGCTGCTTGAGCATGTCGCGGGCCAGATCCACCGCGCTGCGCCCCGGCACACCCACGCGCAGAAAAATCGCCAGCAGTTCAGCATCGGATAAGGCCGCAGCACCGCGCTGCAGCAGCTTTTCCCGGGGTCGCTCCTCATCGGGCCAATCACGAATCGACATGTGCTGTTGTCCTGAGTCACTGAATTGGATCCAGACAGCATGGTCACATAAAAAGGACATGGCAAGTTTCAGCCGCGCTTCTTGCCATAACCGCACGCCACCGGCTTTAGCAGCGCTTTGGCAGTCATGCCTTTTGCGCCATAGCGACCGGCTTTACTTTGAAGGCCGCGCCCCATGGTGAAGCAACAATGCCCTGTCGGGCACCAATGCGGAGCGCGCCACAGCAGGCTTTCAGGGACAAACACACTGGCCCATTGCGCATTAAAACAAAAAATCTTTTAAAAACATGTTTATAAAAAACATGGCAAGCGTATTGCTCTTATCACTCGCAAGGATTCGCGCTCAGGGGCCCGTGGTGGCCCAGCGGTAGCGCGGATCCGGGCGGCTAACGGGGGCCGCCGTCGCGGACTATGACGTCCGATCTCGTATCACCACGATGCGCGCTCGGACGTCCTTTTTTTTGCCCGCTTTTCTCTCATCCTAATGTCGATCCGCGCTTGGGCACTGCTGCCGGCTACGTTAAGCTTGCCCGCTGCACTCGTCCCTTCTCTTCGCGGAGCCCCGCCATGCTGCAACCTCTGGCCCAGATACGCATCCTGCTTGGCATCACCGGCGGTATCGCCGCCTACAAGAGCGCCGACCTGACCCGGCGGCTGATCGAGGCCGGCGCCGAGGTACAGGTTGTGATGACCGCCGCGGCCACCGCCTTCGTCGCGCCGCTCACCTTCCAGGCTCTGTCCGGACGGCCGGCACGCAGCGGACTGCTCGACGAACAGGCCGAAGCCGGCATGGGCCATATCGAACTGGCACGCTGGCCGCACCTGATTCTGATCGCCCCGGCCAGCGCCGATTTTCTCGCCCGGCTGGCGCATGGCCTGGCCAATGATCTGCTGAGCACCCTGTGCCTGGCCAGCGACCGGCCGATCGCGGTTGCGCCGGCGATGAACCGCCTGATGTGGCAGAACGCCGCTACCCAGGACAATTGCCGACTGCTGGCGCGGCGCGGCGTGCGCCTGTGGGGCCCGGGCGTCGGTGAGCAGGCCTGTGGCGAAATCGGTGCCGGGCGCATGCTGGAAGCGCTGGAATTGCGCAATCAGGTGGTCGAACTGCTTGGCAGGCGCGAAGCCGGCATGCCGCCCGCCGAGCAGACTCTGCCCGGTATTGCGCTGCCCACGCCACAGGATTTGCAGGGCCTGACCGTGCTGCTCACCGCCGGACCGACCCGCGAGGCGCTCGATCCGGTGCGTTTCATCAGCAACCGCAGCACCGGCCAGATGGGCTTTGCCGTAGCGGCAGCGGCGGCACAGGCTGGCGCGCGAGTGATCCTGGTCAGCGGCCCGGTGCACTTGCCGACCCCGCCCGGCGTGGAGCGTATCGACGTGGAAAGCGCTCTGGACATGCACGCGGCCGTGATGCGCCAGATCCACCAGACCGATATCTTCATCGCCACCGCTGCGGTTGCCGATTACCGCGCCGCCGAACCGGCGCAGCGGAAAATCAAGAAAACCGGCGCAACCCTGAGCCTGGAACTGGTGCGCAACCCGGATATCCTGTCCGAGGTCGCCGCGCTGCGTGAGCACCGACCCTTCACGGTCGGTTTCGCTGCCGAGACCCACGATGTACTGCACTACGCCGATGACAAACGGCGGCGCAAGCATCTGGATATGATCGCCGCCAATCAGGTGGGCCAACCCGGCAGCGGCTTTGAAAGCGCGCAAAACGCCCTGCATGTCCTGTGGGAAGGCGGTGAACGGGAACTGCCCCTGGCCGATAAGTCGCTGCTGGGGCAGCACCTGATAGCGCTGATCGCTGAGCGCTATCGGAGCTGGAGCGCCACGCAGTAAGATGGCATGCCCTACGCTACCGCGATGACCACCGCCGTGACTGCCCGCAGCTTTGAATTGAAAATCCTTGATCCGCGCCTCGGCCAGGACATTCCGCTACCGGAACATGCCACCGCCGGCTCGGCCGGGCTAGACCTGCGCGCCTGCCTGCCGGAGCCGCTGACCGTGCAGCCTGGCGAAACCCGCCTGATTCCCACCGGCATGGCGATTCACATCGCCGATCCGGGCCTGGCGGCGCTGATCCTGCCGCGCTCGGGGCTGGGTCACAAGCACGGCATCGTGCTGGGCAATCTGGTCGGGCTGATCGACAGCGATTACCAGGGCGAATTGCTGGTGTCATGCTGGAATCGCGGCCATGCCCCCTTCACCATCGCCGTCGGCGAGCGCATCGCGCAGTTGATCATCGTGCCGGTGATTCAGGCGCGCTTTGATATCGTCAGCGAGTTCACGCCCAGCGGGCGCGGCAGCGGCGGTTTCGGTCATTCCTGGCAGCACTGACCGCCACGCAACTGCGCAGCCATGATCGGCACGATTTTTCGCGAATACGACATCCGCGGCCTGGTCGAACGCGACCTGACCCCGGCGGTGGTGCGTGATATTGGCCAGGCGATCGGCAGTCTGGCCGCCGAGCGGGGCGAACACTGCATCGCCGTCGGCCGCGATGGCCGCCTGTCCAGTCCACTGCTGTGCACCGCGCTCAAGAGCGGTATTCGTGCTGCCGGACTGGATGTGCTCGACCTGGGCATGGTGTCGACACCGCTGCTCTACTACGCCACCCATGTGCTCGCCAATACCCGCGCCGGTGTGATGGTCACCGGCAGCCATAACCCGCCGCAGTACAACGGCTTGAAAATCGTCATCGACCGCATCGCCCTGCATGGCGCGGTGATTCGCGACCTGCGGCGGCGGATCGAAACCGGCGACCTGCGCCAGGGAGATCATCAGGGCAGCGAATACAACACCTGCATGCGCCAGGCCTATATCCGTGCGGTGAGCGAGCCGTTGCGCCTGCCCCGACCGTTCAAGGTGGTGGTTGATTGTGGCAATGCCATCGCGGCCCATACCGCGCCGCCCCTGCTGCGGGCTCTGGGCTGCGAGGTGGTGGAACTGTATTGCGAGGTCGACGGGCGCTTTCCCAACCATCATCCTGATCCGAGCGTGCCAGAAAACCTGGCCGATCTGCAGGCGGCGGTACGCGAACACGGCGCCGATCTCGGTCTGGCTTTCGATGGCGATGCCGATCGGCTCGGCGTGGTCACTGACCAGGGTGCGATCATCTGGCCGGATCGGGTGCTGATGCCGCTGGCCGAGGAGGTATTGGCCGGGCATCCCGGCGCGGCGGTGGTCTACGACGTCAAGTGTTCCTGGCACCTGACCCGGCTCATCAAGCGCCTTGGCGGCCAGGCGATCCTGTGGAAGACCGGACACTCGCTGATCAAGGCCAAGATGCGCGAGACCGGTGCCCTGCTCGGCGGCGAGATGACCGGCCACTTCGCCCATGCCGATGCCTGGTTCGGCTTCGATGATGCCTTCTACGCTGCGGCGCGTCTGCTGCGCCTGCTGGCCGGCAGCGGCGTTTCCAGTCACGACTTCTTTACCAGCTACCCGACCGGCCTGAACACCCCGGAACTGCGTCTGGACATGGCCGAGGGTGAGCCGTTCGCGCTGATGGCGCAATTGAGCACACAGGCGGCATTTGGCGCCGAGGCACGGGTCATAACCCTCGATGGCCTGCGGGTGGAATTTCCACACGGCTGGGGCCTGGTGCGTGCCTCCAACACCACGCCCAGCCTGGTGCTGCGCTTCGAGGCCGACAATGCTGCCGCCCTGGCCGATATCCAGGCGCGCTTTCGCCAACCGCTGCACGCGCTGCGCCCGGGTCTGGCCTTGCCGTTCTAGGTGCGACCCGGCATCCTGCAGCACTTTTCCTACCCCAACCCGAGGTTGATCGACGCATGCCTCTCGACGCTCAGGCCGCCACCCAGGTAGCTCACGTTCTCACCGAATCGCTGCCCTATATCCGCCGCTTTTCCGGCAAGACCATCGTGGTCAAGTACGGCGGCAACGCCATGGAAAACGAGCACCTGAAAAACAGTTTTGCCCGCGACATCGTGCTGATGAAGCTGGTCGGCTTCAATCCGGTGGTGGTGCATGGCGGCGGCCCGCAGATCAGCAGCCTGCTCAAGCGCATCGGCAAGGAAAGCCGCTTCGTCGAGGGTATGCGCGTTACCGACAGCGAGACCATGGACGTGGTCGAAATGGTGCTCGGTGGGCTGGTCAACAAGGAAATCGTCAACAACATCAACCGTCATGGCGGCTGTGCGGTCGGCCTGACCGGCAAGGATGGCGATCTGATCCACGCCCGCAAGCTGACCATCACCCGCAAGAGCCCCGATCTGGAAGAGCCGGAAATCATCGATATCGGCCATGTCGGCGAAGTGGCGAGTATCGACCGTTCGATCGTCGAGGCGCTGATCCGCGGCAACTTTATCCCGGTGATCGCGCCGATCGGGGTCGGCCCGGACGGCGAGTCCTACAACATCAATGCCGATCTGGTCGCGGGCAAGATCGCCGAGGTGCTGCACGCCGAAAAGCTGATCCTGCTCACCGACACCACCGGCGTGCTCGGCAAGGACGGGACATTGCTCACCGGGCTGGATGCCCGCCAGGTACAGGCGCTGATCGACGACGGCACCATCCACGGCGGCATGCTGCCCAAGATCGCCTGCGCGCTCGACGCAGTGCGCGGTGGGGTCAAGGCCTCGCACATCATCGATGGGCGCATTCAGCACGCGGTGCTGGTGGAACTGTTCACCGACGCCGGTATCGGCACGCTGATTCGCGGCTAGCGCTCAGCCCAGCAGCCGATACAGCAGCCAGGGCGCGGCTGCGAGCCACAGCAGCAGCAGGCTCCAGACGCGCCCGGCGCGCAGATCATAATCATGCAGCAGCCGCTGCCAGGCATGCCCGGCAGCGCGCCCAAAACCGAATTCGAACAGCACCGTCAGCAGCAGCCAGACCAGGCCCCGGCTCAGCGCCTGCGCATCCGACTGCAGCGGCCAGAATGCCTGCAGCGCCCCCGTGTAAGCACCAAACAGCAGCGCCGCGCTCAGGGTGGACAGCTGGTGAGCGCGCAGTTCGCCGATCCGCCGACCATAGGTCTTCTCGCGCACCACGCCATTGAGAATCGCCAGCGGCAGCATCGGCAGCCAGGTCAAAAAGGATTCGAGCACCATTGTCCTCCCGTGATCAGCGTGTCCGGAACCGCGACGATACCTCGACGCCCCGGTTTGACTTCACTACACTTTTTGCCATCAACCCCAACAAAACCGTGGATACCACCATGCGCCGAGTCGTCTTCAACCAGAAAGGGGGAGTGGGCAAATCCACCATCGCCTGCAACCTGGCCGCCATCAGCGCCGCACGCGGCCGGCGCACCCTGCTGGTGGACCTCGACCCGCAGGCCAACGCCTCGCGCTACCTGCTCGGCCCGGCCCTGGACACGCAGAAAAAAACCCTTGCCCACTTCTTCGACGACATCCTGGCCTACAAGCTGTTTCCCGACAAACCGGATGCCTATCTGGTCACCACCCGCTTTCCGAATTTAAGCGTGCTGCCCTCCGATCCGCGCCTGGAGGAACTGCAGATCAAGCTCGAATCGCGCTACAAGATGTACAAATTGCGTGAGGCGCTCGACAGCCTGAAGAATTTTGACGAAATCTTCATCGACACTCCGCCGGCGCTGAACTTCTTCACCCGCTCGGCGCTGATCGCCGCCGATACCTGCCTGATTCCCTTCGACTGCGACGATTTCTCGCGCCGCGCCCTGGTCACGCTGATGGACAGCGTCCGCGAAATCCAGGCCGACCACAACCGCGCCCTGCGCGTCGAAGGCATCGTGGTCAACCACTATCAGGCCCGCGCCAACCTGCCGGTGCGCCTGGTCGAGGAACTGCGCAGCGAGGGGCTGCCGGTGCTGGAGGCCTTCCTGTCGGCTTCGATCAAGATTCGCGAGTCGCACGCCCAGGCTCTGCCGATGATCCACCTTGATCCCCGGCACAAGCTCAGCCGCGAATTCGAAGCCCTGTACGCCCTGCTCGCCGCCTGAGCAGCGCGCCATTTCCGGCCCGCCCTACTCATCCCCAGGCTGCCCGGCCAGCAGCGCCGCGTAGAATGCCAGCAGCGCCTGTGCCGGACCGGCAGCGGTCCACTGCCGGGCATAGGTTCGGCCCTCGGCGCCCAGGCGCGCGCGCAACTGCGAATCAGCCAGCAGACGGCGCACCTGGGCAGCAAACGCCGCCACGTCCTCCTCAGCCACCAGCGCGCCCTGACCGGCAGCGAGAATATCGCGGGTGCCCATGTAAGCGGTTGACACCACCGGCACGCCCAGGCTCATCGCCTCCAGCAGCACCAGACCCTGGGTCTCGGTGCGTGAGGCAAATACGAACGCATCGCCGGCCTGGTAGCAACTGGCCAACTCGGCGCCGCGCGCCAGATAGCCGACAAAACGCAGATTCTCCGTCAGCCCCAATGCAGCGCCCAACCGGCGCAGCGCCTCCTGCGCCGGACCCTCGCCGGCCACGATCAGCACCAATTCGGGATAGCCACCCTGGCGCAACTCGGCGACCACCCGCAGCAGGAATTCAATGTTCTTCTCAAACGCCACCCGGCCGACAAACACCAGCGTCGGCTGGCCAGGCGCGATACCATGACGGGCGCGAAAAGCGGCACCGTCGCCTTCCTGAAAGGCATCGCTGGGCATCCCGGTCGGAATCACCCGCATCAGTGCGCGCACACCATAGCGCTGCAACACCTCGCGCATCGCCTGCGACGGCACCACCAGCCCATCGAGCTGATTGCACTGGCGGCGTGAGAATAGCCGCGCCACCGCCCGCCAGGCAGCGTGCGGCAAGATCGGCAGGTAATGGAACAGGTATTCCTCGAAGAAGGTGTGATAGGTCTCGACGCAGGGCACGCCCAGGCGCCGCGCCAGGCGCAGCCCGGCATAGTGGGCGACAAACGGAGTCTGTACATGCACCAGATCGATATCGCCAGGACGCAGTGTCGCCAGATGCTGCGCCAGCGGGCGCCAGCGCAGCATGCGATCCTCCGGATCGAACAGCACCCGACGCGCCACCACCCGCTCAATACCGGTTGCATCCGTGCCCGGCGCGCCATCGTAAACCGGCGCCACCACCCGCACCGCATGGCCAAGACGCTGCAACTCGCGCCGGAACGTCTGCATCGAAGTCGACACGCCATTCACACGCGGAAAATACACGTCCGAAAGCATTAGAATTTTCATTGGATCCCCATTCGCCAATCTTCGCAGCGAGGCCGCGCCATGAATGCTCCCGACTCCACCCTCGTCACCCGCATCGCCGCTGAATTGCAGCGCGCGCGCCGGCTGCTGTTTATCACCGGTGCCGGCATTTCCGCTGATTCCGGCCTGCCGACCTATCGCGGCATCGGTGGGCTGTACAACGATCAGACCACCGAGGACCAGTTCCCGATCGAGACCGCCCTATCCGGGGCAATGCTGGAAGCCAATCCGGCCATCACCTGGAAATATCTGCACCAGATTGAGCATTCCTGCCGGGGGGCGCGCTTCAACGACGCCCACGCCATCATTGCCGAATGGCAGCAGCGTTTCGAGGTCTGCGTGCTGACCCAGAACATCGACGGCTTCCACCGCGACGCCGGCAGCCGCAACCTGATCGAAATTCACGGCGACATTCACGACCTGCTCTGCACCCGCTGCGATTACGCAACCACCGTACCCGACTACAGCGAGCTGCGCCTGCCGCCGCTGTGCCCACGCTGCAGCGCGCCGATACGGCCACGGGTGGTGCTGTTTGGCGAAGTGCTGCCCGTACATGCCATCCAGCACCTGTATGCCGAACTCGATCGCGGTTTCGATCTGGTGTTCAGCATCGGCACCACCAGCATCTTTCCCTACATCGCCGGGCCGGTGGTGCAAGCCAGCCAGATGGGCATTCCCACCGTTGAGATCAACCCCAGCGATACCCACGTCAGCCGCTTCGTCGACTACAAACTGACCGCAGGCGCTGCGGCCAGCCTGCGCGCCCTGCGCCGGGCGCTGCACGAACTGGCCGACTGACCG
>DAITNL010000026.1:4424-8804 GCA_036834665.1 Candidatus Competibacteraceae bacterium | reverse complement strand
GCTAACGGCTAACGGCTAACGGCTAACGGCTAACGGCTAACGGCTAACGGCTAACGGCTAACCGAGCAGACGCTCCAGCCAGTCGGCGGCCTCGGCGATACCGGTCGGTGCCAGTGCGGGCCGCGGCGGTTGCGCCAGCAATGCCCGCAACGGCTCAGCCAGCGCACCCTGCTCCAGGGCCGCGCGCTCGATGCATACGCCATCGCCGTGGTCCGTCAGCCACTCGCACAGCCACGGCGTTTCCGGCCAATCGGGCCGCTCCACATACAGCACCGGCGTGCCGTTGCAAACCGCTTCGGTGAACGCACCATAACCGGGCTTGGTGAACAGCACATCGCAGGAACGGATCAGGTCGGGCATGGACAGACCCTCCAGCGCCGCCCAGCTCAGTAGATCCGCACGCGGCGCTGCCCAATCCGGCGGCACCAGCCAGCGCACACCCGGCAACACCGGCCAAGTCTCCAGTCGCGGCCGCAGGCTGACCCCGCCCAAACCAACCAGCACCAGGGTTTCGTCACCGCGCAGCCCCAGACGCTGGTCGATCTGGGCGCGGCGCGACTCACCCAGCGCCGCGATCGGGCCTATCGGTCGCGCATTGCACAGATCCGGCATCGGCATACTCGGCGTCGGCTGCAGAAACGCTACCGCACTGTTATAGGCCGCCAGCATCGGCGCGCACAGGGCTTCCAGGTCCGGCTCATCCGCGCCATAGCCGCGCAGGATGTCGGCCCAGTGCAAGGAGCACAGCGCCAGCGCCGGAATACGCAGCCGCGCCGCCGCTGCTAGACTCAGATAGGGCACATCGGCTAATAGCAGGTCCGGTGCCGCCGCCTGCAACTGCGCCTCCTGCCAGGCCAGCCGCACAGCCCAGTCGCGGTGAAAATCACGGTAGGCCGTCAGGCTCTCGGCGACGCGCACCGTCAGCGCATCGACCATCAGCATGCCAAAATCGGCACCACCGGCAACCAGAGTAAAATCAGCAGCGATGCGCCCACGCAGCACCTCGGCTGGAATCAGGGTCTGCAGCGTCAGCCGCAGTGGCCGACCCCGGCGATGCAGTTCATTCAAAACCGGCGCAACCTGCGCCAGATGGCCAAAACCATGCCCGGACAGGGCTACGTACAGGTGAGGAAGGCGTGCCATTCAGCGGGACTCCCGGAAGAAATGGAAACGGGCCGGTAGACAGTGGCGCGGATTTTGAAATAGCTTCGACGGGCGCGCGCAACCACGGTCGACATCATAGCATCGCCCCTTGAGCAGAACCGGCATGGTGCACCCTGACTTGCAATCGCCCGCAGTACCGGTATTGTTGTGTATTAATGTCCGTACCCAGCAGCGGGCGGTCAGCCGCTAGCCTCGGATCTCGCGCGCGTCATCGATTACCGAACCATGTCGATGCGCGCGTCGCCTTACCGGGTGTTTCCGACTCTTCCAGCATATGCAACGGATCCTACCGCCATGACCATTAAAATCCTGGAAAAAAGCACGCCAGCGCCGTGGCTTACGGAGTTACCGCCTTTAGGCATGGATGCCAAGAGCATTGCCGCTGACTTCCGCCATTACTTCAGCCATACCCTGGGCCGCGATCGCCACACCCGCCATGCCTACTACCTGTATGAAGCGCTGGTCCTGACCCTGCGTGACCGGCTGTGGGAGCGCTGGAAGAACACCCGCTATGCCTGCGAGGAAAACGGCGGCGTGCGCCGTGCCTATTACCTGTCGATGGAATTCCTGATGGGCCGGGCACTGAGCAACGCCATGCTCAACCTGGGCATCACCGAGCCGGTCAGCCAGGCACTGTATGACCTGGGTCTGACCCTGGAAGAACTGAGCGAATGCGAGAACGATGCCGGTCTCGGCAACGGTGGCCTCGGGCGGCTCGCGGCCTGCTTCATGGACAGTTGCGCCACCCTGCGCCTGCCCGTGGCCGGCTATGGCATCCGCTATGCCTATGGCATGTTCCGCCAGCGCATCGAGAACGGCTATCAGGTCGAGGAGCCGGATCACTGGCTGCGCAGCGGCAACCTCTGGGAACTGGAGCGCCCCGAATACACCCAGCGCGTCAAGTTCGGCGGCCGCACCGAGGCCTATCTGCAAGCCGACGGCGAGATGGGCTGGCGCTGGCTGGATACCCATGATGTGCTGGCAGTGCCCTACGACGTGCCGATTCCCGGCTACCAGAACGGGACGGTCAACACGCTGCGCCTGTGGTCGGCGGCCGCCACCGACGAGTTCGATTTTGAGGATTTCAACTCGGGAAGCTACACCGAGGCGGTGGGCGCCAAGAACATGGCGGAAAACATCACCATGGTGCTCTATCCCAACGATGCCACCGAGAGCGGCAAGGAACTGCGCCTGCGCCAGCAGTATTTCCTGGCCTCGGCCAGCCTGCAGGATGTGATCCGCCAGTGGGTGCGCGCCAATGGCGAGGATTTCAGCCAATTCGCCGCCAAGAACATTTTCCAGCTCAACGACACCCATCCGAGCATTTCCGTGGCGGAAATGATGCGGCTGCTGATGGACGAACATGATCTGAGCTGGGATCGGGCCTGGGCAATCACCAGCAAGGTGATGGCCTACACCAACCACACCCTGCTCCCGGAAGCGCTGGAGCGCTGGCCGGTGCGCCTGTTCCGGCAACTGCTGCCGCGTATTCTCGACATCATCTACGAAATCAACGCCCGCTTCCTGGCCGAAGTCGCGCGGCGCTGGCCGGGCGATATCGACCGCCAGCGCAACATGTCGCTGATCGAGGAAGGCTATGAGCAGCAGGTGCGCATGGCCTATCTGGCCATCGTCGGCAGCATCTCGGTAAACGGCGTCGCTGCGCTGCATTCGGAACTGCTCAAGCAGGGCCTGTTCCGCGACTTCTACGAGCTGTGGCCGGAGCGCTTCAACAACAAGACCAACGGCGTCACCCAGCGGCGCTGGCTGGCCAACTGTAATCCGGGCCTGAACGCGCTGATCACCGAGACCATCGGTCCGGACTGGGTCACCGATCTTGATCAGCTGCGCAAGCTGGCGCCCTATGCTGACAACGCCAAGTTCCGCGCCCGCTGGCAGCAGGTCAAGCATGACAACAAGGTGCGCCTGGCCAGCCTGGTCGAAGCCGACTGCGGCGTAACCTTCAACACCAGCGCCCTGTTCGATGTGCAGGTCAAGCGCATCCACGAGTACAAGCGGCAACTGCTCAATATCCTGCACGTTATCCACCTGTACGACCGCATCAAGCGCGGCGACACCGCCAACTGGACGCCGCGCTGCGTGCTGATCGGCGGCAAGTCGGCGCCCGGCTACTACATGGCCAAGCAGATCATCAAGCTGACCAACAATGTCGCACGGGTGATCAACAACGATCCTGCCGTAGGTGACAAGCTGAAAATCGCCTTCCTGCCCAATTACCGGGTGTCAGCGATGGAAATCATCTGCCCCGGTACCGACCTGTCCGAGCAGATTTCCACTGCCGGCAAGGAAGCCTCGGGCACCGGCAACATGAAATTCATGATGAACGGCGCGATCACCATAGGCACCCTCGATGGCGCCAACATCGAGATTCGCGAGGAATGCGGCAATGACAACTTCTTCCTGTTCGGGCTGACTGCACAGCAGGTCGAGGAGCACCGGCAGAACTACAACCCGGTAGCGATCATTCACAGCGACGATGACATCGCCCGGCTGATGCATCTGCTGGAAAGCGCCCATTTCAACCAGTTCGAGCCGGGCATTTTCGACCCGATCCTGCACTCGCTGACCAGCCCACATGATCCCTGGCTGACCCTGGCGGATCTGCGCAGCTTCATCGACGCGCAGCAGCAGGCCGCAGACGCTTATCAGGATCAGGAACGCTGGACGCGCATGAGCATCATCAACACCGCCAGCAGCGGCAAGTTCTCCACTGACCGCACCATGCTGGAGTACAACGCCGAGATCTGGAAGCTGCAAGCCCTGCCGGACATGCCGCTGGTCTAAGTCCTGCCCTCGGCCCGCAGGTTCACGCCGCCCCGCGCGGTGCCGGATCTGCGGGCTTCTCTCCGGTCCACACGCACCGTTTCCGTATGTCCCGGCAATCCCCGTCCCGGCTGATCAAAACTCCAAGGAGACTGCATGGCTGAGAAACACTATGACCTGATCGCCCTTGGTGGCGGCAGCGGCGGCTTATCGGTGGCCGAGCGCGCTGCCCGCTATGGCGCCCGCTGCGCCGTGATTGAAACTGGCCGACTCGGCGGCACCTGCGTTAATGCGGGCTGCGTACCCAAGAAGATCATGTGGTATGCCGCCCAGCTCGCCCACGCCCTCGACGATGCCACCGGCTATGGCTTCAAGCTTGATTACTTCGGCTTCGACTGGCAGCGGCTGAAAAGCGCCCGCGATAGCTATATC
>DAITNL010000026.1:0-4414 GCA_036834665.1 Candidatus Competibacteraceae bacterium | reverse complement strand
ACTGGTATCTGGGCTATCTGGCCGAGGCCGGTGTCGATCTGCTGCAGGGTGCGGCACGCTTTGTCGATGCCCACAGCGTGCAGGTCGGTGGCCGAATCTACAGTGCCGATCATCTGGTGATCGCTACCGGCGGCCGGCCCCGCATTCCGGATCTGCCCGGTGCACAATTTGGCCTGAGTTCCGATGGCTTTTTTACCCTGAACAGCTGTCCGCGCCGCGCGGTGATCGTCGGCAGCGGCTATATCGCCGTGGAACTGGCCGGGATGCTCAATGCTCTCGGCGCCGAAGTAACCCTGCTGGTGCGCAAGGATCAAGTGCTGCGTCCTTTCGATGCCCTGCTGCGCGAACAGCTCATGGAACGGCTGCGCGAGGACGGCATCACTGTTCTTACCCGCAGCGAGGTGCGCGCGGTGACGCGACAGACCAACGGTACCCTGCGCCTGCACTGCAACGGCCATGATGGCCATGACGCAGTCCTGGAAAGTGATGTGCTGCTGTGGGCGATCGGCCGCGATCCCAACACCGATACGCTCAATCTGGCCGCCACCGGGGTGAGCGTGAACCCGGATGGCAGTCTGCCCACCGACCGCTATCAGAACACCACGATCCCCGGCATTTATGCCATCGGCGATGTCACCGGGCACTTTCATCTGACCCCGGTAGCCATCGCTGCCGGGCGGCGCCTCGCCGATCGCCTGTTCGGCCAGCAGCCGGAACGCTACCTGCCCTACGACACCATTCCGACCGTGGTCTTCAGCCATCCACCGATCGGCACCGTCGGCCTGACCGAAGAAGAAGCGCGCCAGCAGCACGGTGACGCGGTGCGCGTTTACCAGACCCGCTTTACGCCGATGTACCACGCCTTCACCGTGCGCAAGCCACCGACCCTGATGAAGCTGGTCTGCGTCGGTGCGACGGAAAAAATCGTTGGCTGCCACCTGATCGGCGAAAACGCCGACGAGATGCTGCAGGGCTTTGCCGTGGCCATTCGCATGGGCGCAACCAAGCGCGACTTCGACGATACCGTGGCGATTCATCCCACCAGCGCGGAAGAACTGGTGACCATGCGCTGAGCGTTCGCCACCCCATCCGCCCCCCACCGCGAGCACCATCATGCCCATCCGTCCTTTCGAGCAACACGCGCCGCGCATTCATCCCTCCGCCCATATCGACGACAGCGCCGTGGTGATCGGCGATGTTGAAATCGGCGAAGACAGTTCGGTTTGGCCACTGTGTGTGATTCGCGGCGATATCCAGCAGATTCGTATCGGTGCCCGCAGCAGCATTCAGGATGGAACGGTCATTCACGTCACGCACGACAGCCGCTTCTGCCCGGGTGGCCAACCGACGCTGATTGGCAACGAGGTCACCGTCGGCCACAAGGCCATCCTGCACGCCTGCACCATTGAGGATTTCTGCCTGATTGGCATGGGTGCGATCGTGATGGATCGGGCGGTCGTGCACTCGCGGGTCACCATCGGCGCCGGCAGCGTGGTGCCGCCCGGCAAGGTCCTCAACAGCGGCTATCTCTACGTCGGCAGCCCGGTCAAACAGGTGCGCCCGCTCAACGCACGTGAACTGGAATTCCTCGAATACTCGGCACAGAACTACCGGCGCCTGAAGGAGCGCCACCGCGCCGCAGCGTGCTGATCGCAGGCGCGGCCTCGGGTCGATACTCATCGCTGCCTTCCACAGAGAAGGCCGTCTGATCCATTATTTCCAGTGACACGCCATCCTGACCCTGCTGCTGGCTGTGCGAGCCAGCGCGCTTCTGCTGGCACTCTGGCCATGAGTGCTGTCAAAACGCGTGGCAGGCGCGCACCGCCCGCTGTCAGCACTGCCGCACTTTTCCCGAACCGAGATCCAAGGATATTCATGCGATGAGCAACCCGCTCCTGACCGCCAGCGACCTGCCCGCCTACAACACCATCCAGGCCGGACACGTCGAACCGGCCATCGATCACCTGTTGGCCGAGAACCGCGCCGCAATCGCAGGCCTGCTGGCCGACTGCGCCAGCTCGCCCACCTGGACCACGCTGATCCAGCCGCTGGAAGCGCTGGAAGATCGCCTGAGTCGGGCCTGGTCGCCGGTGAATCACCTGCACTCAGTATGCGATTCCGAGGCCCTGCGCAGCGCCTATAACGCCTGCCTGCCCAAGCTCAGCGCCTACTACACCGAGTTCGGCCAGCACGAGGGTCTCTATCAGGCCTACCAGCACATCGCCACCGGCCCGGAGTACGCCACGCTCAATCCGGCGCAGCGCAAAGTCATCGATAATGCCCTGCGCGATTTTCGCCTGTCGGGCATCGCCCTGCCGGCGACACAGCGTGAGCGCTACAAGACGATCATGCAGGAATTGAGCGCGCTCAGCGCCAAGTTCGCCGAAAACGTACTCGACGCCACTCAGGCTTGGACCCGATTGGTGCACGACGAGACGGAGCTGGCCGGACTGCCGGATTCAGCCCGTGCCCTGGCCCGGCAAACCGCACAACAACGCGGGCTGGAGGGCTGGCTGCTGACTCTGGAACTGCCGTCCTATCTGCCGGTGCTCAACTATGCCGACAACCGGGAACTACGCCGCGAACTGTACAACGCCTACTGCACCCGCGCCTCCGATCAGGGGCCGAACGCCGGTCAGTGGGATAACAGTCCAGTGATGGAATGCATCCTGGCGCTGCGCCACGAACTGGCGCAACTGCTCGGCTTTGCCAGCTATGCCGACTACTCGCTGGCCACCAAGATGGCTGACTCGCCGGCGCAGGTGCTGGATTTCCTCACTGATCTGGCCCAGCGCGCCCGGCCGCAGGCGCAGCACGAACTCGATGAGCTGCGCAGCTTTGCCCGCGAGCAGGGCGGCCCCAGCGAGCTGGAAGCCTGGGACATCGGCTATTACGCGGAGAAGCTGCGCCAGCAGCGCTACCAGTTATCGCAGGAAGAACTGCGCCCCTATTTCCCGATCACCCGGGTGTTGCCGGGGCTATTTGCGGTCGCGGAAAAGCTGTTTGGCATCACTATCCGCGCCCTGGACGGGGTCGAAGTCTGGGATACGGCGGTGCAGGTGTATGAAATCGTCGATGCCAGCGGCACGGTGCGCGGTCGGTTTTATCTTGACCTGTATGCCCGGCCACGCAAGCGCGGGGGCGCGTGGATGGACGGCTGCCTGACGCGGCGCCAGGTCGAGGGCACAGTGCGGCGGCCGGCAGCCTATCTGGTGTGCAACTTCACGCCGCCGGTGGGCAATGACCCGGCACTGCTGACCCACGGTGAGGTGCAGACCCTGTTCCACGAGTTTGGCCATGGGCTGCACCACCTGCTGACCACGGTTGATTATGCGCCGGTGGCTGGCATTCATGGCGTGGAATGGGATGCGGTGGAATTGCCCAGCCAGTTCCTGGAAAACTGGTGCTGGTCACGCGAGGCGCTGGATCTGCTGGCCAGTCATTATCAAAGCGGTGAGCCACTGCCCGCGGCACTGTATCAGCGCATGCTCGATGCCCGGCATTTCCAGGCCGGGATTCTACTGGCGCGGCAACTGGAATTCGCCCTGTTCGATTTCCGCCTGCATCATGACTACGATCCGGCGCAGGGCGGGCGGGTGCGCGCGGTGCTGGACACGGTGCGCCAGCAGGTCGCGGTGATCCTGCCGCCGCCGTGGAACCGCTTTGCCAACGCCTTCAGCCACATTTTCGCCGGCGGTTACGCAGCGGGTTATTACAGCTACAAGTGGGCCGAGGTGCTGTCGGCGGATGCCTTCAGCGCGTTTGAGGAAAGTGGGATTTTTGATGCCACCACGGGGACGCGCTTCCGCGCGCAGATTCTCGAAGTTGGCGGTTCACGGCCCGCGCTGGACAGCTTCATCGCCTTCCGTGGCCGCGCGCCGCGCATCGACGCCCTGCTGCGCCTGAGCGGCATCGCAGCCTGAACAGCCGCGCCCGCTACGTCGACGGGATCAGTATCCACGCTCGACCAAGCGGGCGCTGCTTATTCCAATGCCTACTTTTCCATCGTCACCGTCACGCCACTCATGCCCAGATTGAACTGCAGGCCCTGAGTGCGCGACTCCAGGCGCATGATCACGCCGTTTTCATTCTTCATCTGCAGCCCGCCAACGCCGCCGCCCAGCGCGACCGTAGCATCCAGCTTGGTGTAGGTGCCGGGAAATTTGCGTACATCGCTCAAGTCGTAGACTTCGCCAACTGCAGCGATTTTCGACACGCCAACATTGGCGCCCACGCTCAGCCCGCCGATCTTGAAGTTGTACTGCTTGCCCTTGTAGCTCAGCGTGCCGCCACCGCTGCTGCCGCCGAGGATGAAGCCAAACTGCGTTTCATCGATGGTGACCTTACCGGATGGCTTTTTGGCATCAGCGGCCAGCGCCAGGGTGCCGATCAGCAGCGCGGCACTCAGGACGAA
>DAITNL010000025.1:21612-25130 GCA_036834665.1 Candidatus Competibacteraceae bacterium | reverse complement strand
CCTGAGCCGCTATCCGGGTCTGGCGAGCTGCAACGGCTGGCGGGCGCCGCGCTGCTGGCCCTGTGCACGCATCTGGGCCTGGCGCATCTGCCGCTGAACTGGCGGCCACCGGCATCGCCTCCGGCCACCGTGATCCGCATCAAGCTGATGGCGCCGGAACCCGCGCCGTCCGTGCCAGCACCCGCTGCTACGCCCGCTGCTACGGTAGCCGCCGCACCATCTCCACCAGCCGCGCCACCGCAACCAGTCAAGACACCGGAACCCCGGCCGATGCCACCGTCAACACCCGCCAGTAAACCACCGCCCAGCAAACCGCGCCCCGTGGTGAAAGCCCGTCCGCCCCAGCCACTGCCACCAGAGCGCCTCGCCCAGACAAAGCTGATCCCGCCCGCACCCAAACCGGTCCAGCCCAGGCCCAGCCGGCGCGCGGCACCACCACCCGAGGCAAGCCCCGCGCCCGGTCCGCATCTGGAACCGCGCTCGCTATCGGCAGCAACGGCAACCGCACCCGTCGCCGCATCTTCCAGCAATGCAGGCGCTGGCACTGGCACTGGCACTGGCACTGGCGCAAATCTCCCGGCAGGCAACAGCACCAGCGGCACCGGCACCGTCGGCGCGGGTGCGGCAGCCGTACCCGTGTCTGCGCTGTATCCCCTGCCCGGCAACCCGCCGCCGCGTTATCCGCCACTGGCGCGCGAACGCGGCTACGAAGGCCGGGTGCTGCTGCGCCTGACGGTCAATCCCGCCGGTCAGGTGGAAACCGTCAGTGTCGCCCACAGCAGCGGTCATGAAATGCTCGATGAGGAAGCGCGACGCACCGTAGCCCGCTGGCGCTTTCGCCCACCGGCCGCAGAACGGCTGGCCGTGGCGCAGGTGCCGATCGTGTTCCGCCTGCACGATTGAGCAACCTGCCGTATACACTTGGGGCAGGTTCACCGCTCTGCGGAAGGCTGCGCCCATGTCAAACCCGCCCTGCCCGTTCTGTAAACTGTCGGCTGCAGACATCGTTCATCACAGTGAACATCTGCGCGCGATTCGCGACCGCTTCCCGATCTCGCTGGGACATACCCTGCTGCTGCCGCGCCGGCATGTCGTGTCGCTATTTGATCTGAGCATCGTCGAATGGGTCGAACTGGGCCTGTTGCTAAATGAGGCGCGCGCGGCGCTGCAGGCGGAATTGCAACCGGATGGCTTTAACATCGGCATCAATGATGGCGTGGCCGCTGGGCAGACCGTGATGCACCTGCATGTGCATCTGGTGCCACGCTATCACGGCGATTCACCCGACCCGCGCGGCGGCGTGCGCTGGATCCTGCCGGAGCAGGCGCGGTATTGGTGAGTGCAACCCGCCACACCGACCCGCTGATTCCAGGCAATAAAAAAGGCCCGGATCATGTAATCCGGGCCCTGAGAGACTGGTGGAGCGGAAGGGGATCGAACCCTCGACCTTCGCATTGCGAACGCGACGCTCTCCCAACTGAGCTACCGCCCCTAAAATCGAAGGTCGTCACTATAGCGGCTTTCGCCGTCCCTGACTAGCCCCAGCGGCTAAAAAATCAGCCCTGCTGACGCAGAGCAGCGATGCGCTCTTCCAGCGGCGGATGCGTCATCAGCAGTTTGCGCAGACCTTCACCCAGCCCACCATTAATCCCGAACGCTGCCATTTCCGACGGCAACTGCGACGGCTCGTGCAACTGCCGCAGCCGCTCCAGCGCCGCGATCATCTTACCCCGCCCGGCCAGACGCGCACCGCCCGCATCAGCGTGGAATTCACGATAGCGGCTGAACCACATCACGATCAGCGAGGCCAGGAAGCCAAACAGCAACTCCGCAACAAAACTGGCCAGATAATAGCCGATGCCCGGCCCACGATTATTCTCGTTTTTGGACAGGGCCAGATCGACCGCGTAGCCGACCACCCGCGCCAGCACAATGACGAAGGTGTTGAGTACGCCCTGCAGCAGACTCAGGGTCACCATGTCGCCATTGGCCACATGACTGACCTCATGACCGAGCACCGCCTCCACTTCCTCGGCGCTCATCTGCTCCAGCAGGCCGGTGCTGACCGCAACCAGCGCATTGTTGCGATTGGCGCCGGTCGCGAAGGCGTTCGGCTCCGGCGACTCATACATCGCCACTTCCGGCATGCCGATGCCAGCAGCCTGCGCCTGACGACGCACGGTTTCTACCAGCCAGCGCTCCGCCTCGGTGCGCGGCTGTTCGATGACCTGCGCGCCCACCGAGCGCTTGGCCACCCATTTCGACATCAACAGCGAAATCAGCGAACCGCCCATGCCAAAGATGGCAGCGAATACCAGCAGGGACGGCAGATTCAGGCCGGAGCCGACCAGATAGCGGTTGACACCGAGCAGATTGGCGACAATACCCAGCAGGACCACCACCGCCAGGTTGGTCGCCAGGAACAGGAAAATGCGTTTCATTGCGTGCTCCAGTGGGGTAAGTCTGTTGAACTGTTGACCGGATTCTATACGGTGCGGCACAGGCAATTTCAAGCCGGGCGACGGGTGATGAACATGGCATCGCCGTAGCTGAAAAAACGGTAGCGCTGCTGTACGGCATGCCGGTAGGCGTGGAGCACCTCGGCGTGACCGGCGAAGGCCGCCACCAGCATCAGCAAAGTCGATTCCGGCAGGTGGAAATTGGTCACCAGCGCATCGACGCAGCGGAAG
The DNA here is from genome assembly GCA_036834665.1 of Candidatus Competibacteraceae bacterium. Lineage (GTDB taxonomy): Bacteria > Pseudomonadota > Gammaproteobacteria > Competibacterales > Competibacteraceae > RXIX01. Next base: position 22,440 of record DAITNL010000025.1, on the reverse strand, counting down.
CGGTAGCCGGGATAAATGAAAATATCGGTTTCACCACTCCAGGGTTGGATCTCGCCGGCACGCGCCGCGCTTTCCAAAGCCCGCACTGCGGTGGTGCCGACCGCGATCACCCGCCCGCCCTGCGCCCGGGTCGCGTGAATCTGTTCGCAGGTCGCAGCAGTCACGCTCATCCGTTCGCAGTGCATGCGGTGCTCGCTGATGCGTTCCACGCGCAGCGGCTGAAAGGTGCCGGCGCCAACGTGCAGCGTAATGAAGGTCTGCGCCACGCCCCGCGTGCTCAACTGCTCCAGCAGTTCCGGGGAAAAATGCAGACCGGCGGTCGGCGCGGCCACCGCGCCGGGTTCACGGGCATAGACCGTCTGATAACGCTCACGGTCGGCGGCGGTCGGCTCGCGGGCGATATAGGGCGGCAACGGAATCCGGCCATGCTGCTCCAACACATCCAGCCACGGCTGATCGCCTTCAAGCTGCAGCTCGAACAGTTCACCCTGGCGACCCTGCACCGTCGCCTGAAAACCGGCATCGAACTGCAGCAGGCCGCCGGCGCGTGGCGAACGGTTGGCGTGCAGGTGGACCCAGGCCCGTTGTGCGTCCAGAATGCGCTCGACCAGGATCTCGACGCGCCCGCCGCTGGCCTTGCGCCCGAACAACCGCGCCGGAATCACCCGGGTATCGTTGAACACCAGCAGATCACCCGGCCGCAGCAGCTCCGGCAGTTGATGAAACTGCCGGTCGGCAAGAGCGCCGCTGGCGCCATCCAGCGTCAGCAGCCGGCTAGCGCCACGCGCGGCGGGCGGCTGCTGGGCAATCAGCGCCTCGGGCAGATCA